>NZ_DFCF01000015.1:0-278259 GCF_002367465.1 Clostridium sp. UBA3061 | reverse complement strand
GGACATAAAAGAGTCTATTTTAAAATAGACTCTTTTATGTCCTCATTTACAATATATAAATTGATTTAATTTAGTATAATATAGTAATCCATAACAATATGAAAATGGAATAATCTTAAACAACAATTTACATATACATTTATTTAATATCTAATTGCTTATATCTGTCTCCTAACTTATCCATTAAAATATTTTCTATTTCATTACTAACATTGGGGTCTATACAATTTTTATATATACAACATATTGAATTTATTAAAAATATATCTTTAGTCCCATATAATTCTTTAAATTTGGAATATGATATTTTTTTAATATACTTATTGTCTACATTAAACTCTAGAAACTCATCATAGAATGTAAGATTAAATTTTTTATATTTATTATAAATGTTACATTTACTTTTTATGTTTTTTTTCAAAGTAATTCTTCGAGCTAATACAATAAGCACTGTAGTACATATAATAAATATACCCAACTCATCATATATTCCCTCATAAAAAAGCGATATAAAACCTATAATGCATGCCACAAATAGAAATATTGAAAGTATTAGAGTTTTATTTTCTCTCTTTTTAATATGAGTTAAACATTTCATTAGATATATTTCATTAGCTGAATTACTTAAATTATTATCATATTCAACTACTAATAATTGATTCACTGAAATCCCCCCCATAAATTAATTCAATTCTATATATTTATCTTCAAATTTATTTTTTAATATATCTTTTATAGCCACTATCTCTTCTTTGCTTAACTTTGATTTAAAAATCCAAGTAATATCATTAATAATGAACATATCTACTGTTTCATATACCTTTTCTACCCAAGAATAAACTAATTTTCGTGAGTTTTGCTCATCAAATTTAATTTCTATAGCATTTTCGTAAAAGTTGAGCGTAAAAGTTCTAGAATGACTAGATAAAAAATCCTCGGAATATTTTCCTAATATGTATGTAATAGATATTTTTTTAAAAGTTATCATAACATATACTATTGAGGAAATAACTATTATTCCAATTAACAAAATTATAATTGTATGCATAATACACATAAGATATATCAATGTCATTATAGAAATTGTACCTAATATATAAAAAACTTTTCTCGATTTTATATATGCTTCTTTTAGAGTATTAAATAACATATCAGTAAATCTCACCAATTCATCTTCTTTATCATTGTCTCCTTTATATTGTACTTGTAATAATAAATCCATTAAGTTCCCCCCTTATAATGTATTCTATGTAAACTATATACATATAAAATCACATTGTCAACATACTTTTTATGGTAACTGATACTTGTAAATTTAGATTTCATAGTAATAAATGTATAATAACTGAAGAAATATAAACAAATTATCCTAACTATTATAATTATAATAATTAGGATAACTTGTTTATATGCTTACTTAGTATTAAAATATTATATACACTACAAATGTGTTATATGGCATTTCCTTTAAGATTATAAGTTTACTAAAATTAGAGCAATATCTTCAATCGATGATCACTAAATAAATGTGTATCTCTTAATATTTTATTTTAATGTCAAGTTTAGAAAATATATAAAATTTTTTAGTATATTTAATCTATAAAAATATTACTATCTAATTTCTTTATAAGGCAGATAATGTAGCTTTATTAAATATTTCTAAAAGTAAACCAGGGGCTGCCACTAAAGCTGGTATCCCTACATAGATGAGAGCAACAGCTACTATAGCACCAACTGCAACTATTATAACACCTTTTGCTACTTTTTCTTTAATTTCATCCCATTCAGATTCTGTTTCTAAGTATTTTTTAGGTTCTTTTATAGTAACAGTCATTTCAAAATACATTACCTTATTTAATTTTAATTCATGTTCAACGTAGTAAGTATAGAAAAGTTGATTTTTGTCATTAATACCTATACTATAACTAATTGAACCATTTTCAACTTCTATAGCTAAAGACATCATTGCACTCATATTGTTATTGCCATCTATTTGTGTTTTTAATGATGTTGTAAAATTATTATATGTCTTTTCAGCAAGAGTATATTGTGGATCTTGGATTTTTCCATTTACAACACTTAGTGTAACATAATTTTCACCATTTTCAGGAAGAAGATTCTTTGTTCTGCCTACAATAACTTTTACTTCTATTGGCCCTAAATCAGCTACAATCTCTTTATTGGTAGTAATCTCACCGTTATATTTCAGATCAAATACATTTAGAAATTTCCTAGCTTTCTCTAGAATCAACTTATCAGTTTCTTCATCTTGAACCTCATCATCAATATGGTTAATTAATTTGTTAAATCCACTATATCTTCCAGAATAAGCATCTTTATCTAGTCCAAATTCTCCATCTGTAGAACTGAACATATATTCATGGAACTGATCAAATGCCCAATCACTAGGAATTGGATATCCCATGTTTCCACTAAACCCAGTTGACATATCAGAAACAAAACTACTACAAGAAAGATTTGCTTTACTCATTCTACTACAAACATTTCTTGCACCATATACTCCAACTTTATAAATATTTAGATTAGACTTCATAACATTTGCTATACCTAAAAAATATGGGAATATATTAGATGTAACTTGACCATCCATAACATCATAGTCTACTGCAAAATAAATTATCTCTCCATATGGAATTCCGAGTTCCTTCGCTGCTTTAATTGCTTTTGTAGCATCTGCAGCACCTTGCATTAAGTTATAGTATTCTACAGAAGGGTCATTGTCTTGATATATTGCAAATACATTTAATCCAGCATTAAAAATATTAAAAAGCTCCCCCTTTGTTAAGGATTTTGGTTCATGTGCTATACCCACTGTACCAGTTAAGTATCTGCCTACAAAACGATAACCTGCATTATATAATGATGTAGCTTTTCCTTGTGTTAAGATTGTTGCGCAATCACAAGCTTTAGCACTTCTATCTGGATTTCCTTTGCTTAATAATAAAGACATCCATGTATCTAAGTTTGCAGTACCAGTAACCGTTAAAATATAATGTTGTTGAAACTCTTTAATTTTGCTCACTAATGTACTGTCAAATTCTTCGCTGGATATGTCTATAGAATAGCCATTGCAACATAGTGCATATCTTAGCAATTTAACTGCAGCATTTTCTTTATACTTTTCAAGTACATTTGCAGTATCAGGTAATATGGGACATAATCTTTTTGTTGTATCTCCGAAGTATCCAGTGGCCTCTAAAGGTGATAATCCTTCTATTGCCTGCATTACTGTAATTAAAGCCAAATTCATCTGTCTACCATATACTCCATCACATGGAATAAGGCCTATATAATCTTCATAATTCTGGTTTAATCTTTGTTGAATTTCTCTTATTTCATCAGTTCCGCCATAATCTATTAATGTTACATATTGATTCATTGATAATAATGCTATCATTACATTAAGAGTAACTGAAGAATCAGGATTACTCATTCCAGCATCTTTCTTTAATTTAATTATTGCATTTCCGGTTCCGCCATAAAAATGTTTTGTTATATCACTAGAACCAGTACTATACCCCTTACACCATAATGCACCTTGAATAATGCCATAAATATTACTTTCGAAAGTAGATGGATATTCTTGCTGAATTATTCCACTAGGATATCTTTGTTTAAATAAGCTTTGTGTTGAAGGTCCAAAGCTATCTGCGGTATATTGAATACCAAGTTCAATTTGTAATGCTCTTATTAGAGCATATATGGTAGTCCATCCTGTTTCTCCATTTGTAGGAATAATATTAAACCTTGAATCATTACCGTAAGTTCTGTTTAACCATTCCTGTGTGGTTTTAACCATTTGATCCATAATAAACACTCCTTTATTTTTTAATCTCATAATGTATAAATGATATTTCTTATTAAATGTAAACTAATATTTTTATTAGAAATATAAAAATATTAGTTTACAACAATTGACCTGAGTTCCAAACAACTAAAATAAAGTATTAAACAAAATAAACCAATATTGATGTTGGGAAAGATTTCTTTTTATGTTAATATAATTATTAATCATATAAAAAATTTCGGAGGTTTTTATGAAAAAATTTAAACTTATTTATATTGGTATATTCATAATGTCCTTATTAATGGTAGGATGTGGAGATAAACCTAATGTAAAAGAAGAAATACCAAATAAAGATATTTCTTCTAGTAACCCTATTATTGATAATACTGACAAAGATGAAATAGATAATACTATAATCTCAGAAAGATATAAAAATGTAAAAAAAGAGGATTTGACATACAAAGTAGCACAAAAATCTTATTATTTTTACGAGAGTGAAGATGATTTAGTTTCTAGTTCACGGTTAAGTGAAATACCTAATATTGATGATAAAAAATATGGATATATATTAAAAGATTACACCTATGCATGTGAAGTTAATCCAACTGACATAACCTATGATGAGGCATTAGATTTAATTTACAAGGTGTTACCAGATGATATAAAAAAAGAAAGAGAGAAATTTAATAAAAATAATGAAATAAAAAACACAAATTTAATTTTTTCTTCTAGCAAAGGTAATTTCATTGTAAACTTGGTTCATCCTATAATAAGTTATGAAAGTGGTAATGAAACTGTTGATACTAATAGTGTAGTAGGTATATCCTATCTAAGAGAATATTAGTATTTATATTATCTTAGTTTATTTTGAAGAAATAAATAGTTTTAGTAAAATACCATTATAATCAGTTTACACTTCTTAACTAAATACATCTTTTATTGATATAGAGTTAGCTAACCTATAATTAATAAATAAGTATTTAGGAGGTACAAATGGGATATTTAGCAGTTAATATGTCAGGTGCGAGTATACCAGTATATTCAGCAAATGATATAGAGAAAAATATAAAAATAGGTGAATTATATCATAGAGAAAGGTTTACAGTTATAGAGGATGGGCCTATAACAAGAATAATTCAGTTTTTAAATCCTTCAAGTAAATGGGTTAGAGGACGTATAAATATGAATACAAAAATTAGTGATTGGTCCAAGTATGCATTCAGGATAGGATCTACATCCGAATATGGCTTCCTTACTGATGCACCAGTAGATATGTATAATATGGCAGGAAAGTTTGTAAAAACATATCCAGCTGGAACTATAGTAATACCTTATGCTCGTTGGCAGAACAAACCAACACAATGTGGAGATAAAAGGTTAGACTTTATGAGAATTTATTGTCTACGTGATAAAGGTCAAAATTTTATATCTGGAACAGGTGGCGGATACTATGTAGATTGTAAGATAAGACTAAATTCTATGAATACCCCGGTCTATGGAAGAGGGTTTTAAATTTAAAGTATAAAAGTTTTTTGTAAATATATTTTTATAACAAATATTTTAAAGGCATGGTGATTATCATATGATCCCATGCCTTAATTTCAAAGTTAATAATATTCTATCTTTGAATCAACTGCTAATCCCTTGATAAATGTTTGGAATGACTCTTCCTCTTTGGATAATACATAATTATCAATAGTTTTAATTGTTCCATCATTACTAAAAATTAATTTTTGATTTGACATTTGAAAATCATCCTTATCATGTTTTTAGCTTTTTATGTTATTTCATCCTTAAAGCATTGATATAACTAACATTAAACCTCTTAGGGATAAATAGGATTATATAAATATATATATTTAATTTTTTAAAAATAATTTTCTAGAATTAAACCTTTCATTAACATCTACAAATACTCTACATAATAAAACCTGGTGGAAGTGTCAGAAAAAGTGGACTAACTTTTTAAAGTTGGTCCACTTTTTCTCACACTTCCAATAATATTAATTTAAGACTATCCTTAAGCTGCAGTAACAAGGAAACCTTGTCGCTGCTAAATATAAATCTATCTGTTTAAATTAAGGTTCTCAAAGTGCCTTTCAAAAGCTTTTAGGTAGTTATTAAAGACTATCTCTCAGCATTGGTAACAACTAAAGTTGTCACCAAATTCAAATTAAAAAATGACTTGAAGTAAAGCTTAGAAGGTGTTTGATACAGATAACATTACATAATTTGTTACAAAAACTGTTACAAATAAAACACAAAAATAACCCTGGCTACAATTTGATTTATAGCACACCATATAAGGAATATATAAATTCATCTCTAGGGAATTGGATGCTTAGACATTATCAATAACCAATAATAATGCTATAATAATGCTAGTAATTAATTATAATAACAACTATATAATGATTTTAAGAATAAAGACACATTAGGAGGACATTATGCTTACAGGAGAATTAAAAAGTAAAGTTGATAGGATATGGGAAACCTTTTGGACAGGTGGCATTACAAACCCTCTTGAGGTTATAGAGCAATTTACATATTTATTATTTATAAAAGGTCTTGATGATATAGAAACTACAAAGGAAAATGAAGCAGCTTTTCTTGGTCTTACCTATGAGGGTATGTTTAAAAAAGAGAATAAGAACCTTAGATGGAGCCAGTTTAAGAATATGGAAGCTACAGAAATGTACAACATAGTTTTAAATAAGGTGTTTCCATTTATAAAGAATCTTCATGAAGATGGAGGCTCAGCTTATTCAAAATATATGGGAGATGCTATCTTTAAAATTCCAACTCCACAGATGCTTTCTAAGATTGTAGATGGAATTGATGGTATTGACCTGGAGAATAGAGATACTAAGGGAGATTTATATGAGCATCTTCTTTCTAAGGTAGCTACAGCTGGTACAAATGGACAGTTCCGTACACCAAGACACATCATAGGAATGATGGTAAACCTTATGAAGCCAACACCCAGTGATGTAATTGTTGACCCTGCCATGGGAAGTGCAGGTTTTTTAGTAGCTGCCCAGGAGTATTTAAGAGAAAATGAATCAGACCTATTTTTAAATGCAGGACTTAAGGATCACTTTAATAACCATATGTTTCATGGCTTTGATATGGATAGAACCATGCTTCGTATCGGTGCTATGAACATGCTCCTTCATGGAGTCGATAATCCAAACATTGAATATAAGGATAGTCTATCAGAGAAAAATACAGACAAGGAAAAATATACCCTAGTCCTTGCAAACCCACCTTTTAAAGGCTCCCTTGACTATGAGGCAGTAAGTGCTGAGCTACTTAAAGTGACAAAGACAAAGAAAACAGAACTACTATTCTTAGCATTAATCCTTAGAAGTCTTAAAATTGGTGGAAGAAGTGCAACTATAGTACCCGATGGAGTACTCTTTGGAAGCAGTAAAGCTCATAAAGAAATCCGCAGAGAAATAGTAGATAATAATAAATTAGAAGCAGTTATCTCCATGCCAAGCGGTGTATTTAAACCCTATGCAGGAGTTAGCACAGCCATTCTAATCTTCACAAAAACAGCCTCAGGTGGAACAGACAAGGTTTGGTTCTATGACATGAAATCAGATGGTTACTCCCTAGATGATAAAAGACAAGAAATAGAAGGCAGTGACATTCCAGATATCATTGAAAGATTTAATAACCTAGATAAAGAGGTAGATAGAAAACCAACAGACCAAAGTTTCTTTGTTGATGTAGAAGAAATCAAAGATAACGGCTATGACCTTTCAATTAATAAATACAAAGAAATTGTTTATGAAGAAGTAAAATATCCTCACCCACAAGAGATTCTTATGAAAATAAGAGAGTTAGAGATGGAGATAAGTCAAGGCATTGAAGAGCTAAGTGAGATGATTGAGGGGTAGAGAAGATATGGAATATATTAGATTAGGTGATTTATATAAAATTACAAAAGGTAAAAAGGTTGATGCTTTAGAAGAAATTAATAATGATAGTGTTAGATATATTCAAATAGATGATTTAAGAAATAATAATAATATTAAGTATTGTATGTCTAATGGAAAATATGTATTTGCTAAAAAAGAGGATTTAATAATAGCATGGGATGGTGCAAATGCTGGTACTATCGGATATGGAATTGAAGGAGCAATAGGAAGTACATTAGCTTTATTACGAACTGATAATAAGCTAGTATACACACCTTTTATTGGCAGATATATGCAAGCACAATCAAAAACTCTAAGAGATAAATGCATGGGTGCAACTATTCCGCATATACAAAAAAGCGTCCTAGAGGACATACTTATTCCTAAATATGATATAAAAATTCAACAAAAAATAGCAACCATCCTAGACAAGGCCCAATCCCTCATAGACAAAAGAAAAGAACAAATTGAAGCTTATGATGAGCTGGTGAAGAGTTTGTTTTATGAGATGTTTGGGGATGCAGTTTTAAATCCAAAAGGATGGGATATTAGAGACTTAGGAACATTGGGTTACTTTAAAAATGGAATGAATTATAAGCAAAGTGATTCAGGATTTAATATAAAATTTCTTGGAGTTAGTGAATTTAAGTATGGAAATACAATAAATAATTCTAATATATTACCTACATTAGAATTACAACAAGAACCAAACGAAGAATATTTACTTAAAAAAGGTGATATCATATTTGTTCGTTCAAATGGTAGTAAAGAATTAGTAGGAAGAAGTATTTTAGTTAGAGAATTAGAGGAAAAGACAATATATAGTGGTTTTTGTATAAGATATAGAAATCAATGTAGAGAAGTAATACCTGATTTCTTAATTCAATTATTTTTAGACCAAAACTTTAAAAAGTCACTTAAGAAAGATAGCCGTGGTGCTAATATAAATAACTTGAATCAACAAATGCTATCAAGTTTAAAAGTAATAGTACCTCCACTCCCTCTCCAAAACAAATTTGCCGCTCAAGTAGAAAAAATAGAGCAACAAAAAAAGCTTCTAGAACAAAGTCTTAAAGAGTTAGAAAACAACTTTAACTCCCTTATGCAAAGGGCTTTTAAAGGGGAATTGTTTTAAAATAAATTACACTTAATTTGTGTAATGACATGTTGAACTTGAAAAATTGAAATAAAAATTAAAGCTAGGTTCATGGTATTAAAACTGTTTCAAAATATGTAGATGGTTTTAATATCATTTCTTGGTATTAAAGTTTAAGGGGGCGTCGCAAAATAACTGATTAAGTTATGGAGCTATGCTCCCTTGTGTTTTATAAATGATAAATACAAAATCTAAGGATAAATATCCTTTTCTGTTCGAACATACAATTGTAATTACATCCCTATACTCCCTAATTTCATGTAGAATCATATAATTATAGATTTCTTATTAATCCTTTCGATTCTTTACAGTTTCCCAAAAACCCTCATTATAGTTGAGATTTTCTGTTGCTGTGTTTTTCTCTTCCAGTAACTTATTTATGATTTTATGTAATTCTTCAATCTGCTTATCTTTCATCCTTAGCTGATCTAGTAGAGCTTTAATGACTTCTTCGTTTGTATTCATCTATATTCCTCCTATAGTTTTCTTTTGTTAACTTCCCTTATAAGGGTACTTTTACTTATTCCTGTGATTTCTGCAACTTCTGCATAGCTAGAATTACCACCATTTATTATCAGCATATCTAAAGCATGATCTATTTGTTTAGGACTATGTTTCTTAGGCCTACCCTCTTTAAATCCTGGCTTTGTTTTCGCTATAGCCTTACCACTTTGAGTACGTTCTATTATCATTGCTCTTTCAAATTCTGCAAAGGCTAGTAAATTAGTTACTATCAATCTTCCCATTGGTGTATCTTCAATTAACCCCATATTAAGAATATGGATTTTAACCCCTTTACCCATTAGCTTATCTATATACTGTAATCCCTCTTTTGTTGTTCTACAGAATCTATCAAGCTTAGTTACAACCAAAGTATCTCCAGGTTCTATATCATCTAATAATTTATTAAATACATATCTGTCTTTAGCTGCACTATAACTTTCCTCAATTATTTTAGCATTAGAATATCTATCTAATATATTCTTCCTTTGATCCTCTATTGAATTACCTTCTAATTGTCCCTTGGTTGATACTCTTATATATCCTATGATATTACCCATATAATCACCTTACTTTTGAATATTAGTTTTGACACTGCTTTATATATTGAGTATAGGTTATTCTTTAAGTGGTGTCAATACTGTTAAGTTTTGATACTTAACTAAAAAATGAAGATCTATAATTTTAATACATTTAAGATTGAAAAAGAGAAATTATATAAATTGTAAAATTTAAATTATTATAATAAAATATAATTTTATTCAAAACATTATAAATATATGTTATGATATGAATGTATTTTTAATTGGTAAACTAATGGAAAATATCAATAAAAGTATAATTATAATATTTTTAGGAGGGACTATATGAAAAAGAAAATAAGTGGAGTTTTAGCTTTTCTTATGTTTTTAAGTGTATTTATTAATACCTTTAGCATAGAAGCTGAGGCAGTAGAAAATTATGTAACTGCTATCAGAGATGTTAATCCTGGAGTTATTACCCCTGATGGTGAAGCTGAAATAAACATAAAAGTTACAGGTAAGCCACCTGTAAATGTGGTAAAACCAAATGATGTTGTACTAATTTTGGACAAGTCAGGAAGCATGCAGAATGACAATAGATTTGGTGCAATGAAAGATTCTGCAAAAGAGTTTGTTGATTTGATAGATTTCGATAAACATAATTTAGGATTAGTTGATTTTAGTTCTACTAACTATGTTGGTACTAAAGGATTAACTAATGATGCTAATTCGTTGAAAAACTATATAGATGGTATAGAATGCGGTGGTGGCACTGAAACAGGCTATGCTATCAGAGAAGCAGCTAAACTTTTAGAGAATGAAAGAAAAGATGCACAACCAGTAATTTTACTACTAACTGATGGACAAGCTAATAGTAGTAGCGATGCTTTGAAAGCAGCAGAGGAAGCTAAAAATGCAGGAATTGTATTTTATACTATTGCACTACTTGGACCTAATGAAAATCCAGATACAAGTTCACCTAACATACTATTGAAGGATATGGCGACAACGAGTAGTCATCATCACTTTGTATTAGGTTCTGTTGGATTGATAGATATATACAGAGCTATAGTCAACGAAATAGGAGTTGCAAGCGCTTATAATGTTAAGATCACAGAAGAAGTTTCACCTGAATTTGAAATAGTTCCAGGTTCTTATGATAATAATATACCAAAACCTCATGTTGATGGTAATACATTAACATGGAATATTTTAGAGTTAAAAGCAGACACTTTAGAATTGAGCTATAAAATAAGACCAAAATCAGATACACCTGTGGGAAAATATAATGTAGCTTCTAAATCTGTCATAACATACAAAAATTATGAAGGAAATGAACAGACTTATGATATTCCTAACAAGGTGTTAGAAATAAAAAATCACCCACCAGTTATTACATCAGTTACTAATAATAGTAGTCATGCTAATGGTGGAGAAAAAATAATAATTAAAGGCAGTAACTTTAGAAACGGTGCTAAGGTTAGCATTAATAATAACGAATGTACCAATGTAGTATTTATTGATAGCAATACAATTGAAGCAGTAACACCTCCAGGGGTTCAAGGAAATACTATACTTACAGTTACTAATGATGATAACCAGAAAGCTAAAGCTGAGTTTTCTTATTATGGAAATCAGGACATAACTATTACGAATATTTCACCTAATTCAGGAAATGTTGAGGGTGGAGAAATTATAAATATTTATGGTACTAATTTTTTAAATAGTAATGACTTATCCGTTGAGATTGGTGGAAATAAAGCTCCTTTAGAACACTTTTATGGTTCAAAAAAACTAAGTATAAAAGTACCAGCAAATAATACTCCTGGAAAGTATGATGTGGTATTTATTAATGGAGATGGACAAAAGTTAACGGTGAAGGATGGGTATGAATATTTAACACCTCCACCAGTGTTACCGTTAGAGGTTAAATCAATATCTAATACTAGTGGATATGAAGAAGGAGGCAATTATATATATATTACAGGACAAGGTTTTCTTAAGGAATCAATTGTAACAATAGGTGGTAATGTAACTCCAACAAGTTATGTTGCAGACACTAAAATAGGGGTGAAGGTTCCAAAGGGTATTCCTGGAGATGTAGAAGTAATTGTAACTAATCCAGATGGAGAATGTGTAGCTGCTCCTATGAAATATACTTATATTGAAAGAGTAGCAGAAATCACTAGTTTAAACCGTATAGAAGGTAAGATAGAAGGTGGAGAATTAGTGTATATTTATGGAAAAGATTTCATAAATGATATTGAAGTATTTTTTGGAGAAAATAAAGCTGAATTACTTAACTATTACAATACTGGAAAGATACGCGTAAGAGTGCCAGCTGTAGCTGTAGCGGGAGATGTTGATGTTAAAATAATTAATGGTAACGGTAAAAGTGTTACAAAGGTTAATGCATACAAATATTTAGCCACACCAATACTAGCACCAACAATTAGTCAAATTACGCCTAATGTAGGAAGTATTAAAGGTGGAGAACTTGTATATATACTTGGTACTAATTTTGTAAACGGTGATGACTTATCCGTTGAGATTGGCGGAAACAAAGTTGATTTACTTAACTATTACAATACTGGGAAAATACGTGTAAGAATACCATCAAATAGTACTCCTGGAAAGTACGATGTAGTAGTAACAAATGGAGATGGACAAAAAGTAACTGTGGTAGATGGTTATGAGTATTTAGCCCCGATAACTGTTAATTAGTAGAATATGACTACTACTCAATTCAGTAACAATGTTTTTATATACTAAAGATTTAGAGTTTATTAATGAAGGTATTTTATATATGTTAGATTCTTAAATCAATCTAATAAATGCTATTTAAAACTTTACGTAATCTAGATACAATAAATTTTTCCTTGTAGTTTTGATATACAAATTACAAAAATATCCAATAACTACCTCTAAAAAAGTAAAAGGTATACGCTGAAGTAATACCCAAATACCCTGTGTTTAAGTTTCATATTACGAAGGTGTCAAAAATTTAAAAGGTATAATTTTACTGTTACCAATCACAATTGTTTTACTATATGATATAATCGGTTATAGAGTACGAAAGTACTCTATATTTTTTTTACAATAAGGCATGCTATGGATAATTAAATGATAAATACAAAATCTGACGATAAATGCTTTCCTAGTCCACTTTTAATTTATAAAAATAGCAACTAAATCTATTGATAGTTAAACATAATTAATATTAAAATATACATATAATTCGATAAAAGTAATATATATCAAATGCCCATGGGGAGGGGATTTTATTGTGTACCAACTTTGACTTTTTAAAGTCAAAACATATATTTAAAAGTTTTGCAACTAGTGCAGTGGAGGCGGAGAAGAGTCTTCTTGTGTCACCTGCTACTTGTGCTATTCTTTCAAGGAGAGCAGTGGAGCTTGCTGTTAAGTGGGTTTATAGTTTTGATAATGATCTCACAGTTCCTTATCAAGATAATATTTCAAGTCTTATTCATGAGACTACCTTTAGGCAGATTATAGACCCATCTTTGTTTTCACTTATTAAATACATAATTAAACTTAGTAATACTGCAGTTCATACAAATGCTAGCATTACAAGGGATGAGGCTGTGCTTTCCCTTAGGAATCTTCATGAAGTGGTAAGATGGATTGATTATTGTTATGCAGATGAATATACTTGTAAAGATTTTGATGAGAGTATTCTAGCACAAGGTGAAGAAAAACGTACAAGACCTCAGGAACTTAGAGACCTTTATGATAGGCTAAGTTCAAGGGATAAAAAACTTGAAGACATACGCAAAGAGAATGAATCTTTACGTAAGACTATGACGGAGCAAAGAATAAGTAATACTGAAAGCTATGACTTTGAAGTTGATGAGCTAAGTGAGGCAGAGACAAGAAAGAAATATATTGATGTTGAGCTTAAGCTTGCAGGGTGGAATATAGGCACGGATTGTCTTGTAGAAGTACCAGTGGAGGGAATGCCTAATGCTGCAGGTACAGGTTTTGTAGATTATGTGCTCTATGGTAATAATGGAAAACCTCTTGCAGTGGTTGAGGCTAAGAAAACAAGTAAGGACTCTAATGTGGGTTCTCAGCAAGCAAGGCTTTATGCAGATTCTTTGGAGCATAAATACATGCAAAGACCTCTTATTTTTACAACCAATGGCTTTGACATAAATTATATCAATGATGCAGAGGACTATCCTCAAAGACCTGTCAGTGGAATTTTCACTAAGGATGAATTACAACTTATAGTTGATAGAAGAAGCAATAAAATCTCCTTTGATAATGTAACGATTAATGATGATATTTCTAACCGTTATTATCAAAAGGAAGCAATTATGTCTGTATGTGAAGCTATAAAAACTAAGCATAGAAAGATGCTTCTCGTTATGGCTACAGGAAGTGGTAAAACAAGAACTGCCATTTCTATAGTTGATATATTAATGAGACATAATCATGTGAAAAATATTTTATTTCTTGCAGATAGGAAGGCCCTTGTGAAGCAAGCTAAGAATAACTTTAGTAATCTACTACCAAGTCTCACTCTTTGCAATTTATTAGATAATAAAGATAATCCAGAGCAGGCTCGAATGATTTTCTCTACATATCCAACTATGATGAATGCTATAGATGAGAAAAGAAGCAAGGATGGACGAAAACTTTTCACTCCTGGACATTTTGACCTTATAATCATTGATGAAAGTCATAGAAGTATTTATAAAAAGTATGGAGATATTTTTCAGTACTTTGATGCTATGCTCCTTGGACTTACTGCAACTCCAAAGGATGATATTGATAAGAATACCTATAGCATTTTTGAGCTGGAGAATAATGTACCAACCTTTGCCTATGAACTAGAAAAAGCTGTAGAGGATGAATTTTTGGTAGATTATAGGTCCATAGAGGTTAAATTTAAGTTTATAGAAAAGGGAATTTATTACGACGACCTTAGTGATGAGGAAAAGGATGAATTTGAAAAAACCTTTGAAGAAGATGAAAATATAGATGATAACATTTCAAATAGTGCTATTAATGAATGGCTTTTTAATGCAAATACTATAGATATGGTTCTTAAAGAGCTTATGGAAAAAGGCCTAAAGGTTGAGGGTGGCGATAAACTTGGAAAAACAATTATCTTTGCAAAAAGTAGTCGCCATGCCCAGGCTATTGTAGATAGATTTAATATAATCTTTCCAGAGTATGGCTCACATTTTATAAAGCAGATAGATTATAGCATTAACTATGTAGATACCTTGATAGATGATTTTAGTACAAATGAAAAGATGCCACAAATAGCTGTATCTGTAGATATGCTTGATACTGGTATTGATATCCCTGAAATATTAAACCTTGTATTCTTTAAAAAAGTACGTTCTAAATCTAAGTTCTGGCAGATGATAGGAAGAGGTACAAGACTCTGCACTGACCTCCTTGGAATAGGTCTTAACAAGGAACAGTTCTATATATTTGATTTTTGTACTAACTTTGAATTTTTTAGAGCTAATCCTAAAGGCATGGAGAGTAAGGGTACCCATAGCTTAACTGAGAAAATCTTTAATACTAAAGTTGATATTTTAAGAGAACTTCAGGATATTAAGTATCAAGAAGACGATTATATTCATTATAGAAAAGAGATCTTAAGGGAACTTTTAGAGGATGTAAGAAGCCTAAATAGAGAAAACTTTAGAGTAAAGCTCCATGAAAGATATGTAGAAATTTATAAAAACAATGAGCCATGGAATGCCTTAGGAACGGGAAGTGTAGCTGATATAAAGGAGTACATCTCACCATTAATTACACCACTTAATGATGATGAACTTGCCAAGAGATTTGATTGTCTTATCTATACAGTGGATCTTGCATATTTGCAAAACAAAAATGCCACAAAGCCTATAAAAGCTATTATTAATACGGCAGAGCAGCTTTCTAAATTAGGGACAATCCCAAAGGTTATGGAGCAAAAACACATCATTGAAAAGGTTCTAACTAATGAGTTCTGGGAAAGTGCAGATATCCTTGACCTTGAAGAAGTAAGAAATGCCTTAAGAGACCTTATTAGGTTTATCGAAAAAGATGGCCAAAAGATATATTACACCAACTTTAAAGATGAAATCCTTGAAATCAATGAAAATGGAGCAATGTATAATAGTAATGACCTTAAGGATTATAAGAAAAAGGTGGAGCATTACCTAAAAGAGCATAAAGATGAATTAGCTATATACAAACTTCGTAATAATAAAAAACTCACAAAAGAAGATATGAAAACCTTAGAACGTATCCTATGGAAAGACCTTGGCAGCAAAGCAGAATATGAAAAAGAGTATGGAAATACTCCAGTTACCAAGCTAGTGAGAAAAATAGTAGGACTTCAAAGAGAAGCAGCCAATGAGGCCTTTAGCAAATTTCTTAGTGAAGAGAATCTCAATGTAATACAAATAAGATTTGTAAAACTTATTGTAGACTACATTGTAGCTAATGGAATTATAGAGGACAATAGAGTTCTTATGGAAGAACCCTTCAGAAGTCTTGGCAGTATAACCACCTTATTCAAAGATAACATAAATGATGCAAGAGAAATCATGAATGGTATAACAGATATTAAAAATAATTGTGAGCAGATTGGTTAATGTAAGTGAAATTGAAATAACTCTCTATATAAGTAAAAATGAAAAATAAAATGTGAAAAGCTACGTAAATTTTAGATACGTAGCTTTTTATAATAACTAAGAAATTCTGTTTGATTTATAAATAAAACTCCCAATACTATTTACTGAGATGTAATATATTCTTTACTCTTAGCTTATTTTTTAATTTTTACCTTATTATTGTTAATTTTATATTATAATACATATAATGTAAAATTATTAAAATTTCATTCAATATAATACTTGGTTATTGGTAATAATTTATTAAACACATTACCTAAAAAAAGCTGTAACAGCAACTGCTTCATCTCCAGCCCAAGGTGTAAGTAAAATCAATACAAAACAAATAAAGCCAAACCTAAACTACCATATATTAAAAGGCACTTACCATCAGTAAGTACCTTTTATCAAGGTTTCACTTCATCCTTTTACTTTACCATTCTTTTCTTATCATCAGATAAATCAAGACCTAATGTTCCACCTGGATTCATAATATTATTTGGATCAAAATGATTTTTTAATACCTTGAATACCTCCATTTGATTTTTACCTATTTGACCTTCAAGCCAAGGGGCTGTCATCTTTCCTATTCCATGGTGATGACTCATCGCAGCTCCATACTTCTGAATATTATCAAGTATTCCATATTGATATTCTAAATACTCATCTATTTTATTCATTTTAGCTATAAAAATAAAGTATAGATTTGCACCTTGTGGATAAACATGAGACATATGTGTCATACAAATTGTATTTGGTCTACTTTTGCAGTAAGCTCTTACTCCCTTATGAACGCAATCCATATTCTCCCAATTAACTGAACATTCAAGGGTATCAGTCATAATACCATAATCCTGTAAATCTTCTCTTAAATATGGATCTCTAAACCTTCCGTGCTCCCATGCCTTAGTTACATATCCTGTTGTCGACATAGCTCCATACGCTTTACATATCTTATGAACCTTTTTCCTTACTACCTTTGTAAAACATGTTTCTCCATCTGTAAATCCTAAAAACATACATCTCTCATTTGGCTTATATCCTCTTACAGTCATTATTTTATCAATAATTGTTTCTTCTACTCCATAGAGTTTCATCATAACATCAGTTTCTTCTGGGTCTGATAATCTAAATACTGATGGAAATCCAAATTGCCCTTGCATAATCTCTCTTGCTGCATTTCTAGCATCTTCCCAGTTCTTGAATATATAACTAAATCTCCTTTGATTTTCTGGCATGTATCTAAAAATCTTAAGAGTTACATAAACTAATATTCCATAGGCACCTTCACTTCCCATCATGATTTCATCGATGGATGGTCCTGTAGCTAATGCAGGATATTCATCGGTTTTTATTTCTCCAGCCGGCGTGATATACTCTTGACATATAACCATATCCTCAATCTTTCCAAAGTAGGTTGAATTCTGACCTGCTCCTCTAGTTACAACCCAACCTCCAACTGCCGAATATTCAAAGGATTGAGGGAAATGTCCACAGGTATATGCCCTCTTTGCACCAAAGAGTTCCTTTGCTTTATTTAATGTTTCTTCTAGTTTCGGACCTGACATACCAGCTTCTACAGTTATTGTTTGATTTATTTCATTAAAGTTAACTACCTTATTCATATGAACTCTCATATCTAAGGATACTCCACCTTTTACACACTCAACACCTCTAGTTACAGATGAACCTCCTCCGTAAACATACACTGGTATTTTCTCTTCATTACAGTACTCAACTATTTCTTTTATATCTTCTTTGCTTCTTGGATGTATTACTATATCAGGAATATTTTCAACGATACCTTCTCTAAGTCTCATTGAATCTATCATAGTTTTTCCATAAGCTATTTGAAGCCTTGAATAAGGGTCCATTCTTACATTATTTTCTCCTACTATGTGCTTAAAGTGAGCAATTTGACCTTCTGTTAAAGTAATCTCTTTTTCAAAACTAACCTTTTCTAAACCCATTTTTTGAGGTGTTTTAAAATCATCATCAGTCATTTCAAAGGTTTTCTTCATCAAAGTGTATAATCTAGGATTGGGATGTTTAAATTCCTTAGGGTTTCCCCATTTTAAAATAGATCTATATGATCCTTCTGGTGGTAAATCTTCATACCAATTTGGTGTGAAAATATCTTCATTTTTATTCATAAATAATTCCCCCATTACAATTAAATATCTGGATAATTTGTTATCTTTCCAATATCTGAATATAGTGATTTAAGTCTTCTATATATTCTCTTGTAAACTTTTTTAAAAAGTTTTGAATATATTTCTGTATATTCTTTTTCTGGAGTAAATATTTTTTTATAATGAACCATTTTCTCAATAGCTTCATTGTAAGTTACATATATTCCTAAAGCTACAAAAGTTATAATAGCTGCTCCTAATCCTGACGTCTCATGGGTCGTAGTTTTATAAACCTTTCTATTTAACATACTGGCAGTTATTTGACAAATAGTATCACTTTGAGAGCCGCCTCCTGAAACCATTACATACTTCACTTTTTCCTTAGTTTTTCTTTCTATTTTTTCTATTCCATCTAATAATCCATAATTTATTCCTTCAATAATAGCTCGATAAATATGGCTTCTTGTATGAACATCTCCAAAACCTATAATTGCTCCCTTTGCCTCAGGATATTTTAAACCTGGTCCCCAATATGGTTGAAGCATTAACCCATGGCATCCCGGTGGAACATCCTTTAATCTTTCATTTAATATTTCTTCATAAGAAATGCCTCTTTCTTCTGCTTCCATAGCTTCCTTTCTAGCAAATTCTCTCTTAAACCAACTAATCATCCAATACCCCCTAAAAATTTCAAATTCCGGATTATAATATCCTGGGATGCAAGCTGGATAAGCTGGCATAAACATTAAAGGCTCTATATATTTTTTTGACATAGTCTGAACTGTAGCTGTTGTTCCAAAACTTAAATTTACCCATTTTTCATTCTTACAACCTGTACCTAAGGTTTCACAACCTTTATCTGATCCTGCTGCAATAACAGGTATTCCAATCTTTAACCCTGTAACCTTTGCAACTTCTGAACTTATTTCCCCAATTCTTTCTCCCACCTCTACAAGCTGAGGTAGTTTTTCTCTTTCAACTCCCGAAATTTCCCATCTATAATCTTTATTTCCTTTTGGCCAATCTTTCTTTTTAAAATTAAAAGGTATATGTCCAATCTGAGATGCTATAGAATCTACAAAATTTCCTGTTAATTTAAAATTTAAATATCCTGAAAGTAATAAATACTTATAAGTGTTTCTCCATATTTCCGGCTGATTTTCCATTATCCAATTTGCTTTACATTTTTTCCTTGAAACCTCTATGGCTTTTTTCATTCCAATTAACCTAAAGAGAAAATCATATTTTTTACTTATAGGTTTTTTACACTCTGCCATCCTCTGATCTAACCATATTATTGCAGGTCTTAATGCTTCCCCATTTTTATCTACATTTATACCTGTATCTCTTTGTGTTGTTACTGATACTGCAAGTATTTCATTGAAAAAAGCAGAATTATTCTCTTTTAGTGCTGTACATACATGACATACACCTTGCCACCAAATCTCTGGATCTTGTTCTGCCCATCCTGGTCTATTTGAAAAGTATGGTTGAAAATCTAGCTTCTCTTTAGCTACTAATGTACCTAATCCATTAAATATCAACGCTCTTACACTTTGTGTCCCACAATCTATGGAGAGAACATATTTATCCTCCATTCGGATACTCCTCCTTTAATATCTCAATCAAACTTGAGGTTGAAATTATATTAACTCCAGTGTTTAATACATTTTCAATTATTACTTCATTTATATCAACATGATTTGTTATTACTACTTTACTTATTTCTCTCATTACATTAAATATTTTACTCTTTGGAATCAGTCCGTCAGTTCTCACCGGTAGTCTTGGCATTTCCTTATATATAGTATTTACTGTTGAAGCAATACTTCTTAATGGATTTTTTATCTCATTAATTCCAAATTCTATGCCTCTTTTGCACTTATTACCTTCCACTAATAGTTCTTCATTTTTTTCAATTATAGTAAGTTTGCAACCATTAGGACACACTATACAGGTGATTTTTTTTAACTCCACCTTATACACCTTCTTTAATTTTACTCATAACCAAATTTAGATTATCCATATTTTTTACAGAAAATGATTTTAAGTTTAAAATTATTTTTTCCATCTCCGGAGGTTTTATTATATTATACTTTTTCATAAATACTACCTTGTTACCTAAGTAAAATTCCACTTTTACATCTTCTATTACATCTTTACTTCTAAAGTAAATTGTTATATCTTTATCTATAGAATTTAAATCTATGCTTTGTGGTACTACATATAGAAATTCTTTTTTATCAAAGGTTATATCCACTAATTTTCTATAACTATTTTCTTCATAAGTTGCTGCCTGTTCTCCAGCATATTTCCCACTTTCTGATACATAATCTACTAAATCATTAACATGAAGAGAATTTCCACAGGAAAATACCCCATTTACACTTGTCCTAAAGTTATGATCTACCTTTGGTCCTTTGGTTAATGGATCAATTTCTATATTCAAACTTTCTGCTACCTCATTTTCTGGTATTAATCCTACTGATAATATTAATCCATCACACTTAATTATCTCTTCTGTTCCATCAATGAGCTTCATATTTTCGTCAACTCTACATGTTTCAACTGCTGAAACTTTGCTCTCCCCTATTACCCTAGTTACTGTATGGGATAAATGTAATGGAATATTATAATCTTCTAAGCATTGCATAATATTTCGGCTTAATCCTGAAGGAGTACTTTTCATTTCATACACACCTATAACCTTTGCACCTTCCAAGGTTAACCTTCTAGCCATAATTAATCCAATATCTCCACTTCCTAAAATCACACAGTTTTTACAAGGTAGATAACCCATGATATTTGTTAAATATTGTGCTGTTCCTGCTGAATATATGCCAGCAGGTCTATCTCCATTTATAAAAACTTGTCTAGACGTTCTCTCTCTACACCCATTGGCTAAAACTAACGCCTTAGAGCTAACCTGAAAAACATCTTCTCTTGAATTTATTAAGGTTAATATAAAACTATCTCCTACCTTTTCTACTTTACTTACAAATGTTGATGTATATATTGATATATCTTTTCCCATAATCTTTCTCATATATCTATCGGCATATTCTGGTCCACTAAGTGTCTCATTGAAGGTAATTAATCCAAATCCATCATGAATACATTGTTTTAATATTCCACCTAATTTTTTTTCTCTTTCAACAATTAATGTTTTACTTCCCTTCTCATTAGATGCTAATGCTGCTGCAAGCCCCGCTGGACCTCCACCTATAACTATTACATCAAAGTGAAATTTATTGTCTTTCATTTAATTTCACCTCATTATCATTTATTGTAAGATTATTATATTTACTTTGTACTTTTTCTATAAGAATGTTAGAATATTTACCTTTCTTAGTTATTTCATCAAAACTTTTACCATATTCCTCATTAATAATCTTTAATACCTGTGGTAAACAAAATCCTCCTTGACACCTACCTGCTCCAGCCTTAACTCTTCTTTTAATAGCATCTACTGTATCCACTTTTATTGGACTTCTTAAAGCATCCTGAACTTCACCTTTGCTTATTTCCTCGCATCTACAAATTATTTCACCATATTCTGGTTTCTCTTTTATTAGCTTAGCCTTTTCCTCAAAGGACATATTTCTTACTTCTGGTATTGCTTTTCTTATTGGATTCCAATAATCTTTTTTCTTTAACTGTATTTTTTCAGCTAGTAATCTACAGGTTATCTTCTCAATTTCCTCTGCTATAGCTGGTGCAGATGCAAGACCTGGTGATTGGATACCTGCTGCATAAATTAAATTATCAACACATTCAGATCGTTCAATGATAAAATCTTCTTCATAAGTAGCGGCTCTTATTCCCGCATAATATGTTATTACATCACCATTAGATAATTTAGGTACTACAGGTAAATGCTTTCTTAATATATTCTCTATATTTGTTGAATTTGTAGAATAATCTTCTCTAAAGGGTTGTTCATAAGCATCAGGCCCTACCAAAATATTTCCATCTATTGTTTTTATAATACCTCCACCTTTGGTATTTCCTTTAGTCAGGTTTAAGCTTGGCTTAGCTACCACTCCATTAATTAAAGAACCTTTCTTTCTATCTAGTATTAGCGTCTCTCCTTTTCTTGGATGTATTGTGAAAAACTGATCATGTGCCATATTAGCAATTTTATCAGCAAAGATTCCAGCTGCATTTATAATTACCTTAGGATATATTAATCCTCTATTTGTATTTACTCCAATAATCTCATTTCCATCCATAAGGAATGATTCTACTAAGGTATCTAAGGAAAAATCGACTCCATTCATAGCTGCATTTTCTGCAAAAGCATAGGTCATCCTATAAGGAGATAATATACCTGTTGTTCCAAAATGAACTGCCCCAACTATATTCTCCGTCACATTTGGTTCTATTTTTTTTACCTGTGCCTTATTTAAAATAACTACATCCTTTACTCCAGCCTTCCGTGCTCTACTCATAAGGTAAGGTTTAGCTAACCTTATAAATCCTCTATCAAAAAGCACTGTAGAGCCACATCTTTCAAAAGGTACCCCTAGCTCTTTTGTAATCTTTGAATAAAGCTCATTACCTCTAACATTAAATATGGACTTTTTACTTCCTATAGGAGCTTCTATACCTGGATGTATCATCCCATCATTTCTTGATGATGTGTGCATTGCCAAATCTGATTCTTTTTCAAGCAATAAAATAGACATTTCCCACTTTGCAAGCTCTCTAGCAATAGCACATCCTATAACTCCTCCTCCAATAATGAGTACATCTACCCTTTTCCCATTTAAATTTGAATCTCTTATAATCGGTGCTTTAATTATAGGTATTTTTAAACCTTTCACAGTTATTTGGTTTACTACACCCTTGTATCCTCTTTTAGATGCAAGTTTACCAGCTTTAATAACCATATCCCAACTCTCTACCTGCCCTTCTAAAATAATGGAAGAGTTCCATTCCCTGCAGTAAATCTCTTTATAAACCTCTTTTTGTATAAGTTTTTGAACCTTTTCATATTTTTTTATCATTACATATCCCTTCCTTAGGATGTTCGGACATCTTAACTTCTCTGTATATACTATGATTTAACTATAAAATAAATACTTATTTTTAATAATTTATCATAGGT
Source organism: Clostridium sp. UBA3061 (assembly GCF_002367465.1). Taxonomy (NCBI): domain Bacteria; kingdom Bacillati; phylum Bacillota; class Clostridia; order Eubacteriales; family Clostridiaceae; genus Clostridium; species Clostridium sp. UBA3061. The sequence continues at coordinate 254,455 of NZ_DFCF01000015.1, read as the reverse complement.
ACATAGTATAAATTTTCTGGAACTATAAAATTTAAATAATAGAATGGTTCTTCATTATTTTCTTCATATATCCATCTTTCCATAACTAATACTCTTGTAGTTTCATCTATTTCTAACAGACTTTTTTCTTCGCTATTAGGAATTCTAATAGTTATCGTCTGATCTACCTTTGATATGTCTACCTTTAAATCATTTATAATCATACTTGCCAAGGATTTATTAAAATCAAATTTACTATTATCATTAAAAAACCGCTGTGAAAAATATGAATTCTCAATGGCTACCGGGATTTCTTCAACAGTTCTTAACCTTTTTACATAAAGGCACTTTTGATTCATTTTCCATCTCATCTTATTTGTTAATTCCTCGCCTGGGATAAAAAAATTCTCATCTAGTATTTTGTTGCTAATCTTTATTCCCTTAGTTCTTAATGTAAAAGTTAAACTAATAAGTGGCTCAAATCCCAAAGAAGGCTTATCTCTTAAAACAAAGGTACCAATTCCTTGTTTCTTATACAGATACCCTTGACTAACTAATAAGTCTATAGCTTGTCTTATTGTAGCTCTACCTACTTCATAGTTCTCCATCAGTTCCCTTTCAGTTGGAATTCGAGAATTAACCTCCCATCTACCACTTATAATTGCCTTGGTTATTTCTTCTTTTACTTGTATATATAACGGTGTTTTATTATATCTATCTATCATTATTAATTCCTCCAATGTTTTTTATATTTATATGCTGGATGATTTATATGATTACCAATTTATTAACATGTTGAGGATTATTTATATCTTATGATTTATATTGTTAAACTATAAAAAGGCAACCTGAAACTATTTTTCAGGCTGCCTTATATAATATTTTATAATATACTAACACCAATTTATTTAACTTTCCTATGATATTTTAAAATGAACATATTTCTCAAGAATAACTTACTTTTGAAATTATTTTTAAACTTATATGTGATTATCAATTGATTTCATTGTCTTTGAATACTTCTTATAGTAAAAATATCCTAACACTGCCCATAAAATCACCAATACCATAGAAGGTCTACTTAATCTTGCAGGAGAACCTGGTATTATCAATAATCCTATGAATACTAGCCCTATAAAAGCCCCCAATGCTGAAAAATATTTGTCAACTCCTATTGAGTTTTTAAACCCAATATAACATACATAAAAATATGCTACTGCTGCTAGTAAGGATGACATATCTACAATATAGATAATAACTTCTCTACCAAACCATGGCGCTATTAAACTGACTACGGCTATAAATTTAACTCCATTTTCGAAAACACCATTTTTATTTTTCTCTTTGTACTTTGCTGGGATAAGTTTATATCTCGACAAAGCTCCAATTAACTTGCTACTCCCTAACATAAACCCATTTATCCCCCCTGCTACTGCACCAGCTAGGGATATTATTAGTAGAATAAAGCCTATATATCCCATATTATCAAGTACTGCAGACCCTAAAGCCCACTGCTCCAATAAAGCTTTCTCTGGAGTATAAACTAGACCTGTTGTAATATTTAATAGGTTATAAAAAAGTACTCCAGCAAATATTGCTAGTAATGCCATTCTTGTAGCTTTTGGTGCTTCAAAATTCAAATCTGTGGATACTTGCGGTATTACATCAAAGCCAACAAACAAGAATGGTACTATAGCAAAAACTTTTACTACTTCAGTAATATTAAACTTATAGTTATTAATATAGGTATCCCTAATCAAGCTGTGGTCTACCTTCATAAACATGAAAGCAAACACTATAATTACATTTACCACCATTAATAAAATTAAGATGTTCTGTACCATGGAACTCAATTTCAATCCTTTGATATTAATATAAGCAAATACAAGAATTATCAAGCTGGCAATGATAACCTCTGACAAGTATACTGGATAACCTGCTACTTGATATAGATATATAAAATCCACTGCTGAACCAAATAATCTTTTAAGCACCAATACAAAGGCTGTGGCATTAAGTGGAACCATACTTATATAACACAATGTCAAGGACCAGCCTACTATAAATCCATTTCCCTTTCCTAAGTTATTGTAAGTATAAGAGAATTCTCCCCCATCTTCATTATGCTTCTCCATCATTATGTGATAACCCTTTTGTATAAAAACAATAGCAAGACCACCAAGTATGAAACCGATGGCCGTGCTAATAATACCACTTTCATGGAGAAACTTTGAACCTGGCAAGGTAAATGAACCCCATCCAATAATAGATCCTAATGCTAAGGCTAATATGTCTATTCTGTTCAACTTTTTCTTCATAAAATTCAATCCTTAATTAAAATTATATTCTGTAACTATCTTTGCTCTTCCTGTTACTTGATCTTGATAATATTCGTAGCAACAAATACCTAGATAAGAACCAGATATATTGATTACATTATCATATCCACTATTTTGTAGTGCCATTACTGCATTATAACTTCTTTGACTTGAACGACAATGTAAATATACCGGTTTATCCTTTGGAATTTCAGACATTCTTTCTCTAATTTCACTTAATGGAATATTTACTGAATTCTTAAGATGTCCTTGTTCATATTCATGCTTCTCTCTTACATCTACAATAAATTCATCCTTTTCTACTAACTCCCTAACTATTGTTACTGGTACTTGTCTAAACTTACCATATAATAAATTTAGTCCTACTAAAGCTGCAAAATTAACTACATCTTTTGCTGTTCCAAATAAAGGAGCATAACATAACTCTAATTCCTTTAAATTCTCTAAGGTTCCACCCATTGTTATCATTGTTGCAATTACATCTATTCTCTTATCTACATTTCCTTTTCCTATAGCCTGTGCTCCAAGAATTCTTCCCGTTGGATATTCATATATTAATTTGAAATGCATTGGATTACTATCTGGCATTAAGCCAACTTTATCTCCTGGAATAATGTATACAAAATCATAAGAAATACCTGCTGCTTTAGCAGCTTTTTCATTTAATCCTGTAGAAGCTGCTCCTAGATCAAATACTTGAACTACAGATGATCCTATAACTCCATTATTATTGTGATGAATATTATACATATTATCAGCTGCTGCCCTAGCCTGTCTTTGAGCTGGTCCTGCTAAAGCCAGCCTCGAAGTTTTATGTGTTAAGCGATTATAAACTTCTATAGCATCACCTACAGCATATATATCTTTGTCATTAGTCAAATAGTTATGATCAACTTTAATGCCTCCAGTTACTCCAATTTCAAGTCCTGCATCCTTAGCTAATCCTGTTTCCGGACTAACACCAATTGCCATTACTACAACTTTTGCAGCCACCTTTTTACCTGATTGTAATTCTACAAAGTCTTCATCTATCTTCTTAACTCCATCACTTAATATAAGGTTTACTCCCTTATCCATCATTTCCTTGTGAAGTATTTGGGCCATATCATAGTCAAAAGGACTCATTATTTGATCAAGTGCTTCTATAAGACTTACATTCTTATCTGCTAAACATAGGTTTTCCGCTACTTCAACCCCTATAAAACCACCACCAACAACAGCAATATCCTTAATATTGTTACTATCAATATAATTCTTTAATTTCTTTATATCAACTACATTTCTTACTGTAAATACATTGGAACCTGTTACTCCTTCAATACTTCTTGGCAATATTGGATTAGCCCCTGGAGATAAAACTAATTTGTCATAGGACTCTTCATATTCTTCTCCTGTAAGAAGGTTCTTAACTACTACTTTTTTATCATCTCTTATAATTTTTATAACTTCACTATTAACTCTAGCTTCAATATTATATTGATTTTTGAACTGTGTTGGACACATTAAAACTAAATCGTCACCATTTTCCACCATGCCACTTAAATGAAATGGTAAAGCGCAGTTAGAAAAAGATACATGAGGTCCCTTCTCAAACATAATTATTTCTGCTTTTTCATCAATTCTACGTGCTCTTGCTGCAACTGAAGCTCCTCCAGCAACTCCTCCAATAATTAAAATTCTTTTACCCATAACAATGATACCTCCTTTTAATGTTGCTTAAATAGTCTTTTAGCTAGTGTATTTCCTACAATACCACCAACTACCATGAAAATTAAGAAAATCCAACCGGAAAGTGAGAAATTTGCAATTGGAGTATATAATGCTCCTACATTACATCCATTAGCAAGTCTAGTACCTAATCCCATAGTAATTCCGCCTAGTGCATATAGTAATACTTCTCTTACTGTAATGTGCATCTCTGACATAAATGTTTTCTTAAACTTACCAGCAGTTAACAAGTATATACTAGTTCCAATGAGTATTCCAAAGTTTTGCACTGAAACAGCATGTTCAAAGAATGGAACAAGATACGCCTTTGCTGGCATTTGAGTAAAGGCTGCCAAAGATTCTGGTGAAATTCCAAATATCATCAAGAATTTACCAAACCATATTCCATAAGGAGTAGATGCGCCCCATCCAGCCTTAGTAATTCCCATTAACAAAGCAAATAATATACCTATAACTACAGCCCCTTGCACTAATGTCCAAGGTTTTACAAATAATCTGTTGTATGTTGTTTCACTTAAAAGCTTGTAATTCTTAGTGTCTAACACTTCATTTTCATCCTGTACCTTTTCCATTGAGTGACCAGTATAAGTATTATTTTGCTTACGACTTCTCTCGTAACGGTATGATATAAATACAACTACTCCACAAAATAATGCCATTAATACTAAGGCACCTAGATATCCTTCAAGACCATCCCATTTAAATAGATCTGGTAGGAATACACCTCCTGCCAACTTTTCACCTACTGGAGTTGAAAACCAAGAGTTCTTAACCCATCCTACAGTATTTTGTATAGGGAATCCTAAGAATACTCCTAACCCAAAGAAGATTAATGTAATAAACGCTCTAGGAAGACCTGTTATTAAGTCCGTAAGTACTCCTGATGCACAACATGATGAAAATGACATACCAAACCCAAATAGTATTGCCCCTAATATAAGACCAAAGTTAATTGGGTTTATCCACAGATCGTAACTAGCTGGATCTGCCTTGAATAAAAATGCAGTAGTCAATAAAGATGAGATAAAGAACAAGAACATTAGTGTCCTCATTAATTTTGTTGATCCTGTGTTAAATGCACGATTAACACTACCTGCAAATCCTGTATAAGCCCTAGATAAAGCATAACCTAATCCCACACCCACTAAAAGTCTAAAAAATAGCATGTCAGTTTTTAATAATGTCTTTCCTAAAAGTAATACTAGTAAAATTCCTATAAATCCTAAAATTTGTTCAGTCTTTTTCATTTTTTTCCTCCTTATACTTTTAATTTAAAATTCAGTGTGATTTTTTTAACAATATTTGGTGCAAAGTGGTTGTGTTTTCGTTTACATCATGACTTGTTATCTTTATAATAAAATTCTATTACATATTATTCTTTTTCCATAGAAACTAAATGTTATATACCATAACACTTCCCTTTAACCAATTTTAAAATATGCCTAATAAAAATAAATATATTTATTTCTGTGTAATATACTAGTAAAATAGAATATATGTATAATTATTTTTAGGATGTGACTATATGAATCTTGAATATCTTGAATCATTTTATATAACAGTGAAATATAATAGTATCTCAAAAGCAGCACAAATTCTTCACCTTACCCAACCTGGTCTCAGTGGTCAGCTTAAGAGCTTAGAAAATGAATTAGGTGTAAATCTTTTAAATCGAAGTAATAAAGGTGTAGAATTAACAGAAGAAGGAAAAGTAGTATTTAACTATGCAGATACTTTACTTTCTATTCAAGGAAATATTAAAAGAGATTTGATTAACTTGCATCAAGAGCAACCAAAGTTAATGATTGGTGCTTGCAAAAGTGTGGGTGAATATGCTCTTCCTTGTAGTATTTTTACCTTTAAACATCTCCATGAAGAAGTTGACATTCGTATGGAGGTAATAAATTCAAGGGAAGTTATTCAAAAACTACAAGAACACGATATTAATATTGGAATCATTCAGCATGATCCAATGTTAAATGATATTTCTACTCAACCTATTATTTCGGATGAGCTTTTGCTAGTAGGAAATAGTGATAATTCACCTAAAAGAATTTCTATGGAAGAATTAAAACATATTCCACTAATTTTACGAGAACAAAATTCTGGAACTAGATATGTAATTGAAAAATCATTAAAAGAAAAAAATGTAACTGTAGAAGAGTTAAATGTGATTTATGATTTAAATTCTCCCGAATCTATTAAGTCTTCTATTCTTTCGGGAAAAGGTTTTTCTTTTTTACCAAAATTAACAGTTGCTCAAGAACTAAAAAAACAGTCTATTCAAATCGTTGAAGTAGAGGATTTTAAAATTTCTTTCAGTTATTATATAGCTTCAAGAAAAAAATATACACTTACAAAGCACGAGCAAATGTTTGTAGATTTTATAATTTCTAATAAAAGAGGTTTTTGTTAAAGAAAGAGGACACATGTCCTCTTTTCCATTTTTATATAAAGAATTTAACTAAAATCTTAACTCCTACCCATGTACCCAACATTACAAAAATACCAAAAACCCAAGCGTGTAAGGAAAAAGACGGTATACCGCTGAAAAAAGCACCAATGTTACAACCAACGGCAAGCCTAGTTCCATATCCCATCATAATTCCTCCTAAAAGAGCAATTATAAACTGCTTTTTACTCTTTATTTTCTTCCATTTAAATTGGGAAGCTAATAACGTTGCAACTAAAGATCCTAAAATAACACCTATATTTAAAATTGTATATTGATTAATAAATATGTTTCCATTGGAAATTATAGGACCGTAGTAAGATTGAAAATGACTAAAATACTCCCATTTAAAGGGGTCTAACCCAAACCATTGTAGTATGCCAATACCCCATAATAAAAAACCACTAGTTATTTGCCAGCTTATACCAATTAGACCTAGTAAAATTACATTCATTACTCCTAATAAAATTCCACCTACCCAATAAGGCCAAGGTTTCTTAAGATATTTTATTATAGACTTCATTTTATCTCTCCCCTATTTTCCTTTTGGCTTTTGAATATATACTTCCCACTCTCCTCTACCTAATTCCACAAGCTGTATGGGATATTCCTTTTCTAGTGCCCACTTCTCTATATCAATTGCTACACAACTATGATCGCAATTAAGAATTAAAATATCTCCTGGCTCCATTGTTTTAAGCTCCTGCATTGCCCTTAGCAAAGGAATAGGACATAATTCGCTTAAACAATCTACCTTTCTTACTGTCATATAAGCTCCTCCATTACAATTATTTCAAATGTCTATTTTCATACCTTAATGCTAATTTATATAAAATTATTAATACAACTATCTGCACTAAAACAACAATTTTCAAATCAAAATGCTCTAAAAAGTAAATGGTCTTAGCATCCTTAATAAAATGCTCATACCAAAAAGAATAATCCTTAGCTCCTAGTAAGGTTCCAATTATGAATCCTATAAGGACAACCCAGTGTAAAGCATGTCCTTCTCCTATTCTCATCAATACACCTGAAGCACAGCCTCCAGCTAAAACCATTCCAATACCAAATATGAAAGCACCAATCATTACATGAATACCTACTGAACTAACTGCTCCTGGAATCAAATTGTAATCAATACCTTTATTATGAATATATCCAGATTGAATTACAGCAAAACCTACAGTACTTACAATCATAGCTAGTATCATCCCTCTTAACCCTCTTGTATTTCCACTAATAAAAGGATCTCTAAATGCTGCTGTAAAACAAAATCTCGAATATCTTAAAATAATACCAATTATAATACCTACACCTAAACATACAGCATAATTAAACTTGCTTTTCCAAAGTATAGCACACATTATTAATGTAATTAAAAGCAATGCAACACCGTAAGGAATCTGAGAATTTTCCTTTTTTACTTGACCTTGTCGTTGCTTAATCAATTCATCCATTTCTTTTGACAACATATTATCATCCCTTTAAATAAAATTAATATTTCGTGCCTCAAAATTATATATTATGCCCATATCATAAACCAATAATATATATTGGTCAATATTTTAATAAAAAAACAATTTGCTACCAATACTAAAATTATGGTAGCAAATCATATTTATATTTACATGAATTTTCTTTTATATAAAATGTTATTTTTTCAGATGATTTATTTAAAAACACCCTAAACTAATCTTCATGAAGCCAGCATCTAGACCAATGTCCTTTAAAAACCTCTTTTAAATCTGGCAATTCACTTCTGCATTTATCACAGGCTTCATGACAACGATCTGAAAATCTACATCCCTTTGATAATTGTGATAGATGTGGAACATATCCTTCAATTGTATCTAATCTCCTTTTTTTATCATCTATTCTTGGAATACATTCCATAAGCTTTTTAGTATATGGATTTATAGGCTCTTCAAATAGTTCTTTATTTGGTGCTATTTCCATAACTTTTCCACAATACATTACCACTACTTCATCTGCCATCTCTGCTACTACTCCCAAATCATGGGTATTTAATATTATGGACATATTGTATTCACTATTAAGTTTACGTAATAGATCTAAAATTTCTGCTTGAATTGTAACATCCAAAGCCGTTGTAGGTTCATCTGCTATTAATATTTTAGGATTACAAGCTATTGCCATCGCTATCATAAGTCTTTGTCTCATTCCCCCACTAAACTGATTAGGGAGCTGATGATATCTTTCTTCTCCATCCGTAATACCAACGGCTTTCATTAACTCTATAACAACCTTTTGAGCTTCCTTCTTACTAATTTTTTTATGAATTATGAGAGCTTCTGCAATCTGTTCTCCTACCTTATTCATAGGATTTAATGTTGTCATTGGATCCTGATATATCATAGATATTTCATTTCCCCTTATTTGTCTCATTGCCTTTTCACTCTTTTTAAGCAAATTTTCTCCTTTATAATGTATTTCTCCATGAATTATTTTTCCTGGAGCATCAATTAACCCCATGATAGATAAAGCAGTCACACTTTTACCACTTCCAGACTCTCCGATAATCGCCATTGTTTTACCTTCATCTAGGGTAAAGTTTATATCATCTACTGCAGGATATTCCTTTCCATTCAAATAAAAATATGTTTTTAAATTCTTAACCTGAAGTAATGTCATCTTATCCCTCCTTAATGAAATTTTGTCTTAGGTACTATAATATCTTTTAACACATTAAAAATCAGAAAAATAAAATAGTAAAAAATCGCCAGAAATAAAATAAATGTAGTAAAGGCTATTCCACCTTCATATGGTGGAATCAAATCTGTTGTATAAAAAAGTATCATATAAAATCCCATTCCTCTAAAGTAAAATAATCTTTCTACTATAATAAGACTTGAAAACATTATACCCATAACTGTTGGAAATCCAGATAACACTCCATAGATTATGCTTTTCATCATGTGGTTTTTTATAATTTGAACCCTAGAACATCCCTTTCCCCTAGCTGCCAGTATATATGGCTTTTCAAAATTTTCTTCTATTGTAGTAGCTGTTATCCTTGCAATATATGCTGCTGGAAGTATTGATATTGATATTATAGGGTAAATTGCATTTACAAATCCTTCATCTCCCAATGCTGGCAGTGGCCCTAAACCCAATAATGAAATTCCGTTGTTATATAAGTATATAGCACCCATCTGTACAAGTACTATTGTTAATATATCTGGGATTGAAAGAGGTATTAGAGATTGCAGTAATTTTATTGTTCCACTCCTCTCCCTCTTTCTACTATCTATAATTCCTTTAGGAATTCCAATAACAACTGCTAAAAGCGTTCCAAAAAATAATATAAATAAGCTTTTAGTTGCTGTTTTAAGTAATAGTTGTCCTATAGTTTCTCCCTGAACCTTAATATTAAATTCTTCACCTCGCAAAAATATTTTAAAGTTATTTCTTATGTTTTCGATAACTCCATCCATATTCATATTAGGTGTGTGTTTTCCATTGTATGAAACTATATCAAAATCTAATGGTATTCCTGTTACACCTATAACAAGAAATACAATTACAAGGAGTATTAATATATTCATAAGAACTTTTTTAGTTACCACCTTTAATATTTCAGCTTTCATTTTTACTCCTCCCATCTTCATATAAATGGCAAGAAACTAACCTTCCATTATCAAGTTCTATAAGTTCTGGCTCAACAGTTTCACATTTAGCCACTCTTTTAGGACATCTATTGTGGAATGCACATCCTGATGGTATATTCATTGCACTAGGTATTTCACCTTGAAGCTTTATTCTATCAATGCTTCTGCTAGGCTCTGGTACTGGTGAAGCAGACATTAATGCTTCAGTATATGGGTGCTTTGGAGAGTCAAATATATCATCTACACTACCTTTTTCTACTATTTTTCCAAGATACATCACTGCTACTTTGTTACTAACGTGCCTTATTACACTTAGATCATGGGATATAAATAAATATGATAAACCAAACTCTTCTTGAAGATCCATAATAAGATTGAGTATCTGTGATTGAACAGATACATCTAAAGCTGATACAGATTCATCACATACTACAAACTTAGGTCTTGTTGCCAAAGCTTTGGCTATTGCAATTCTTTGTCTCTGACCTCCACTAAATTCATGAGGTAACTTATTAGCATCCTGTGCTGATAATCCTACCATTTCAAGTAATCTTAACACCTCTTTTTTGTATTCTAATGGCTTAACTATATTGTGTATTTGAAGTGGTTGAATCAAAATATCTTCAATAGTCATTTTATAATCTAATGCAGAATAGGGATTTTGAAAAACTATTTGTAAATTCTTTCTTAGCTTTCGGAATTCTTTGTTGCTAATGGTACTAATATCTCTTCCTTCTAAGAATATCTTTCCGTCACTTGGTTCTAAGAGTCTTAACATCAATCTCCCTATGGTTGATTTACCACTTCCTGACTCTCCAACAAGACCCAAAGTCTCTCCCTTTTCTATTTTAAAGTTAACACCATTTACTGCATGTACAACCCCTTTATTCACACCAAAAATTTTGTCTTTTATTAAAAATTGTTTAGTTAGATTTATTACTTCTATCATGGTTTTTCTCCTTTTCAAAGGTTTCTTACTAATCCATCATATAAGAATTCATTGTCATGGTATCTAATATAATTTGTCCAATATCTTTCATTTTTTTATAATTTACATTTTCTAAGATGTCAATACTACTATTAACTCCCTCTGTGGAAGAATTCCCTATTGCCACACTTGAAAGTGCATTTAAGCTCAAATTATTCATAGCTTTTGTAGTTGTATAATCATTATGAAATCTTTGGTATTTCACATCCATTTGTTTAAGTCGCTTTTCCATTCCCAGCCCCATAAGATAATTACTTTTCTCTCTTATCTGAGCTTTAGCAGTAATAATATTTAAATTTTCATCCTTACTATAACCTGGATAGCTTATATCAAAATAATAGTACTTATGTGATATTGCCATATTTACAGGTATATTTCTTGTTATATTGTAATCATAGGAACCATCAACATTTGAGTACTTCATAAAATCATATTCATTGTCCCAGAATATAAATTGAATTGATTTTTCCAATGGTTCCTTTGCAATAGACAACATCCTTGCTACCTCCAGCGATATTGCAGTAGGAGTTGCTGTCATTGCATGTGTACTTTGAGTTTCATTTATATGAACACCATCATAGCTTGCTCCTATTAATATTAATTCGCCTGGATCTTCATATGTTTTGTCTTTTCCAGGTAAAAACGCAGTAATATTTCGTCCATTATATTTAGGCATCTCTGGATAATCAAGGTCTATTTCAACTTCTCTGTAACCAGCTTCTAACTCCAACCTTAAATTATCAAAGGGAACAATAATAGTAGATTCAGAAAGGTATACGTTGGTGTTTGTATTGTAGCCTTCTGATAATATAAACTGTATATCACTAACTGCTTTATTATTAGGATTATTAGTAGTATTCTGAGATTCATTTCCTAGACCATTGAAATTTCTCTCAATTGAAAAAAACTCTGTACCCTCTGGTATATTAATTATATTTTCAGGTTCTGCAGCAACTCCTTTATAATGCAATTCTTCTTCTGGAGTATCATTAAATATATTTTTACTTACAGATATAATTGTAAAGTCTTGATTAAGATAGTAAGTCTTATCCTCACCTTTGTCATCTTTAAGCTTTATACACCCTGATTCAATTACCACAGGAGTCAAAGTTTTAGGCTTTTGTGCAAAACTTTCATTTTTTATTTTATCTGTAGTTTCTATTAATGATATATCTAGGGTATTCACCTGATATCCATAGGATTTTAAAGTATCAATTATATATTCTCCAGCTAAATATCCACCTTCAGTTCCAGCTACCCTACCTCCATATTTGTCCTTTGTAAGTTCTTCAAGATGTAATTTTGCTTGATCTATGTCAAATTCATAAAGGCTTGGATGCCAAGGGATTATCGCCCATGTAATAATTCCTATTATAATTAAACTCTTGATAATTACAGGTTTGTAGTATTTCTTAATGTCCTTAATTTGAGATATAAACATTTTTGGTGATATTAGATAACCAATTTTTCTAATAGAACTAATCACTCTAGAATCTCTCTTTTGAAATTCTATTTTTAATCCTTCTCCTGTAAGGTTTATCCCAATGATTGCAATACTAAAAACCAATATAGGATAAAGGGTCATCCAATATGTTGCTTGGTATTTTTCAACATTTTCTGCAATTCTAGAAAGGCTACCTCCCCATTCAGGTTCTAAATTCATTGCATAATTTGCCTTAAAAGCTAGTTCATTGATAGATCTTGTTACTCCAACAAAAATTTCAAGAACTGCTAACTGAGCAATTAAAAACAACGCCATACCCATTTCTTTAAAAAATAAGCTTATACTAGTTGGTAATATGTGAGGTAAAACATTTTGACGTGCTATTTGCAGTTTTGTCTTCCCTATAGCTATCTCACCTTCAATAAAATCTTCTTCCATAACCATCCTAGTTGAATCTTCAATTATTCCAGCCAACTTTGCCCATCCCACAATGGTAAGTACTATTGCAAAAGCAAAAATTGATTTATCCATTTGTAGATTTCTGAAATATCCAATGTTCAAAATTACAAAGCTAAATAAAAGCATAGGTATAGCAGTAAAAAATGTATTAAATATTTTTATTATATTTGAAATAAACTTTATACCCATTCCTGCAGCTAATCCAAGGGGAAGAGCTAAAATCATTCTAAATATACCTATAAGTAGTGCTAACTTTAATGTATTTCTTGTTCCATATACAAGCCTTGAATATACATCCCTTCCAGCATCATCTGTTCCAAAAATATTATCCTTATTAGGCGGCATTGGGTTGTAAGCAAACTTTTTCACCCACTCACCTTCCTCTTTGTACTCTATATACTTAGGTGCTTCTTCAAAAAGAGGATCCTTTGATGTGAAAAATTCTGGGTAAAAGGCCACAATTGCTAGAAATATTACAATTATACTTCCAAGAAGTAGTGGAAAATTTATCTTTTTCATTTTATAGGTACTTCCCTTCAAATAATATTTTACTCATAAGTATATTTTTATTCTATATGTAAATTAATAGTTATATACTTGTCTATTATTTTATCTAATCGTAAAGGTTTCATCAATGAATTTCAAATGCCATATTTCAACATTAATCGTAAAACCCCAATATTTTTTCAACATAAAAAACCAGCAAAGATTATTATTTTTAATCTTAACTGGTTTATACATGGATTATTGTATAACTTTCTTTAGCATTATTGTGATATTCTAATATATAACTTCTAATTTCTAATCACATTCAAATTCAATATTAAAATTTATTTTTATTCTCTATCATTTTAAAATTATTATATACACAACTATACACCTGTAATGCTATTTAAATAACATTCCTGTTATAAAGCTAAATGAACTTTTTAAAAAAGAAACTCCACTGATAAAATACTGGATATAAAGACTTGTAATTCTTATACCTAATTAATAATTATCAGTGTAGGTACTCAATATAAATTATACACAAATATAAATAATCATAACCTACTTTTTAAACACCGTACTATTCAATTTTCAAAGATAATTTTATCTAACGTACTTCCTAAATCGTAAATCTGTATATTATCTTTTCAACTACATAAACTATTGTTGAAAGGTGGTCATTATATGAAAAAATTTACTGTTATGCTATTAATCTTGATAACTCTAATGTTTGGTGCATCTGCTTCTACTCCTGCATTTGCCCAAAATCTATTCAAAGAAGGCTCATATAAATTATCAGACTTCGTTCCTGCAAAAAACAATTCTTACTTCGTTCAGAATATTTCATCAAAAGGTAATTGTTACTTCGCAGTTATGGGTGAAAATGATACCTTATTACAAGTTATATACCTAACTCCAAAATCGTCAAGATATAATCTAATTCCTCTTAAATCAGAATATAAAATTTTTATAGTTGGAGATGGTGAAATATTCATTAAAGGTGTTGATTAATATATATTTTTCTATTTAATCTTAAATTAGTAATAAATAAAATATATATTATTGATATGTATTCCCTTTACAAATACTATAAAATTTTTATTTTACATTATTTTTTGACTACATAAACTATTATCGAAAGGTGGCTATTATATGAAAAAATTTACTACCACATTAGTAATTTTGATTGCATTAATACTTAGTACTTCTATTGTAGCTCTTGCATCTGACAACACTACTTATAAAGAAGGTATTTACACATTATCAGACTTTGCTCCTACAAAAGATAATCTTTATACTATCCAAAACATTTCATCAAAGGATAATTCTTACTTAATAGTTATGGATGAAAATCTTACTTCACTGCAATTTCTACGTTTAGAGCCTAAATCTCCAATACATGATTTAATTCCTCTTACTCCCAAATATAGAATTGTTATATTTGGTGCTGGAGAAGTACTTATAAAACCAGCAAAATAAAATATACATTTAATATTTCATTGTCATATGAGAATACCGCCTTACAGCAGTGCTCTCATATGACCTTATTCTTGATCTTAAAATTTTTTTAATTATTCTTAAATGCTTGGCTCATAGTTCATAAAAATTAACTCACCCCTAACTAGTATCTTATCAACTGTAGCTCTATTTTTAGATACTAATTTTTATGTAACTAATAAAATGAAAAATGATACTGTTAATATTTTAGAAAGTATAATTATAAAAAATAATTTGCCACGAATACAAAATTTTTGGTAGCAAATTGATGACAAATCATATTTCTATTTATATTAAAGTATCTTAAACCCTTTATTTATATCACTAGTTTACCTACACACTCAACATGAGATGATTATTTTGTTTTTTAGAAAACTATTAAAAAAGTTTTTGAAAATGAAAAGAGCACATAATCAGATTTTTAATCTGTTCATGTGCTTTTACTTTAATCATCCCTTTAATACGTCATCAAAAAACATATTAAGACAATTTTTGCTTATCACTATATAATGAATTTTGTTAAACAATAATACACTTCAATAGCAACGTCATTCCATTAACCACCGAATATACACTTAACATTAGTTTTGACTTCCGAATTTCTAGAAAAGATTATACTACAACATCATTTTTTTACTGCACAGCAGTATACATTCTATAAGCGATCCATAACTCTTGCTTTTTGATGAATCTATTACATAATATTTTGGTCTAACAATCCAGGCAAAACCGATGATAATGACCCTATAAGTATAAATATAATCCCAATAATCATATTAAATGGTATAATCTCATGTAATAAAATTAGTGCAAGAATTGGTGCTAAAATAGGTTTTATGAAAAATACTAATGAAGTTGCTTGTGCAGATGTCTCTTCTAGAGATTTAAAGTAACAAGCATACCCTATACCTGTATTAACAACAAATATATAAAGTAAAATAGGTATTAATCTTATTGAATACCCTGTAAATAAGGTTATATCACAGAATATGGAGAAGCCCTTTAAACTAAGATAACTAGAAACATAGTTATTGTGACTCAATGCAATTAATGTTAGCAACTCTAAACTTCCAAATATAAAACTAAAGCAAGTAACTGTTATTCCTCCATATTTTTCACACTTTCTTTTTCCTAAAACTCCGTATAAAGCAAAAGTTAGTGTTGATGCGATTGTTAGAAGCATACCAAATGCACAAAGTTTTGTGTTTAACGGATTTATGATAATTAAAGTTCCTATAACTTCAAGAATCAGTGCAATAATATTATTCCTTTTTACCATTTCTCCAGCAAAGAAAAAAGCTAAAATTGTAACAAAAACTGGATTGCAACTAAATAAAACGGCAACTACAGCTGCTTTCGTAGTCTGTACAGCTAATTGATATAACCCCATACTTATGACAATACCCAAAAATCCCAGAAAGGCAAAATAGCCTAAATCACCTTTAATAGTTATATCTTTCTTTCTAAGCGACTTCAAAGCAAATGGGGCCAAAGATAAACACCAATAAAGAATCTAGTAAAAGTGATCTGTACTGGATTAAATGCTACAACGACAAGTTTAAGTGCTATTTCCAATGTACTGAAAATAATTGTTGTTAAGACTATATATAAATAACCCTTTTTCAAATTTCCCTCCAAAATAAATATAGTATTTTAATCAATTTATATTATTAATATTTAATCTTATATTTGATATGCAAGTCTTATAAAGGGGTATGGAGAGGACTTAGCCTCCCCAACCATTTGAAATTTGCAATTCTCCTCTTTAAGGCTTTAACTATTCTCTGCATCTTTACATGACAATGATCTCATTTTTGTATATATTATAATTTTTCTTATTTCTTCGCTCTTTTTACTACATGTGTTATATAAAACAAATGAACTATTCGATAAGATCCCCTCATCCTGTTTATCATTTTTATTGATTGAGCATTATTTTCAAAATCTCAATATCTGTATCTTTCATTCCTTTACGTGCGAGTCTTCCAACAGCAGAAATAGTTTTTTCAACGTTTTCTTTTACAATACCCGAATCAGCTGCAAAAGAAATATCTTTCATGGCAAGAAAATGTCCCATCAAGGCGGCATCTAAACTTGATGCTATTTTGGCAGCACAGGATTCTTTTGCTCCATCACATACTATTCCTGAAACATTTACAATAGTGTTTGTTATTGTCTTTTCAATTTGCTCTAGAGTTCCACCATCTATATACGTTATTCCAGCGCCACTTCCACATGCAGCACTAACGGCTCCACAATAAGCTGATAATCTGCCAATTCCTGTTTTTTGATGAATTGTAATAAGGTTAGATAATACTAATGCACGAAACATTCTTTCATCTGAAATTTTCTTTTCTCTAGCATATATAACAACTGGCAAGGATGTGGTCATACCTTGATTTCCACTACCTGAATTCGTAACTACAGGCATGCTGCATCCACTCATTCTTGCATCTGATCCAGCCGCAGCATATGCTCTAATCTTAGTTAAAACATTATCTCCATAATTGTCTAAAAGCATTTTCCCTATATTTACCCCATATTTCTTAGATAGACCTTCTTCTGCAATTTTTAAATTGTACTTAATTTGCATAGTTAATAAATCTTTGACATCTTCAACACTTACGATATTAGCAAACTCATAAATATCTTTTACATTCAAAGTACTTCTGTCTGACAATGGTGCATTATAGTTTTCCTTTTCAAAACTCTTTTCAAATATAATAGAATGGTTCTTTTCAATTCTTGATATATTAGTATGAGTATGAATTATTTCTACCTGAGTGTATTCTTCTCTGAACATAGCATTTACAATAATATGAAGACTTGCATCATCAGGTATCATTTCAATACTGCATAGTTCTGTTTCTAAGAATTTATTAACTTTATCAACATCAGCCTGAGTTACTTTTGACAACACCTCAAGGCCTTTAGATGAATCTCCAGCAATTATTCCCATAAGAGCACTCGCCTTAATTCCTTTTAGACTGCCCGTATTTGGTACTACAACTGATTTTGCATTCTTTATAATATTACCGCTACATTTTACGATTAATTTATCGGGAAAATTGCCTAAAACTTCATGAGCTTTAGCAGCGGCATATGCTATAGCTATTGGTTCAGTACAACCAAGAGCTGGCACAAGTTCTTCTTGAAGTATTTTTATGTAGGCAGAGTATTTATCTTTACTAAAATTCATTAGAATTCCTCCGATCTATTGTTATAGTATATAGATAAGAAATATTTATTTTAAACACTTCTCTCTCTATATTAGGTATCTAACATTACTTTGATAAAATGTATATTAATATGTTCTATTAGAGTCTATATATGATACAGCACTTAACGCTGCTATCAAACCTTCTCCAGCTGCCTTCATATATTGATAAGGCTTTCCTATACAATCACCTGCCGCAAAACAACCTTTAATATTAGTTCCCATACTTCTATCTACTTTTATATGTCCTTCCTCCATTAAAAGTCCAGGAACCAGTTGAGCAGGAGATATGCTGTCTTTAAGCACAAACACTCCATCTGTATATATTTCCTTCGATTTTAATACGAGCTTCTCAACTTTATCATCCCCTACTATTTCAATAGGCTTGTCCTTTATAATCTCTATGTTCTTTCTCAAATTATAATTTTCTTCATACATTGGTACATAATACAATTTAATGGCTAATTCACTTACATAATTTGCTTCTTCCTCAGCTTCCTTATTATATCCAATAACAGTAACTATTCTGTCTTTGTATAATGGAGCATCACAAGTTGCACAGTATCCTACACCTCTTCCAAGAAACTCTTCTTCTCCACTTATAGGCTTTGTGTATTCAATTCCTGTTGCAATTACAATTGATTTAGCTTCATAGCATTTTTCATTTACCATAAGAGCAAAATAATCACCCATAGAATAAATTTCGTTTATTCTTTCATTAGTAATATTTATTTCAAATTTATCAATATGTTCTTGAAAACTATTTTTTAACTGTTCTCCAGTTATATCATAAAACCCTAGATAATTATTAATTTTTGAAGCCTTAACTAATTTACTACTAAAGTCCTTATTGCCAAACACAATTATTCGTTTATTTCTTATTTTAGCATTAATGGCGGCTGATAAGCCTGCCGGACCACTTCCTATAATAGCTATATCATATCTATCTTCCATTTTTATCTCCTTTTATCTATAGTTTATTACATTAAAGAACTAGGCCTTAAGTTTGTAGGAACTCACAGCCTAGTCATATTACTTAATTATTGATAGGGGATAAATTCTAAAATAACATTATTTTTCCAATTTTATTATTTTAAATCCTTAAGTACTTTTACAATTTTGTCTTTGTCAGGATGCATGTCTATTGCTGATATTATCAAGTTATTATTGATTTCAGCAGGTACTTCTAAAGGACCTTGCTGTAAATCTAGCTTAATTTTACTTGATTCTTTTGCCATTTTTATATTTTCTACTGTTAGTGGATTCTTACTGTTTAAATCAAATTTATATACTTCAATCGCCACATCATTAATTTTATAAAAATACCCGTTAACTGCCCCTACCAGATTCTCAATTGGTAAACCCTTTTCAACCTTAAACCCATCTTCTTCTAAAGCCTTTTGAAATTTATCAAAATCAAATTTATTTTCTTGCTTCAGTTGACCTTGTGTTTCAGCTGGTTTAGTATTTGTGGACGGTTTAGTTGCACATCCCACCATGGAAATAAGCATTGTAATAACAATAATTGTGCTTAATATTTTTTTCATTATAAAACCTCCAAATATTATTTATAAATTTTGAATTTTTCTTACCTATTGCTTGTACCTTCCCCCTATTTATAAGATTAATTGATAAGCAATTATAATTGTTTTCATATAGGAGTAATCACAATTGAACATTTCCCTCTTATGAAATTTTTCAAGCCATTCTGCACAACCTTAATCACTTTTTCTATGAGAAAAGATACCTTACTGTGTTAAAAACTTGCTTTTCACATTCTACTTTTTCTTCATTTCCTACTGTGCATATATTTCCCTGTTTTAAAACAGCTTCTATAAGAGGAGAGAGTGATATGAGCTCCTCTTTTGTAGTTCCAAGCACTTCATCTCTTTCCTTTTGAATATCCTTCTCTGTAATTCCCGACATATAACAACTAAAAGAATGAGTCCCCTTTAAATAAGGAGTCATAGGCATGTCCATCTCTTTTACAGCTCCTATTATATAGCGTATAATATCCTTTTCATCAATACTTAGATTTTTCAAAAATTCAGGAATATAATTATATGCTTCATATGTCTTAGAGAGATTTGAATCTCTGTAGGAAACAATATAAGCATTTCCATTTTGTGAAAAATTCATCATGCAGCCATATGCACCGCCTTTTTCTCTAATGTTCAGCCACAAATAATCGTAGCTTAAAAGAACCTTTAGAACCTTTAGAGCGCCTGTATATAAAAATTCATTTTTATGATTTCCCGATTGAGCTACATATTGTACAGACGATGCTGTTTTAAACCCCTCATTAAGTTTTGCAGGTATAAATTTAAAAGTCTCTTCTTTTATTTCATCAGTGTAAAGTTTTGTTTTAAAGCTAATTGCCTGTTCTTCCAAATCCTTATAACCTTCTGTTTCAGAGGTATAGCTTATAGTCATATTCTCTTGTCTAAATATATATTTCATAAGCTCTTTCAGATTTTTAGCAATAAGCTCCTTTTTATTTTCAAAGTTCTTTTCAATATCTTCTATAAAGTGATAGAAGTAAATTCCGCTTACCATCTCCTCATAATAAGAACTAGCAGAATTATATGAAAGACTTCTCAGCACAGCTGCCATATGACTGGAGTTTTGAAGCCAAGATTGAAGTTGAGACTTTATATCAGAAATAATCTCATAAAGCCTTTTGCTATTGTCCATTTTGGAAGTACCAATTATCTCAGATATCATTTCAAAGGCAAAACCAAGCTTTTCATACAAAACTTTAGCATTTATTTCAAATGCAGCTCTAAAGCCATCCTTCTCTTTGGAATTGGAATAAAACTTAAGATATGCACTGATTCCCCCAGTATTCATATTTATAATATTAGAAAGCTGTAAATAGTTATGTTTTTCAGTATCAACAGCCCCTAAAACCTGTCTTAGTATTCCCATATAAGGTATAAGCACTGAAGGAATATTTTTAATATCAAAGGACAATTTTAGATATCCTATTCCATTTGTAAAAATATCATGATGTACTATAGTCATTCCTTCTAATTTGCAAATGTTTTGGTACAGAGGCTGTGCCTTAGGGTTTATATCCTCTACAGAAATCATAGGTATGGCTTCAATATCTTCTCTTTTTGAAGATGAATTCTGATATTCTTTTAGCTTTTTGGTGTTATCTATAAGCTGTTCTATTTCTTTTTCTGAAAGGCTTTTTTTGTATAAACCAAGCTTTTCTTTTAGTTCTTTTTCTTTTTTTGCCATAAGTCCCTTTTGCGGAATAATCTGAACAAAAGAACTGTGAGGATTGTTTAGGATATATTTTTCAATCAAGCTCTCAAAATAACCTTCATAAACCTTTTTCTTAAGATTTACAAATACTTTATTGAATTTGAGATACTCAAAAGGATGTTTGTCATCATACAACCAGCTATTATATACTTGATATGCATATGCAAGCCCTTTTGGCATTCTTCCGAAATCTGCTTCTTTATATTGGAACTCAAACATATTTATAGCAGCATTAAGAGTATCTCTATTAATTCCATTTTTTACAATTTTCTTAAGAGTCTCTCTTATTGTATTTAAAAAGCATACCTTACTTTCTTGGTTACTGTTTCTAGCTATAATGCTAAATATAGGCTGTTGTATGGAAGATCCATAATTTCCCTCAACCGACTTAGCGATTCCTTTATCCAATATAGCTTGTTTAAGTTCCGCACCGTTAGCACCTAAAATAGAGTAATTTAATATATCAAAAGCGATGGCAAGCTCATTATCTTTTGCGCCTCCTATTACTACATTGTAGGAAAGATAAGTATTATCTTTTTCAAACTCATCATCTCCAATAGGATAATAAAGAGTAGATTCAGACATAGCATTAAAAGGAGCCTGTATAGGTATTTCTGAGTCTATGCTTGCCTTTTCATATTTGCTTAAGTAGTTTTCATCAAGCCATTTGAGTCTTTCAGAAGCATCCATATCTCCATATAGATAAATATAGCTATTTGAAGGGTGGTAATATCTACTATGAAAGTCCAAAACCTCTTCATAGCTTAAATCTGTAATAAAATCCGGATCTCCACCTGAAACATGAGAATAAGGTGTATTGGGTAGTAAAGACTTCAGACTTTCTCGATAAAGTGCTGAATCTGGAGATGAAAAAACACCTTTCATCTCGTTATATACTACTCCGTTATGCATTAAATCAGAGTCGCGGGAATTTAGTTGATAGTTCCATCCCTCTTGAAGAAATATTTCTTTGCTTTCATAAATATTTGTTCTAAAGACAGCATCTGTATATACACTCATCAAATTTATAAAATCGCTATCATTGCAGCTTGCAATAGGATAAATTGTCTTATCCGGAAACGTCATTGCATTTAAAAAGGTATTCATAGAGCCTTTATTAAGTTCAACAAAGTTACTTTTAGCAGGATATTTCTTAGAACCGCATAGCACAGAGTGCTCCAAAATATGTGGAATACCCTTGCTGTTTTCTGGTGGAGTTCTAAATCCTATGGAAAACACTTTATTTTCATCAGCACAGGAAATAACAACTATTCTGGCTCCTGTTTTTATATGCTCAATTAAATAGGCTTCTGCCTTCAACTCTTCTATTTTCTGCTTTTCATGTATTTTATAAGCTTCTAACTTAAGTAATTCTTTCATAAAACACCTCTTCTTTAAACTTTGATTTATAATAAGCAATGTTCTGTGCTTAAAACGACAATCTATTATTATATAAATCAATTAGTAATAGATTGTCCAAATAGCACAAATCAAGCCTATAAATACAGTCTGTTAACTTCTTTTATTAATATAAAAATTCTCCTATTTTCCCCTTTACTTCTTCCTCCGACAAAACACCTGTATGTCTTTCAAGCATTTTTCCATTACTCATAAAAAATACAGTTGGCACACCAAATATTTTATTTTTCTTTGCTAATTCAGGATATTTTGTAGTATTCACCTTCACAATATTTACAAAAGGGAGCTCATATTCTATTTCAACTAAGATCTCTGCAAACGCCTTGCAAGGCACACAAGTTTCAGAAAAAAAATCTACAATAACAAAACCTTCTTTGATAAGATCTTCATAATTTTCAGGTGTTGCTAACTGAGTTCCCATAATTATACCTCCTGATATCTTTCCCTATAGTATTCTCTTATTATATTTCTGTAATAGCCTGTATACTGACCTGTTTCATAATACTCAAAAGGCATTGCCCTATAAGCATCTTCTGGTTTTAAATGATACATTTTACTAAAGTCCTCTGTGTCTTTATCATAATTCTCCTGTGATACTTTATAACCATCCTTTTCTGCATTTTTAAGTCCAAGAAGAAGCACAGGAAGTTGTTCCTTTGATAAACCATCTACCATCTTTAAGAACTCATCATAGCTTTTCACAGGTATCTTTCCATTAAAATCCTCAGGTGTCATTTTTTCAAGGGTCAAGCCTTCAAGTTCACAAAGCACTCTTGCTTTATGAGTTTCAAGTTCACTTAAATATTGTATGTCCTCTTCATTAATATCAAACTTACTCTTATCAATAACCTGCTTTATAACATTCTCTACTAGACTATAAGATTTATTATCAATAGCTTTATTTTTTTCATTTTTATAAAGTTTTTCAAGATATTCCATTAAAGATTTCATGTTAGTTACATCATCTATTCCCTCTTTCTGAACCATCTCATCCGTCAACTCAGGCATCATACTTCTTTTCACATTTATTATACCAATACTGACACTTTCATTATCTATATCAATAGTTTTGCTTTCACATTTTTTCATGTTTATAAGGGCAATCTCTATTTCCCTTTTAAAAAGTCCTAGACCTGCACTTATACTTACATTTTCCTTGTTAAATTTAGGATTTATACTTTTTAAAGAACAAACTACAATATCTCCTTTTTTTACTTCCTCCACCTCATGAAGCACTTTGTTCTTTTTCCTTATACGAAGGATTTCCTTTTCAATAAACTCTTTGTCAATTTCGTAAGTAAAATCTTCTCTTGATACATCAGCTTCCCTGAAATCAAATTCCTCTATTACTACTGATTTTAATTTTTTCATATAAATATCTCCTGTTATAATTTTTTTCTTTTTAACTATAAAAATTTGTATTTCTACTCAACTGTTTTGCGAAAAACAGTTGAGTGGAAGAAGTATTATCTTGCTTTCTGAAGCGATGTAAACCTTTGGAAGCTTGGGCTTACTGCAAGAGCTTCCTCGTAACTTCCTTCAGTTTCAACTAAACCATCTTTTACAACTACAATATGATCTGCATCCTTCACTAAAGCCATATCATGACTTATCATTATGGTAGTTCGGCCCTCCATAAGGTTTCTTAGAGCCTTAATTACATCTTGGCGACATATTATGTCAAGGCTGCTTGTAGTTTCATCCAATAGCAGGTAATCTGGATCCTTCATTATTACTCTGGCAATGGCAATTCTCTGCTTTTCTCCCCCTGACATCTTGGAATTAACTTGGCTGACATAGGTATCAAAGCCGTCCTCAAGCTCCATTATAAAATCATAAGCGTTGGCAAGCTTAGCAGCTCTTATTATTTCTTCCTCAGAATAGTCATGGTTTGTCCCATATGCTATATTATCCCTTATAGTTCCTGATATAAGATGGCTGTTTTGAGAAACATAACCTATTGCAGCTCTCCATTCATCAAGCTTTATGTCGAAAATACTATCATTACCAAAACCTACACTTCCTTGCTGAGGCTTATAAAACCTTTCAATAAGTTTAAATATGGTAGTCTTACCGCTTCCATTTGAACCTACTATCACAGTCTTCTTATTCTTTGGTATAGTAAAATCAATTCCATGAAGAATTTCATTTTCGTTATCATAGGAAAATACAATATCTTTAAAATTTATATCCTCATCAGGTCTATTCATAGAGATTTTTCCATCCGTAACTTCATTTTCAAGATCCATAATGGCAGCTATCTTTGCGGTAGCACCATGTGAACCCTTAATATTCATCCACTGTGTAACTATTTCAAAAAAGGAAGGAAGAAGTATCCCTGAGTAAGAATAGAAATCCACCAAGCCACTTATGTCCATCTGTCCACTTCTTACATAAAGGGCTCCTCCCGCAAAAACAATTATCATAATGGCATATTGAGTAATATACCCAATAGGAACCTGCAGTGAACTAAGCACAGCACTTACTAAATCGGCCTTATATTTTTCCTGACTAGCCTTAATTCCAGCTCCATATTCTTCATTTTCCATACTTGTTGATTTAATATAATAAACATTGGATAATCTTTCTCCAAAATAACTTGTTATTAATGATAAAGCACTTTGAACTACTAAATTAAGCTTATAGGAGAATTTTCCTATTATAGTAATGATAATTAAGGCTATAGGAATTACAAACAGCATCAACTTTGCTAAATCAGAATATATTTTGTTCATCTCTGTATATGCAATAATGAGTCCATAACTTGACGCAAAGAATGATATAACACTTGCAGGTGCTGATATGGCCTTTTCTGCATCAGAGGTTATACGGGAAACAAATCTCTGAGGATCTTCTTTGTCATACTCAGCCATTGGCATCCTCAAAAGTTTTGCCCATACTATTTTTCTAACATTTCTATTAGTAATAATTCTGCAAAATCCCCAAATAAGTTCGTAGGTCAATCTAACCAAGGCAATTGATATAGTCCAAAATAGGAATCCCTTAAGGAAACTCGCCTTTGCTATATCTCCTTTATTTATAGCAGCTGTGTAGGGTACAATCATGAGGTTAATCTTTGTCATTCCGAAGCCCAAAATTGCTGTGGCTATAAGAAGATGCCATGGCATATTTATTTTTGTATAGAACTTCAAAAATGTTTTCCATGAAGTTTCAGCCTTTTTAGTATTCTTATTTGCCTTTTCTATTTTTCTCATGCTGATATTTCGCCTCCCATCATGCTCCTATAAAAGCTATTAGTTGCAAGCAATTCCATATGTGTACCTGACGAAATACTTCCATCCAAGTTAAATACTACAATGTGATCCGCATCAAGGATAGCCTTCTCATCATGAGCAACCACTATGGCTGTACGATTTATTTTAAGATTTTTTATACCTTTCATAACCTCAGCTGTTGCCTCTGCATCAAGGTTTGATGTGGGTTCATCAAGTATAAGAATTGAAGGCTTTGATAATAAAGCTCTTGCAATGGTAATCCTCTGCTTCTGACCTCCAGAAAGCCTTGAACCAAACTGTCCAACCTGAGTATCATAGCCCTCTGACTGCTTCATTATAAATTCATACGCATTAGCAACCTCTGCAGCTTGTTTCAACTCTTCATCTGTTACCTCTTTTTTGACACCATAAAGTATATTTTCCCTAATAGTCCCTGACATCATAGGGATATCCTGAGTAACATAAGAAACCTGGCTTCGCCAATTTTTTAAATTGAATTCTTGAATATCAACTCCACCTCTTGTAATTCTGCCTTTAGAGGGTGCATAAAACCTTTCAATAAGCTTAAGTGCAGTACTCTTTCCTACACCGCTTGGACCTACTATTGCCGTAGTCTTATTATAAGGTATTATAAAGGATACATTCTCCAATATAGAATTATCTTCATAAGCAAATGTCACATTTTCAAATACAATATCCCCTGTTTCAATTACCTCTGTCTTATATGTCAGGAAGCCCTCTTCAGGCTCTTCCAGCACCTTAGCTACTCTGAGTAAAGACCCTTGAGTGGCCTTAATCTGCTGCCATACTCCCTGTTTTGAACTTACATGGTTAAGAATTGTTGTAGCAAACGCATAAAAAGCATACCAAGTTGCGATATTAAGTACTCCTTTGTTAATAAATTGTATACCAACAAGTATTAAAGTTAATTGCTTTCCGAGTTCCACTATGGTGTTAATAGGATGTTGAGCAAGGGTTAAGTATAATTCCAATTTATTTGCCTTGTACAACCCTTCTATAGCATCATTTCCTCTTTGACTCTCATAGTTCTCTTTGTTAAATGATTTTATAACAGGAACATACGTAATCAATTCACTTAAAAAACGAGTTAAGTTGGATATTTCATCACGGACTCTTATCTGTATCTTTAAGGTAATGCGCCCCAGTACTATGGATAGTGTAACCACTACTGGTATAAGTCCAAGTAAAATATATGCAAGTGCTTTATTATATAGGGATATCTGCTTAAGGATAATATACATTGGATACAAGCCTACAAGTTCCGAGATTACTACTTTCACAATAAAGGTTCTGAGATTTTCAGTATCTGATGTTATACGGCTTATCATACTATTTGCTGGAATCTTGTCAAAAAAACTCATAGGAAGCTGTAATGTCTTTTTCCATAAAACATTTCTAAAATTACGGTCTATTTTAGCATTAACTACCTGTTCTACAAAACCAGCTATTTGTCCAAGAGTACTGGTAAGAATATTGGACACAATAATTATAATTACCAATTGAACACTTACATTACCTGCAAAAAGCTCTCCTGTTTTACTTGGAACAAGTAAATATATCTTTGAAGAAACCATACTAACTGCAACAAAAATAACAATTCCGAGAATAGGGAGATTTGCTTTTAAGCAAAGACTAAAAAATGTTTTCCAAATTCCCTTATTCACATTTTTTTTAGGACTTTTTTTTATTGCCTTATTAATACCTATTTCAGTTTCCAAACTTTTCCCTCCTTAATTTAAACTAAGATAAAAATGTTATTAGTTGAACATTGATTATCTCATCTTTGTCCGCACCTTTGTATGTTTATTTCATTTTCTTAACATTTTACTAGTTCGTCCAATTGTAACCTTAATTGAACTACTTATTCTAATTTTTAACTTTAGATTGTTTTAGCAATATCATTTAATAATAAAGATATTTTCCTATTTTCTCTTTTACTTGTTCCAAGTTCATAAATCCCAGATTTCTTTCCAAAACCCTACCATCTTTCATAAACAGTATAGTCGGTACTGCAGAAACATCATTTTTTACTGCAATATATTGGTTTTGTGTAATGTTTACCTTTACAATATTTATAAAATCAAGTTCATAATTTAATTCCTCTATAACTTTTGAAAGCATTTTACATGGATTACAATTTTCCCCATACAAATCAACGATTACAAATCCCTCCTTTATCATATCGTCATAATTACTAACATTAGCTTCTCTTATAGCCATTTCTATTACTCCTCCCATAATTAATTTACTAGTTCACAGTTAAATTTAGTTTCAAAATACTCTTTAATTTTTTCTTCACAATATCGAAAATTTACTTTCCTTTCTATAGAATTGTTCTAACTTAATATCTGAAAATTCCATTATTTTTTTACTAACTTAACTTTATAATTATCCTCTGCTTTTTTCAATGTTTTTTGTCTATTCTGATATTAATACTGCTTATCTTGTACATTTTTTTACTCATTTCTATTATTTCATAATTTCTAGAAATACAAATATTAGGCAATCGAAATATAACATTACGAATTGATATGTTTTTTTAATGCCAAATTGACGTCAAAAATACCAGAATAATACCAAAATACCTGTGGGTGTAGAAATATTTAGAAACTTGTATTGCCATAAAGGCATGAAAGTTCCATATACCTTCATGCCTAAAAATGTTTATATAGAAAACTATCTACATAAAAAATTACACACTCTATAAATAAACTTAAAAATCAGAACGAAGAACAGCCCCATCACTTGCAGAGGATACTAGCTTGCTGTATCTATAAAGATATGTTCCTGGTTTAGCTTTGGATTCAGGCTTTTTAAGAAGAGTAAGTCTTGATTTTATTACATCATCCTCAAGTTCTAAAACTATTCTACGTTTAGGAATATCTATTGATATAATATCACTTTCCTCTATAGCAGCAATCGGACCCCCATCACTAGCTTCTGGAACAATATGCCCTATGCATGGACCTTATGTACCACCTGAGAATCTACCATCAGTTATTAATGCAACTGACTTTTCAAGTCCCATTCCAATGAGTGCTGCCGTTGGACTTAACATTTCTCTCATACCAGGACATCCCTTTGGTCCTTCGTATCTAATAACAATAACATCTCTTGGATTTATTATACCCTTCATTATTGCATTAAAAGCTTCTTCTTCAGAGTTATATACTCTTGCTGGTCCTCTATGTATCATCATTTCTGGTTTTACCCCAGCTGATTTTACTACAGCGCCAAGTGGAGCAAGGTTTCCTTTAAGTATTGCAATGCCTCCTTCAGAATTATAAGCATTATCCATAGTTCTAATAACTTCAGGGTTTTTGATTATTGCATTATAACAATTTTCAGCCTGAGTTTTTCCTGAAACTGTTATAATATTTCCGTTAAAGAGTTTTTGCTTAATAAGAGAGTTTATTACTGCAGATATTCCGCCAGCATTCTCTAAATCAAGCATTGAATGAGTTCCAGAAGGTAAAAGCTTTACAAAGTTAGGTGTGTGTTTACTGATTTCATCAAAGTCTTCTAACCCCAATGTCACATCAGCTTCTCTTGCAATTGCAAGAAGATGAAGTACAGTATTACTACTTCCTCCAATTGCCATATCAAGCGTTATTGCATTTTTAAATGCCTCATAAGTTAAGATGTCCCTTGCTTTTATATCTTTTTTCACCATTTCCACAATGCTCATACCACTTTTCTTTGCAAGTTGAAGTCTTCTACCGTAAGGTGCTGGAATTGTTCCGTTGCCAGGTAGCGCCATACCAAGTGCTTCTGCTAAGCTGTTCATAGTATTTGCTGTAAAAAGCCCTGCACAGCTTCCACATGTTGGGCAGCAATTGTTTTCTATTTCATCAAGCTCTTCTTCTGTAATTTTTCCACTTGCAAAGGCTCCAACACCTTCAAATGCAACACTTACAAGATCATAAGGTTTTCCAAATACAGTACCTGTAAGCATTGGTCCGCCACCAATAAAAACTGCAGGTATGTTAAGTCTTGCTGCAGCCATAAGCATGCCTGGAACTACTTTGTCACAAGAGCCAATCATAAGTATTCCATCAAATTTATAAGCTTCAACTACTGCTTCGATTGAGTCAGCAATAAGCTCCCTAGTTGACAGTGGGTATTTCATACCACTGTGATTCATGGTTATACCATCACATACACCTATAGATGTGAATTCTGCAGGTGTTCCTCCAACTGCAATAATTCCATCCTTCGCTGTTTTAGCTAAACTATCAAGGTGAAAATGTCCTGGAATTATCTCATTTGCTGCATTTACAACACCAATTAATGGCTTTTCAAGATCCTCGGGTAAATAACCCATTGCATAGAAAAGAGATCTGTGTGGTGCTCGAGTAAATCCTTGTGTTATTTCATGACTTCTCATATATTTCACTCCCTAATTTCAATCTCAAAGAATTTTAATTGTAAATATACTATACATGTTTTTGCCTTGTCAACATAAAAAAAGATAAGATTAGTGTTGTAAATTCACCTTTTTACTAATACATGTACAAAATAAGCATCTAAAATGACCAAATTAGCACTACACATTGAAAAAAATAATTAGTAATCACAAAGTTAATTTAAGTAATTCATAGATTTTCAAATAATAATACAAATTTTAGGATGTATTTTACCATGATACACATATTAAGCTTATTAATTCCTATGGAAATTGAAAATATAATTAACCTGATTCCAGTCGTCATTACTATTAGCATCATTATTATTGCTGTTATTAGCCTAGTGTGCATTAACAGCTTCAGATTTCAAAACAGAAAAACGTTAAAAACTTCGGGATCAATACTTTGCTTATATTTAATTGCAGTCAATTATTGATTGTAAAATAGAGTCAATGCTGATGTTTCTCAAGGTTGCACATAAACTTTGAGTGATGTGTCGGCATAGCCGTTAATTAAAAAAGTAATTTGGGTATATTGCGATGAACTTTCGCCCCAACAGGGCGGAAGTTCATTTTTTTATACAAAAATATAAATAATGGAGGAAAGAATTATGAACAATGTAAAACTTTATTATGCAGAGGATGCAAGCCTTGAAAATTTGAAAGGAAAGAAAGTTGCAGTAATTGGTTATGGAAGTCAAGGCCATGCCCACGCACTTAACCTTAAGGAAAGTGGTGTTGATGTTTGTGTTGGTCTATACAAGGGAAGTAAGTCCTGGGAGCTTGCTGAAAAAAATGGTTTCACTGTTAAAACTGCTGCTGAAGCAGCTAAAGAATCAGACGTTATAATGCTACTTGTTCCTGATGAAAAACAAGCAAAACTTTACAAGGAAGAAATAGCAGCAAATCTTAAAGAAGGTGCAGCACTAGCATTTGCACATGGCTTCAATATACACTATGGTCAAATAGTTCCACCAGCAAATTGTGATGTATTTATGATAGCGCCAAAAGGGCCAAGTCATACAGTAAGAAGCCAGTACCAAGAAGGAAAAGGAGTTCCTTGCCTTATAGCAGTGTATCAAGACTACACTGGAAAAGCACATGATATAGGACTTGCTTATGCAATGGGTATAGGTGGAACAAGAGCTGGAGTTCTTGAAATAACATTTAGTGAAGAAACAGAAACAGATCTTTTCGGAGAGCAAGCAGTTCTATGTGGTGGAGTTACAGAGCTTATGAAAGCAGGCTTTGACACCCTTGTAGAAGCTGGTTATGCACCAGAAAGTGCATATTTTGAATGTGTTCATGAAATGAAACTTATAGTAGATCTTATTAATCAAGGCGGCCTAAGTTACATGAGATATTCTATAAGTGATACTGCTGAATATGGGGATTACTCAGTAGGAAGGAGACTTATAACAGAAGAAACAAGAAAAGAAATGAAAAAAGTTCTATCAGAGATACAGGATGGAACCTTCGCAAAAAACTGGTTGCTTGAAAATCAAATAGGAAGACCGAGTTTTAATGCAAGAAGAAAAAGAGAAAGTGAACATCTTGTCGAAAAAGTAGGAAAGCAATTAAGAAAAATGATGTCTTGGACAAAGAAATAATAAATCAATAAGGTTGAAATTTTTAAAACTGAAGAACTTGTTTGTTCAAAGCTTTGAATTTAAGTTTTATGCTAGAGGAAAGGAGTAAAATGTATGATAATGAAAGGTGCTAAAGTACTTATAGAATGCCTTAAAGAGCAGGGTATTGATACAATTTGGGGCTATCCTGGAGGAACAATTTTAGACATTTTTGATGAACTTTATAATAATGAAGACGTAAAAAACATACTTGCTGTTCATGAACAAGGTGCAACGCATTCTGCAGACGGATATGCCAGGTCAAAAGGAAAGGTCGGTGTTGTATTAGTAACATCCGGTCCAGGCGCTTCAAACACAGTAACCGGTATTGCTACAGCCTTTATGGATTCAATTCCTCTAGTAGTAATAACAGGGCAAGTAGCGCGACCCCAACTTGGGAAAGCAAGTTTTCAGGAACTAGATATAGTAGAAATTGCAAGGAGTATTACAAAAAAAACATATAAGGTAATGGATCCTAACAGACTTCCGCATATCATAAGAGAAGCTTTTCAGGTAGCCAGAGAGGGAATACCCGGACCAGTTGTTGTTGATATTCCAAAAGACATACAACAGTCAAATGTAGATTATTATAGGGAAAAAATAAGTTTTGAAAGGCATGTCCCAATTATTACTAGCTGTAATTTAAAGAAAATCAATGAAATTGTGAAGTTTATAAAAGCTAGCGAAAAACCAGTTATATTATCTGGTGGAGGTATAATTAATTCAGATGCTGAACTAGAGCTTAAAGGTCTTGCTGAAAAAATGAAAATTCCTGTTGCAAGTTCTCTTATGGGACTTGGAGGATTTTCAGGAGATCATCCGCTTTTTATGGGAATGGCTGGAATGCATGGGGCTCAATGTGCAAATTATGCATTGTCAAAGTGTGATTTGATATTAGCACTTAGAACAAGATTTAGTGATAGAGTTGTATGTAAAAGAGATGGATTTGCTCCAAATGCAAAAATAGTTCACATAGATATAGATCCTTTAGAATTTGGAAAAAATGTTGTTCCAAAGATAACTCTCAGCGGTGATCTTAAGTATATACTTAGAGAAATAAATAGTAAACTAATTGAAAAAAAAGTACAGCTTGGAATGCACAGAAAAGACTTCTTGATTCATGTAAAACTCTTTCAATTAACATACCATATACAGTTCAGGATTTATGCGACATAACGGTGGAGGTTCTTAGAAAAAATGAGTTTAAAACAACAGCATATATAAGACCTTTAGCATATAAATCTTCTATCAATGTAGCCCCTTCCCTTTCGGATAATGATAATAGCTTCTTATTATATGCTATGCCTTTAGGCTCATTTACGGGAAAAGATGAACTTCATACATGTATAACTTCTTGGAAAAGACTAAATAGCAACATGCTGCCAACGAGAACAAAAGCGACTGCAGCATATATGAATTCAGGACTTGCATCACTGGAAGCAGTCCAAAACGGCTTTGATGAAGCAATATTTTTGACTGATAATGATCATATCTGTGAAGGGCCTGGTGAAAACTTGTTTTGCGTTAAAAACGGAAAACTTATAACACCTCCACCTTCAGATAATATACTTGAAGGCATAACAAGAGCAACAGTAATTGAAATTGCAAAAAAAGAATTTGGAATGAAACTGAGGAAATCAGCATATCAAGAGCAGAAATCTACTCAATGGATGAAGCATTCTTTACATGTACCGCAATGGAAGTTACAGCTGTAATTTCTGTTGACAGAAGAAAAATTGGAGATAGAAAGCATGGCGATATTACTGGAAAAATTAAAGAATTTTATAGTAGTATAACAAAAGGTAGAAACCCAAATTACAAGAATTATTGTACAAAAGTTTACTAATTAATAGTGGAGAACTAGTTAGTTTATCTATTTCCAACTAAGATATTACAATAGTATTTCAATCTTTCGTCCTTTTAGGCTAACTAAAATTATGTTTATAAGGATGAAAGATTCTTTTATTTCTAAAGTCAGTAAAAAAATAGCGTTAAAGTTATATTTTAAATAAAGGGGCATAAAAACTATGAATGAGTACTTAAAATCAACTCAAGTCATAAGAAGATTAATTTTAGATGATATACTAAAAGCTAGGGGTAGAATAAAGGATATATGCACAGATACTAAATTAATGTATAGTTCCGAGTTTAGTAGAGAAAGCGGCAATGAGGTATATATTAAGCCCGAGAACCTTCAGCTTACAGGGTCATTTAAGATCAGAGGTGCTGTAAATAAAATCGGCAAACTAAGTAATGAGAAGAAAAGAAAAGGCTTAATTGCATCTTCAGCTGGTAATCATGCTCAAGGTGTCGCTTATGCAGCAAATAAGATTGGAACTAATGCTACAATTGTCATGCCACAAACTACACCTCTTATAAAAGTACAAGCTACTAAAAACTATGGAGCTGACGTTATTTTAGCTGGAAAGGTATACGATGAGGCCTACGAAGAAGCTAAACAGCTTGAAAAAGAAAATGGATATACTTTTATTCATCCATTTAATGATGTAGATATTATGGCAGGTCAAGGAACTATATCTCTTGAGATTCTTGAAGAACTAAATGATGTTGATGCTATATTAGTTCCAATAGGCGGCGGCTGGTTAATAGGCGGTATGTCAGTAGCAACTAAAGCTATTAATCCTAATATTAAAATAATAGGTGTTCAAGCTGAGGGAGCAAACCCAATGAAACTTTCATTTGATAGTGGTAGTTTAACCTATGCAGACCATATTGATACTATTGCGGATGGAGCAGCAGTAAAAAAACCAGGAGATATCACTTTTTATATAATAAAAAAATACGTAGATGAAATTGTCACAGTAAGTGATAAGAATCTTATCGAAGCTGTTTTTATTATACTAGAAAGACATAAGCTTGTAGCAGAAGCAACAGGTGTAATGTCACTAGCTGCCTTGAGGCAGCTAAACTTTAAGGATAAAAAAATAGTTTCAGTAGTTAGCGGAGGAAATATAGATATAGTAACAATGGCTGCACTTTTAAATCATGGTCTACTTTCAAGAGGTAGAATATTTTGCTTTTCCGTTAAACTACAAGATTCACCTGGTCAACTTCTTAGAATATCTGAAATACTATCAAAAAGTGGCGCCAACGTAATAAAAATAGATCACGATCAATTTAAGTCTATTCATAGATTGAAATATGCTTTTTTAGAAGTAACAGTTGAAACTAATGGACACGAGCATATAGTGCAGATAGTTAAAGCCTTAACCGAGCAAGGATACAATGTAGATAAGGTTTATTAGATTGAAACTTATGCAAATACTGCAGCAATAAAAGTATAAATTTACTTTTGTTGCTGCCTATTTCTTAACTATAAATAAAATTCCATTTCCTCATTCTTTAATAATTCCTTTAGCTCATTATATTTTTCTCTACTTAACGGAATATTTTCTTCAACATCCTCAAGTTTAACACCATATACTCTTGAAAATTTATCTGAGCTTATTCTTTTAATCTTGTTAGTAGGAATTATAAAAGATTGATGTGAGCGAAAAAATCCGTAATTTTGAAAAATACTTTCTAGTTTTTGAACAGAGTCACTAGAATTAAAAACCAAACCATCCTTACAAATTATACAAACTTTCCTGCCTCTCTTTTCTATATACAATATATCATTTACAGTAATAATTTCAAAACCACCTTCAACATGAATTCCTATCTTTATTTCTGTATTTACCTTTTCACTTGTTTTTAAACTTTTTACCCTTAATAATGACTGTTCCAATCTAATTATATTTATTGGTTTTGTAAGAAAATCAACTGGTTGAAATTCATAGCCTTTCAAGGCGAAACCTACATGTCCAGTTAGAAAAATTATCTTTACATATGA
Source organism: Clostridium sp. UBA3061 (assembly GCF_002367465.1). Classification (NCBI taxonomy): domain Bacteria; kingdom Bacillati; phylum Bacillota; class Clostridia; order Eubacteriales; family Clostridiaceae; genus Clostridium; species Clostridium sp. UBA3061. The sequence goes on along the minus strand of NZ_DFCF01000015.1, from coordinate 218,399 downwards.
ATATGCTGACTGAATATGTTTTGCAAGTTCAAATCCATTTATATCTTTTATTTCTATATCTAGAAAAATTAAATCAACTTCTTTTTCATACTTTTGCAAAAATTTTACAGTATCTGAACCACTTCTAGCCTCGCCAATAACATTAATATATTTAAATGTAGCTAATGTTGATTTTAAATCTTCTAAACATATATCTTCGTCATCAACTAATAGAACTTTTAATTGCATATACACCATCTCCTATTGAGAAAATTATAAGCCGTTAGGAATTTGAACAATAAAATGAATAATATCATCTTCAATTTCAGTATAAATAATACCATTATACTTTTCTAAAATTTTCTTTATTGTGCTTAGTCCAATACCCTCATGAGATTTTTTTGTAGAATACCCTGAGTTAAAAATATCCTTAAGTGCTTTATTGTTTTCATTTATCTTATTTGATACCCTAAAAACACTATTTCCACTCCGTTTTAAGATCATAACCTCAATCCAGGTTGAATCATCTAAATGCTGTTCAACTTCATCTATAGCGTTTTGTATCAAGTTTCCTAAAATTTTATTTGTTTCATAAACTGTACACCGAAGTTTTTCTAAATTATAATATATAACAATCTGAAGTTGTATTCCCTTTCTTGCTGCTATCTCTCTAAATGCATTAAGCAATGCTCCTATAGCAGGATCCTGTAAAGATAAAATTTCATTAAATGACTGTACCTCTTTTACCATTACATCTATATATTTACTACATTCTTGATATTTTTCATTTTTAAGCAGTCTTGAAACAGCTTGTAAATGAAAATTAAAATCATGGCGTTGAGATCGAATTATATCTGTTAAAGCAAGCAGTTCCTTTTGATATTCTTTATCAATTAAAGCTTCTACGATTTTCATATCATAAAAGGCTGATATTCTTATAAAAACAATGAATATAATACAAAAAGCAATTAAAAATAATGTTACATAATTTTGTTGTGCCAAAGATAATGTAGGCATAATACTTTTTATATAAAATATCCAAAGCATCATTATAGTAAGCACAAAAAATTTTTTAAATATATTTACGTAATCTTTTTTAGTTTTCTTTTTTTCTATATTAGAATATAATAACCAATCTTTTGGAAATAACGATATCTTTTTATAGTATAGAATAAGATTAATTAGAAGATAAAATATTATAATTACCAAATTAACATACAGGTTACTTATATATATTGAAAAGCATAAGAAAATCTGATTAATAATGATTTCAATCACATATTTACAAATGATTGATAATAATACTCCTAGTAATGTGTGAGAATATGTGATATTTAGTGTTATTTTTGAAACTAAAAAAAATAATATATAGATTAAAATTACATAATTACTGTTATCAAAAAATAAATAAAAGCAAAATCCAATTGATAGAACAATATAATTTAGTTTTTTAATATGATTTGACCCTATGTTATCTACTAACAAAATTCCAAGCATAAGAGTAACATTTATAGAACATGCAAATACTATTGCATTAATAATATTTAAATACTCATTTTCCATACCATCCCACCTTTTGTTCTTAAGGACTCTTCAGAATAAAATTTGTTTTATACATTTAATATAGAACTTGCATAAATACAAATACTCTATTTTATTATAAAATAATGGCAATAGCTTTTCACTATTTATACTTTGAATAATTGCAAGAATTAAGATAAATAATAGTCATTTCTTTATTCCAATCATATGTCACTATCGCTTGTCTTCTTGGAGAGTCCTTGCATGAACCATTATAAACATCTTATTTCGTCGCGTTTCTCCTTGTAAATGAACAACAAATTCAGCAGTAGCTTTCTACTATCTTAACATCCTTCAGATTCCTCATCATGGGAAAGCCTTACACGGATACTATTAAAAGCTAACTCTGCCATGCTACTTCTTTATTAGTTTTGCTACGACCTCAACATGATGTCCTTGAGGGAACATGTCTACTGGTTGCAGCTCTACAGCTTTATAGCCTAATCCTTCAAGAACTTTTAAATCCCTTGCTAAGGTTGCAGGGTCACATGATACATAAACAATCCTTTTAGGTTTTACTTCTGCTATGGCATGTAGAAGTGATTCCTCACAACCCTTTCTTGGAGGGTCTAGCATAATTACATCTGGGTATATTCCGCCTTCAATTAGTTTCGGAATTTCTTCTTCTGATTTTCCTACTATAAATTCCACATTTTTTACATTATTAATTGTTTTGTTTTCATTAGCATTTTCTATAGCTTCTGGTATTATTTCAATTCCATATACCATTCTAGCTTTTTTAGATAAGAACAGTGATATAGTCCCTGTACCACAATATGCGTCAAATACAACCTCGTCTCCTGTAAGACTTGCATATTCTAATGCTTTTTTATATAGCATTTCTGTTTGTACAGGATTTACTTGAAAGAAAGATAATGGTGATATATTAAATCTAAATTCACCTATATAATCCGATATTGTATCTGTTCCCCATAGAGTAATAGATTTGTTACCTAAAATCACATTTGTTTTATCCTTATTTACATTTTGTATTATAGATTTAAGATTTAAAATTTCTTCTTTTAGAGATTTTATAAGTGGTTTTATATTAGGTAACTTTTCTCCATTAGTAACTATTACAACCATTACCTCCTTAGTCTGAAAACCCTCTCTAATCATTATATGTCTAACTACACCACTATGATTTTTTTCATCATAAGGAGTTACTTTATTCTCTTTCATCCATTCCTTAAGAATCTTAACAACTTTATCACCTATTTTACTTTGTATATAACAGTGATCCATATTGATTATTTCATGTGATCTTGGTGCATAAAATCCTACTACTATATTTTCATCATTATTTCCAACTGGTAACTGAACCTTATTTCTATAGTTATATGGGAAATCCATACCCATAGTATTATGTACCTTTAATCCTTCTATCTTTCCTACTCTTTCCATAACATCCTTTACTCTTTGAGTTTTAAAGTTAAGTTGTTCTTCATAGGATATATGTTGAAGATTACAGCCTCCACATCTCTTATAAATTGGGCATATGGGTTCTGTCCTATATTTAGATGAGAGAATTACATCTAATAGTTTACCTATACCATAGGTTTTACTTACTTTTATAAGCTTTATCTTTACTGTTTCACCCTTTATGGCTCCTTTAACAAACACAGTAAAGTTATTTATTTTACCTACCCCTTCTCCTTCATGTCCATATCCTTCTATTTTAATTATATAATCCTTATTCTTTGCAATTTCTATATCTGCATGATTATTGTTTAATTCTAAAATAAGATTTTCTATCTCTGCTTCTCTTTCTTCACTTTCCCTATCCTCTTTTAGAAATCTTTCTTTTTCTAATGAAGCTTCCACTCTTTCTCTCTCTTCTTTTTCAGCTTCTTCTATAACTTTAACCTTACTTATCTCTTTACGTATTTTCATAAAACCACCCTTTATTAGCTTCTAATTAATTTTAATTTTATCAGAAAACTAGTCAATTAACCATAATAAGTAGTCATAATATAAAATTAAAGTAAGGGCAACTTTAGATTATTAATAAAATTAGCTAAAGTTACCCTTACTATAGTGAATTAAATCTTAAAAGTTTCACAGTCTGTTCTATTACTACTTATTGCACCTACACCATTAATGTGTACAAAGTTTGCAACACAATCCTTATTGATATTATATCTACAGTTTATTGCATCACATACTATTCTTGGTCCTGTACCTCCAGAGAAATTATTAAAGCTTTGTTTTACTTCTCCTCCAATATTCATATTATATACATTGGAAAGAGAATTTTTTATTCCCATTTCTGTGAAGCTTCCACACTGAGTATACTCACTAGAGTGAGCATTTGCTCCTTGTACATGAATACTGTTAGCGGTGCACATTCCAGAATTATTGTGTGTACAATTAGTTGCATTACATGCTAAATTTCCACTCATTCATAGCACTCCTATTCTTAATTATTATCTTAAGTTATTAGATAATACTATTATGTGGAAAAATATTTTTTTTATGCACGGGGTAGGCCTAAAATTATAGCTACTTCTTAATGCTAATATATCTAAAGTGAACTACACCCCACTTACTTCGTTGAAGTGGGGGCTTCGTGGTCAATACTACTACTGTAGCAAGTTTACCCACGCTCAAAAGGTCGAACCAACCTCGCTTATTACCAAAATTATATAGCTAATTTCAGTAGATTTTTACTTGCATTTATATCCCTGTCATGGTGTACTCCACAATTAGGACATATCCATTCTCTAAGTGCTAGATTTTTTACTTCTTCATTTTTATATCCACATTCAGAACATAGCTGACTACTAGCATAATTGGAAGGTGCTATAATTATTTTTCTACCATACCAACTAGCTTTATATTCTAACATTCGTCTAAATTCTGACCAACTAGCTTCACTTATAGCTTTAGCTAATTTATGATTTTGTTGCATATTCTTTACTTTTAAGTCCTCAATTACTATAGATTGGTTTTCTCTAATTAGTTTAATTGATAACTTATGCAAGAAATCCGCCCTTTGGTCTGCTATTCTTTGATGTAGTTTAGCAACTTTCACTCTAGCTTTATTTCTGTTTTTACTACCTTTTTGCTTGCGTGATAAGTCTTTTTGAAGTTTAGCTAGTCTTTTTTCAGATTTTATAAGATGTTTTGGATTAGGTTCCCTATATCCATCTGAACATATTGCAAATTCCTTTAGTCCAACATCAACACCTATTTTTTTATCTACTTTAGGCAATATAAAATTTTCTGTATCAACTAAAATTGATATATAATATCTGCCGCTTCGTGTTTTAGATATAGTGCAATTTTTTATTAATCCTTTGAGTTCTCTATGTTGTTTCATTTTTATCACTGATTTTAATTTAGGTATCTTTACAAATCCATTTTCTACAGACACAGTTCCGTTTTGATTATTTGTCGTATAACTATTAGTATTGGTTTTCTTTTTGAACTTAGGAAATCCAACTGATTTATCTCTAAAGAAATTCTTATATGCTTTATCTAAATTTAGTTGTGCATTAGCTAGTGCTAAACTATCAACCTCTTTAAGCCACTCAAACTCTTTTTTATATTGTGCAGGTGTAGGATACTTAATTTGCTTAACATCTAAATCTTTGTTTTCCTCATAAGACTTAATTCTATCAGCCAACATCTTATTATAGATAAATCTAGTACAACCAAAAGTTTTTGCTAAATATAATTTTTGTTCTTCATTAGGATAAATCCTATATTTATAAGCTTTTAACATATCCTCACCTCATTTCATTCCTTGATTTTCTATATACTTTTTAACTATATCTATAGGAGCACCCCCAGTTGTTATAAGGCAATAGCTTCTACTGCAAAAATATTCTTTCCATAACTGATTTTTTATTTTCGGAAATTCTTTTTTATAAGTCTACTACTGGCACTTTTATACGCATTAATAAATTTTGATATATCTGTATTGGGTGAACCTCTAAATAATAAATGTACATGGTCTAAATCATGATTCCATTGTTCTAAAACAATATCATATTTAGGACATATATACTCGAATATTTCTTTTAAAACTCTCGAAAAAATTAAAGACACCCTTAGCGGGTGTCAATAATGAATCAGTTGCCAAAAATGTTATATTTTAAGTCTTATCCATTGGATTATTAATTATACATTAAATTTCAGATAATTTCAATATTTTTTATAAATTTTACATAAATACCATAATTATCTTAATTTTTAAATAATTCCTTGGATGAAACTACTTTATATTAGCTTTGCCGCTATATACCATTCCTACTTTTGAGTCCATAGTTATAAAACATCCAGATTTTATAATTGAAGATGCGTTTTGTGCATTATATATAATAGGAATGTTTCTTGATGCACATTCTAGTAATACACTAGAACTCATCTCATCGCTTTCTACTATTATTCCACCAACTTCATTAAGCACATCTGAAAAATCTCTACTTAATTTATCTACTATAATAATTTGCTTTTCATCTAGAGAATTAAAAAACTTCTTAGAATTATTTACATGCATTACTGTTCCAAAGGCTGTACCAGAATTACTTCCTTTACCTTGTAAAAGTACATCTCCTATAATATGAACCTTCATCATATTTGTACTACCTATGTAGTTCATTGGTATTCCTGCAACAATTACTACAAGATCACCCTTCTCTACATAATTAGCTGCTAATGCAATTTCTGAAGTCTTATCTATTAATTCATCTGTATCCTTTAATTTTGGAGTTATTACAGGGAACACACCCCAATTTAGTGCTAAACTTCTTGCAACCCTTTCGTAAGGAGTACAAGCTATTACTTCACATTCCGGTCTATATTTAGAGATTTGTCTTGCAGTTTGACCGCTTTGAGTCGCTGTAATTATTGCTGATGCATTTAACTCCATTGCTGTTGTACATGTAGCTACACTTATAGCATTAGGCACATTAGCAACATGTAACTTTCTTCTTTTCTTAAAACTTTCCTCGTAGTTTATATATTCCTCTGCCTTCATAGCTATTTGAGACATAGTTTTTACAACTTCTACTGGATATTTACCACTGGCAGTCTCTCCACTTAGCATTATAGCATCAGTTCCATCAAAGATGGCATTAGCTACATCTGAAGCTTCTGCTCTAGTAGGTCTTGGATTTCTAATCATAGAATCTAACATTTGAGTTGCAGTAATTACGGGCTTTCCAGCTTCATTACATTTTTGTATAATCATCTTCTGAACTACTGGTACCTCTTCAGTAGGAATTTCCACTCCTAAATCCCCTCTTGCTACCATAATTCCATCAGAATACCTTATAATTTCATCAATATTATCTACGCCTTCTCTATTTTCAATCTTTGAAAATACTTGAATATAATCTCCACCATTCTTATCAAGAAGATGTCTTATATCTAGAACATCTGTACCTTTTCTTATAAAAGATGCAGCTACTATATCTACTTCACTTTCTATACCAAACATTAAATCTGCTATATCTTTCTCTGTTAATGCTGGAAGATTTAATTTAACTCCTGGCACATTCATTCCCTTGTGATTTCCTATAACTCCTGTATTTTCAACATGAGTTTTTATTTCTTTGCCTTCTATAGATAATACTTTTAATGCCACTAATCCATCATTTATTAAAAGTATGTTTCCTGGTTTTACATCTTTATAGAGGTTTTTATAAGTAATAGAACATTTAGTTTCATCTCCTATAATATCCTCTCCACAATGAACTATAAAAGTTGTTCCTTCTTTAAGTTCTACAGTTCCATTTTCAAAGTTTCCAGTTCTAATCTCTGGTCCCTTTGTATCAAGTAATATAGCAATATGCTTTTCTAATTCAGCTCTTGCTTCCTTAACCATATCTATTCTTCTCTTATGCTCTTCATGACTTCCATGAGAGAAATTTAATCTGGCAGCATTCATACCATTTTCAATTAACTTTTTTATAATTTTCTTTTCATCAGTAGTAGGTCCCATTGTACAAACAATTTTAGTTTTCTTCATAGTTATCCTCCTTTATATTTCATATATTTAAATTCTTTTGCCTAGATAACTTTACCATTATATAAAATTATATTAAAATATTTGTAATTCTACAATATCTATAACCCATTAATTCGACAAATCTACACTTAATTTATATAACTCTTCATTAAAACATGATTTTAAATCTAAAGCTTCTTTTATATCTATATCTATAATTTTATTTGCCTTTATACCAATAAGTCTTGCTGTCTTTCCTTCTAACAACACTTTTACCGCTTTACTACCCATTCTTGAGGCTAAAATTCTATCAAAAGCACTTGGACTTCCACCCCTTTGTATATATCCAAGCACCGTTGCCCTAGTCTCTATACCCGTTATTTCCTCTATGCTTTTAGCTAATTTCTGTGCTCCACCTACACCTTCAGCTAAGATTATAATATTATGAAGCTTACCATTACGTTTTCCTTTGAAAATATTCTCACATATATCTTCAATAGTGAATTTTTTTTCTGGAACTATTACCTGTTCCGCGCCACCAGCAATACCTGAAAATAAAGCTAAATCTCCACAGTTTCTTCCCATAACTTCAATTACACTCACTCTTTCATGGGAGCTAGATGTATCTCTAATTTTATTTATAGCATCAATAGCTGTATTTAAAGCTGTATCAAAACCAACTGTATAATCTGTATAAGGTAAATCATTATCTATAGTACCTGGTATTCCAACTGTTGGTATACCTAAATCACTTAATTCCTTAGCTCCTCTAAAGGATCCATCTCCACCAATGATTATAATTCCATCTATTTTAAGGACTTTAATAACATTAAGTGCCTTCTGTCTCCCTTCAGGTGTTCTAAACTCTTCACTTCTAGCAGTCCTTAGGATAGTACCACCTCTTTGAATTATATCAGAAACAGAGTGTCTATCCATCTCAAATATTTCCCCATTAATAAGCCCATTAAATCCTCTATGTACTCCAAATACCTGGACTTCATTTTCAATTCCAATCCTAACCACAGCTCTTATTGCTGCATTCATTGCTGGTGAATCTCCACCGCTAGTTAATACTGCAATTCTTTTCATGATATTACCCCCTAGCTTTATTGTGGTTGCTATTTATTTAAATCTCTACTTACTTAACTTAAGTTTAATGTCTAAAGTTACTCATTGCAACCTCTTATTAAATGCATTTAAATGAATAACGATAAATTTCCCATTGTAAATGTTGTCAACTTTTAATAAAGTCTCTTATAATTTATTCTTCCCCATTTTATCCTTTATAATTAATAAATTTTATTAAAATTCACATGCAAAATTAAGAAGAGCTACCTCTATAATTAAACTAAGTTTTATCAACAATTCAATTTGCAATCTAATATTAATAAATTTTTTTATCTTCATGCAAATTAAGGTTAAATCTAAGTAAAATTTGAACTAACTCTTCTCATATTATCTTTTAATTATCTTTTTACTAATGGAAAAGCAATTACATCTCTTATAGATGATGAGTTTGTTAAAAACATCATCATTCTATCTATTCCTATTCCAAGACCTCCTGCTGGTGGCATAGCTACATCTATAGCTACTGCAAATTCTTCATCCATTGGGCTAGCAGTTTCAAGTCCTGCTCTTAATTTTGCTGCTTGCTCATGAAGTAAAATTCTTTGTCTTAATGGATTATTAAGTTCTGAATATGCATTTCCAAGTTCTACTCCAAAGGCATAAGGTTCAAATCTTTCTATTAACTCTGGATTTTCTCTATGAACTTTACATAGTGGAGACGAATCTAATGGAAAATCTATTACAAAGGTTGGCTCTATTAATTTATCCTCGCAATAAGCCTCAAATAGTATAAGTATTAAGTCTCCTTTATTTGTTTCTTCAATATTAAACCCTTCCCTTTGCTCCTCTTCTAATAATCCTTTTTCTATAATTAGAGGTACTATTTCTTCCTTAGTTAACCTTTCCACATCTATTCCTGTATCTTTAAGAACTAGATTGCACATAGTTTCTCTCTTCCAAGGGGCTTTAAAATCAATTTCAACACCGTCATATACAGCTTTAGTTGTTCCTTTAATTTTAGTAAATACATGCTCATATAAATCTTCCATAATTCTCATCATATCATTGTAGTCAGCATAAGCCATGTAACATTCAAACAATGTAAATTCTGGATAGTGAGTTCTATCTATTCCTTCATTTCTAAAGGAACGTCCCATACTAAAAACTCTATCAATGCCTCCAACCATTAATCTCTTTAAGTATAACTCTGGAGATACATTCATAAATACTTCGCAGTCTAATGCATTTACATTAGTTATAAATGGTTTAGCTTCTCCTCCGCCATATTTTGTATCTAAAATAGGGGTTTCCATTTCCATAAACCCTTTAGAATTCATAAACTCTCTTATGGCATACATCGCCTTAGCTCTATTTACAAATCTATCTCTTACATCTTCATTCATTATCATATCTAGGGATCTATGTCTTTGTCTTAAGTCCATATCTTGAATTCCGTGATATTTTTCTGGAAGAGGTCTTATGGATTTTGAAAGCACGGTAACATTTAGAGCTTTAATAGTTATTTCCTCCGTTTTTGTTTTAAATGCGAATCCGTCTACACCAATTATGTCTCCTACATCAAGAAGTTTAATAACTCCATAGGCATCTTCACCAAGATCATTTTTACTTATATACACTTGAATATTTCCATTCTGATCCCTTAAATTTAAAAATGTTACTTTACCCATTCTTCTTAAAAGCATTATTCTTCCTGATAAAATAAATCTCTCTTCACTATCTATTTTATCAAAGTTTTTTGTTATATAGATTGAAGTAGTGTTTGGTTCAAAAGTATAGGGATAAGGATTGATTCCTCTGCTTAAAAGTTCATTTAATTTTTTTATTCTCTCTACGTTAAATTCATTGGCATCTTGCATTATTTCTTGTAAGTTATTTAATTCTACATAATCATTGTACATATATAATAGTACCACCTTTCAATTTTGCTTTTTAATTTCTCATAACTTTTATGAAGCTAAATAACACCTCATTATAGTATTTTCTAGTAGACTCAGTTACGTTACTTTCGTCCATTAATAATTTTTTTGCAAAATAAAAACTCTCACCTCCAAGACATTAGTCTTGGGGACGAGAGTTTGGTAAGTTCAACTTCGTGGTACCACCCCAGTTTATTAATATGTCACCATATTAACCTTTTCAAGTACGGCTTTACAATAAAATATATTAAGCTTATACCCTAGCTCTATAACGGGAGCACCCGTTACACCATCTCTCTTCCTAAAGGAAACTTCTTTCTTTTTTAAGAAGCAACCTCACTTTAAGATAAACTCTAGTGAAGTAAAGATCCTGTGTACAACTCCGAGGCTTTTTTCACCAAACTGTTTTTTGCTTTCTCTCACCATCTAAAGCTCTCTGTAAAAAAATTGAGTTTGATTACTCTTCTCTTCATAGTTTTATTGAGTATATTTTAATATACTCAATATACAATGTCAAGAATTTTCAAAAAAACTTATATTATTAGCCTTATTCTTCTAAAACTTTAATATTATCATCCCCAAAGATTTCTCTCAATTTAGATGTAGTTTCATAATCATTATTAAGCCAACTATTTTTATTTATAAGATACTTTTTCTTCGTATTAGCAGCAAATAAGTAGGTTGGTGCTGAACCGAATTCCCCCATAAAATTGTCTCTTATAAGCTTCATTGCACTATTTAGCTTGCTATCATCTTCAACCCTTATATATATCTTATCTGCACTCACTTTAACTAATGGCGATATTTTTTCACATAATATTTTAGGTTGCTCTTCTTCTTCCAGGGCTATACGTCCTTCCACAGTGATTATTTCATCCTCCTCAACAAATTCTCTACAAGCTGAAAATGTCTTTGGAAATATGACTAGTTCTATTGTTCCAAATAAATCCTCTAAGGTGGCAAATGCCATAGCCTGATTATTTCTTGTAATTTTTTTAGAAACGGATGTTAAAAGCCCCCCTAAAATTACTTTTTGTTTATCCTTTACCTTTGAAACTCTCTCGCTAATAAGTCCTTCTACACCTGCACTTCCATCTTCTAAGGTATCTGCTAAAACTAAGTCTGATATCTTGTGAGTGGTTACATGTTTTAAAGTCTTCTCATAATCATCTAGTGGATGACCTGATAAATATATTCCTGTCATTTCTTTTTCCATAGCTAATAAATACTTTTTATTAAATTCCTGAATTTCTGGATAAACTATCTTAAAAGCACTATCTTCATCCTCAGCTCCTTGAAATAGACTGATTTGTCCTGGGACATTTCTCTTTCTTTCATTGTTTATTCCATCTAATATTTTTTCAAATACAGCTATTAATTTAGATCTGTATACTCCTAAACTATCAAAGGCTCCAACTTTTATAAGACTCTCTACAGCTCTCTTATTTACTGCTCCAGAATCAATCTTGTTACAAAAATCGCTAAAGCTCTTAAATTTCCCTTTTTCCTTACGTCTTTCCACTATTGATTCTATAACATTTACTCCAACATTTTTTATAGCTGAAAGACCAAATCTTATAGTGTTCCCTTGTACTGTAAACTTACTAAAGCTTTCATTTATATCTGGTGGAAGTACTTTTATTCCTATTTCTTCTGCAAACCTAATGTAGTATGCTACCTTTTCATTGTTTCCCATTATACTATTAAGCATGGCAGCTATAAATTCTGCTGGGTAATAATACATTAAATATGCTGTTTGATATCCAACTACTGCATAAGCTGCAGCGTGACTTTTATTAAAAGCATAGGATGCAAAATCCATCATCTGATCAAATATCTTATTAGCTGCTTCTTCTGTAATTCCATTTCGAATACATCCAGGTACTACAATCTTCCCCTCTTCATCTACTATTCCATGAACAAAGTTTTTTCTCTCTTCTTCCATGACCTTATGTTTCTTCTTAGACATGGCACGTCTCACAAGGTCACTTCTGCCTAGGGAATATCCTCCAAGATCTCTAACTATTTGCATTACTTGTTCCTGATACACCATTACCCCATATGTCACATCCAGTATACCTTCTAATTGTGGAGTTACATACTCTACTTTGTCTGGATTTCTTTTTCCTTCAATGTATTTTGGAATTTCTGCCATTGGGCCTGGTCTATAAAGACTTATTCCTGCTATGATATCTTCAAGACAGTCTGGTTTTAAATCTCTCATAAAAGAAGTCATTCCTGCAGATTCTAACTGGAATACTCCTACTGTTTTTCCTTCGCCAACCATTTGATAAACTTTTGAATCTTCAAAATCTATATGGTCTATATCTATTTTTATACCTTTATTTTCCCATATATTCTTAATAGCTTCATCCATTACTGTAAGGGTTCTTAACCCTAAGAAATCCATCTTCAAAAGTCCTAATTCCTCTAATGTACCCATGGTAAACTGAGTTACTATCATACCTTCATTCTTTTGTAATGGAACATATTCTACCAAAGGGTGAGATGCTATAACTACTCCAGCAGCATGGGTAGAGGAGTGTCTTGGTAAACCTTCTAAATCTCTAGCTACATCTATAAGTTCACGTACTCTCTCATCTACATCATAAAGCTCTTGTAACTCACTATTCATTTCCAGTGCTTTGTCTATAGTTATATTTAATACTGAAGGGATCATCTTTGCAATTTTATCTACTTCAGCATAGGAATAATTCATTGCTCTTCCTACATCCCTGATACATGCCCTTGGTGCCATGGTTCCAAAGGTAATTATCTGTGATACATTATTTTCTCCATACTTATCAACTACATAATCAATTACCCTTTGACGTCCTTCATAGCAAAAGTCTGAGTCAATATCAGGCATACTTACCCTTTCTGGATTAAGAAATCTCTCAAAAATTAAAGCATACTTTATTGGATCTATTTTGGTTATTCCCAAGGTATAAGCAACTATAGCTCCTGCTGCTGAACCTCTTCCCGGTCCTGTAGGAATCCCATTTTCATTGGCATATTTTATAAAATCCCAAACAATTAGAAAATAATCAACATATCCCATTTTCTTGATTATTCCTAACTCATAATCTAATCTATCGCACAGAAGTTTTCCTTCTTCATTTTCTTCTCTTATTTTATTTACTTTTTCTTCATCCAATACTCCATTTAAAGCTGAGAATACTTCATATCTTTCAATAAGTCCCTTATAGCAATTTTCTCTAAGATATTCAAAGGGATCTACCCCCTCAGGCAAAGGGAATTTAGGTAACTTAGATTCATGAAATTTATAATCGAAATCACACTTTTCTGCTATCTTTAGTGTATTTTCCATAGCCTCTGGTATATAAGAAAAAGTCTCATACATTTCTTCAGGTGACTTAAGATAAAATTGATTTGAAGGATATCTCATCCTAGTTTTATCTTCTACGGTCTTGCCTGTTTGAATACAAAGTAATACATCGTGTGATTTACTATCTTCTTCATTTATATAGTGAGTATCATTAGTACATACTAATGGAATATCACATTCCTTAGACAACTCTAATAACATTTCATTCACTTGTAACTGCTGGGAAATTCCATGGTATTGTAATTCTAAATAAAAATCATCTTTAAATATTTCCTTATACTTTAAAGCAACTTCCTTGGCCTTTTCTTTATTATCTCTAAGTAAATTTTTTTGAACCTCACCACCTAAGCAAGCACTAGTAGCAATTAATCCTTCACAATTTTCCTTTAAAAATTCATAGTCTACTCTTGGTTTATAATAAAACCCATCTATAGAAGCAGTAGATACTATTTTCATTAGATTTTCATAACCTACCTGATTTTTAACTAACAAAACTAAGTGATAGGTATCATTGTCTTTTTGAGGTTCTTTAATGTACATTGATTTTCCTGCCACATATATTTCACATCCAATTATAGGTTTTATCCCATTTTCTATAGCTTCTTTATAAAAATCTACTGCACCGTACATAGTTCCATGATCAGTAATAGCAATAGCTTTCATACCTAATTCCTTAGTTCTTTTAATAAGTTTAGATATTTTACCTGAACCATCTAAGAGACTATACTCTGTATGCACATGCAGATGTACAAAATCCTTCATATTTTCACCCCCTGCATCCTTGGTAACAAAACTAAATTCTTTTAAAATACTTATTTTATATTATCTTTCTAACTTACCTCTTACTATTAATCTGTCCTTACCATCATAAGTACATGTTACAAGGGTTATTGTTGCATCCTCACTTTTATCTAAAACATAGGTGTCTTCTGGAGCAACTGTAAAGCTCTCTGTAACTTTATAGGTAAAGGTCTTATCATGAGTAGATACTATTATATCATCATTAACTTCTAATTTGTTTAGTCTTAGAAAAAATTCTCCTGTATCATAGTTTCTATGTCCTGCTAGTGCAAAGTTACCCATATCCCCTGGCATAGCAGTATCCTTAAAATGTCCTACTGCATATTTTATTATTTCATCCTCAGTACCTTCTGCTACTACTACTTTCAAATTTATTTTTGGTATTTCTAAAACTGCAATTGGATTTACCATATCTATATAAGGAAGTTTTTCTTCCTTACTATTCTTATTTTTTTCATGATTAACTTCTTGCTTTTCTTCTGATACAAATTTGTCATAAAGCTGATCTTGAACTTTTTTTGTTTCCCACTTTCCTCTAACAGCAAACAGTAATAATCCAATCCCCACTAAAATTAAAAGTATACTTATAATGTTTCTAATCTTCCCCTTCATTAAAACACCTCTTTTTACTTAAAATTATCAACTATTAAGTAATTATACACACATATGTTTTGTAACATTCTCAAAAATGGAATGTCTTATATAATTAATCTTTTTAGTCCCAGTAATTTATCTATAAAACTGAACTAAAAATTAATGATTTTGAGACATTCCATGATAAACAGAGTTCTTTTTATCTTTAAAATAACACTTTATTTAATATAGTCAGCCACTTTGGAAACCTCAATATAGGGCTTAATTTTACCTAAAACTTCATTAACATGATATGGATGTATCTGATATTCATTCATGTCATCTACAGAATCAAATCTAGTTATAAGACATACATCAAAAGATCTATCCGTATGAAGCTCATCTATTCCTACTTCTATCTCCTTAAGCTCAGGTATTTTTCCTTCCATAGCTTTAAGAGTATTTGCTACAAACTTTACGTTTTCACTTGTATTTTCTTTTAATTTAAATAAAACCACATGTGTAAACAACTTTTTACCCCCTATACATTAACCTATTTTATTTAATTATTTTTTAGTACCTTGGCTGATAGCATAGCCTTCGCCATAATCTCTTTATTTTGATTATACATTGTTACTTCTACCTTTGAATAATATCTTCCTCTATCTATTACTTCAGAATATACATCAATTATCCTACCCATTTGAACTGGCTTAGTAAAATAAGATGTGAAACTATCTATAGCTACATTTGTAATACCATTTTGTCTTAATACCATAGTTCCCATAGTTGATAAAAGCATATTTAATGCATTCCATGATGCAGTACCTATAGAGTCAAGCATTTCAGGCACAATTTCTCCCCAGAAATGCATCTTATTCTTACTAGACTCAAATTCAAAATTCTTTAAAATTAAATCATCCATAGTATGACCTACATGAGGCTGTCTTGTAACTATTTGTAATGCCTTTATTACATCTCCTCTGGAAATTATACCTATTAATTTCTTTTTATATACCACTGGGCATATTTGAATTCCATCCCAAGCCATGATATGTGCTGCATAGGCAACTGTGCTTGTAGGGTTTAACACAATAGGATTCTTTGTCATAATGGTATTTACGATCTCATTGTCATCATGATTATTTATTTGAGTTATACTTACAAGACCTATAACTCTAGATTCCTCATCTAAAACTGGAAATCTTTCATGCCTAGTTTTCTCTGATAATTCTTTTAATGCTTTAATCTTGTCCCATACATTTAAGTATTCTGGATTTTTATCCATAACATCTTCTACTAATACAATTTCCTTCTTAACATTATTTTCATATATAGCCTTATTTATCATGCTTGCAACAGTAAAGGTATCATAGGTACAGGATATTACAGGCAAATTTGTTTTATCTGCTAGAGTCTTTATTTCATCACTACATTGAAAGCCCCCAGTGATAAGCACAGCACATTGATTTTCAAGAGCTAGTCTTTGAGCTTTTTCTCTATTTCCTACTATAAGTAACGAACCTGGGCTTATGTATCTCTTAATGGTTTCAACTTCCATGGCTCCTATTATAAATCTTTCAAGAAAATTATTCTCTCCACCCTTACCACCAATTAAGGTTCCATCTACCATGTTTACAATTTCCCTAAAGGATATCTTGTCAATATTCTTTTTTTCTAACTTTTCTACTCTTACTGTACCAACCCTAGGAATTGTATTGACAATTCCTATAGATTCACACTCTTTTATTGCTCTATATGCCGTTCCTTCACTGACACCTAATTTACTACTAATTCCTCTAACAGATATCTTAGTATTTATATCTAAGGATAGAATATATTTAATTATTTCTTCATGTTTTGACATGCCTATCTACCCTCTTTCCTAAGCTCATCAGCTATTTTTTCAATTCTTCTAAGACGATGATTTACTCCTGATTTTCCTACAGGCGGATTTAACATAGCTCCTAACTCCTTTAATGATTCATCTGGGAAGGCAAGCCTCAATTTAGCTACTTCCTTTAAATTTTTAGGTAGCCTATCAAGTCCAATTTCACTTTCAATAAGCTTTATACTTTCCACCTGTCTTACAGCTGCATTAACAGTTTTACTAAGATTTGCAGTTTCACAGTTAACAATTCTATTTACATTATTTCTCATTTCCTTCATGATTCTTATATTTTCAAGCTCTAATAATGCATTATGTGCACCTATTATATTCAAAAGATCTACTATTTGCTCTCCCTCTTTTAAATATATTACAAAACTATTTTTCCTTTGTATTACTTTAGAATTAAGCTTATAACTGTTAATAAGATCACTAAGTTCATTGGCATAATCTTGATCATGAGTTACAAACTCTAGATGGTAAGTTTTCTCTGGGTTACTAATACTTCCTCCCCCTAAAAAAGCTCCCTTTATATATGCTCTCTTACAATTTTCATTTTTTATAACTTCACTAGGTACTCCGTAGTGTATATTAAATAAGCCATCCTTTTCTATTATTCCCAATTCTTGAAGGAGTCCCTTTACATCTACTTCTTCTGGTATTAAAACCATATATATATTATTTTTCTTTAACGAATTGCTTTTCTTTACTAATAATTTAGTGTGAATATCATAGAAATCTTTTAAATTCTTAAAAATCCATCTTGCTATAGCTGGATTTTCAGTTACTATCTTAAAAGTAATAGATCTGTTAAATCCAAAACCCAATGTTCCACTTGACTTCATTATAGCTGATAATTGGGCAGCTATTTCATCTTTAGATAATTCACTATTTCTACATACTTCATTTTTTACCTTTAGTGAAAATGACATTTCTCTACTCCCTATCCTTTTTTTCTCTTCTTAATCTCTGTGATAAATATATATATTCAAAAATTCTTTTCTCATCATTAATCATTTTTTTCTTTAATATAGTTTCTATAAGTATTTTAGCAAGTTTATCCTCATCATGTCTTATGAGTTCTTTTTTAATCTTTATCATATCAAATTCTATATATTTTACATTTAGCTTATCTTTGTCACCATGGTCAAGTTGAACAAAGGTTGAGCCTTTTTGTAAGTATCTTTCTTTTATATTTTCTTCTTCCTTTGAGAGTCCTTTATTTACAATAGCATAATCAATAGGCATACCTTGGCAATGTTTCATTATAGCTCTTATATGATCTTGAACACTAAAGTTATCACTCTCACCTGGTTGAGTCATTATATTTGATACATAAATCTTTAATGCTTTAGTGGCCTTTACAGCCTCTCTTATATCACCTACCATTAGATTAGGGATTATACTAGTATACACACTTCCTGGACCTAATATAACTGCATCAGCATCTCTTATAGCATCAACGGCCTCTTGAACCCCCTTAGCATGTTTAGGCTCTATAAATACTCTATCTATAGGTGATTTTCTATTTAAGCTCTCAGTAGGTATTGAGGATTCTCCTTTTATTATGTCTCCATTTTTTAGTTTTGCATATAATTGCACATTTTCTAGAGTAACAGGCAGTACTTTTCCTGTTACTGCTAAAACCTCACTAGTTTTTTTAATTGCCTCTAAAAAATTATCGGAAATCCCATTCATAGCAGCTAAGAATAAATTACCAAAACTTTGATTTTCTAAAGAACCATCCTTAAATCTATACCTAAAGAGCTGTTCCATCAAAGGTTCAGTATCTGCTAAAGCTATTATGCAGTTACGAATATCTCCTGGTGGTAACATTCCTAAATCTTGCCTCAGTACTCCAGAACCACCTCCATCATCAGCCACTGTAACTACTGCGGTTATATTAGTGGTATATCTTTTTAGTCCACTAAGCATATTGGAGAGCCCTGTTCCACCTCCAATAACTACCACCTTAGGACCCTTTACTAATATACTATTTTTAAAAAAATCATCGTCAAAATTTTTCTTTCCCATAGAAAAATTCAAGGCTTCAAACTTTATTATATCTATTACTTTTTTAGTATACTTCTCTAAACTTATATAGGTCAATACACACCCTAAAACTAGTATTGCTACTAAAAATATTTTAATAGAAATACCTTCACCCCATCTTCTTATAAGCTCAATTATAGAGTAGGAAATTAAAAATACACCTAAAATAATTTGGCATATCCACCTCTTAATTCCCACACCAGGCATTAACCCGTCCTTAAGCTTCATCGCTTTCCAGCTCCTCTACTTACATCCTCATTTATATCTCTATGATCTATAGTTACACTATTACCATTATGATTTAAAGTCTCATATACTTTATTTGCAATAGCTACAGAACGATGTCTACCTCCTGTACAACCAATAGCAACAATCAATTGTCTTTTTCCTTCTATTTTATAATTAGGGATTAAAAATTTAAGCATATCTATAAATTTTTCTACAAATTGCTGTGTTTCAACTTTAGATAATACATAATCTTTTACCGGCTTATCTAGGCCGCTAAAAGGCTTTAGATCAGCAATATAATATGGATTAGGAATAAATCTTACATCCATAACTAAATCCGCATCTAAAGGTATTCCATATTTAAATCCAAAGGATATTACATTAATAAGTAAAGGACTTTCAATTTGACCTTCATCTCCATAGGCCATAGTTATTTCTTCATTTAGCTCTTTATTAGTTAGTTTTGATGTGTTTATTATTTTACTAGCCCTTTCCCTTATTCCTTTTAGTTTTTTCTTTTCTATACTTATACCATTAATAATCCTTCCATCTGGTGCAAGAGGATGTTTTCTTCTTGATTCTTTATATCTTTTAACTAAGGTTTCATCTGTAGCTTCAAGGTATAATACTTCATATAGATAACCTTCTTTATCAAGAGTGGACAAACTACCTAATAAGTCATCAAAAAATGTTCTCCCTCTAATATCTACTACTATGGCAATTTTATCTATTTTACCTTCAGTTTTAAAACATACTTCAGCAAATTTTATTATAAGGGTTGGTGGTAAATTATCTACACAGTAAAACCCTAAATCCTCAAGTGATCTTATTGCTTGTGTCTTACCTGCTCCTGACATACCTGTAACTATCAAAAATTTCATTCTATCACACCTCTTTTGCATATTTAATTCCAGTAAAACTTTTAAATTTAATCTTATTTTAATTTAAAATTATACTTCTTTTAAATTAATATTTTTAATAAAAATTAACACTAATATCTATATATTATACACATTAATTATATCATATAGTAATTTATATTACTAAAAAAGATATAGGATAAATATTTATTTATCCTATATCTTTCACATAAAATTTTTAAAATTAACAATATTATTTTTATATTTATTTATTTTATAGACTCAATTAATGATTTAAATCCAGGTAAGGCATTTTCTATAGTACTATAAGCTACACAATAAGCAATTCTAATATATCCTGGACAAGCAAAAGAAGTTCCAGGAACTATTAAAATATTATATTTTTTTGCCATATTACAGAATTCAATATCGTTCTCTATAGGTGATTTAACAAATAAATAGAAAGCACCTTCTGGTTTTATACAATTATATCCATAAGAAGTAAGTTCACTATAAAGTAGTTCTCGATTTTTATTATAAAAATCAATATTAACTTTATCATCTAAACATCTAGCTATCACTCTTTGGAAAAGTGATGGCGCATTTACATATCCTAAAATACGAGTAGCTACATTAGCAGCAGATACAACATTTTCAAAATCGGATACTTCATTTGGTATAACTAAATATCCAATTCTTTCTCCTGGTAATGAAAGAGATTTACTATAGGAATATCCAACAATTGTATTATCATAATACTTTGTTAAATATGGCACTTGAATGTTATCGTATACAAGCTCTCTATAAGGCTCATCTGATATTAGATATATGTCAGTTCCTAATTCCTTTTGTTTCTCTTTTAAGATATTAGTAAGTTTTATAATAGTCTCTTCTGAATAAACAACGCCTGTAGGATTGTTTGGAGAGTTAATTATAACAGCTTTAGTCTTATCCGTAATTTTACTTTTAAACTCATCTAAATTAGGTTGAAAATCTGTAGTGTTTGGTGATACTACTACAAGCTTTCCATCATAGTTAGCTGCATAACTTCTATATTCACCAAAATATGGTGCAAATACTACTACTTCATCTTCTGGGTTTAAGAGAGTTTTAAAAATCACGTTTAAACCACCTGCTGCACCTACAGTCATAACTATATTCTTTTCTGTAAAACTTGTATCAAATTTTTTGTTAATTGAGTTGGCAATAGTTTCTCTAACATCCTCATATCCTGAGTTGCTCATGTAACCATGAACCATAGTATTAGGTTCATTATTTAAAATATCTACAATTGCCTCCTTTACAGTGCATGGCGGTTCAAGATTTGGATTTCCTAAACTGAAATCATAAACATTTTCTGCACCATAAATTGATGCAAGTCTTTTACCTTCTTCAAACATAGCTCTGATTAATGAACTACCATTAACATAATCCACCATTTTTTTTGAAATCATATCCCCATCTCCCTATTTTTTATATTAGGTTAAATTATCTTCACCTATAACTCTAACTTCAGTGTGTAATTCAACCTTAAATTTTTCATAAACTTTAGCTTTTACAACTTCAATAAGATCTAAAATATCCTTTGACGTTGCATTGCCTCTATTTATGATAAATCCTGAATGTTTTTCAGATACCTGTGCGTCCCCAACGCTAGTACCCTTTAATCCTGAATCTTGAATAAGCTTACCTGCAAAATATCCCTCGGGTCTTTTAAATGTACTTCCTGCTGATGCATATTCTAAGGGTTGCTTACTTTTTCTTCTTTCTGCTAGATCATCCATTCTTTCTTTGATCAAAGCTTTATCTCCATGAGACAATCTCATTCTTGTTTCCAGAACTATATATCCATACTTTAAAATTGCACTATTCCTATATCCAAATTCTAGTTCTTCTTTATTTAATTCTCTAATGGTCCCTTCATTATCAATTACTAATGAACTTTCAATTACTTTTGCCATTTCTCCGTCATAGGCACCTGCATTCATTGCAGTAGCACCTCCAATAGATCCTGGTATCCCAGACGCAAATTCTAGCCCTGATAAACTATTCTTTAAAGCCTGATCTGCAACTGAATATAACTTAGCTCCACATTGTGCAGATATTAAATTTTCATCTACTACTATTTTATTTATGTGTCCTAGTTTTATGACTACTCCTCTTATTCCTCCATCTCTTATTATGAGATTAGATCCATTTCCTAATATGAAATAATCCACCTTATTTTCCTTGCATATGTTAATTAAGTCTTTTACCATTTCATAATTAGAAGGGTAAACTAATAGGTCAGCTGGTCCACCTACCTTAAAAGAAGTATGATTCTTCATTAGTTCATCTATTTTTACATTTTCATTCCCTGCTACATCTAAAACACTTCTTATAAAACTATCCTTTAATTTCATTGTATACCTCTTACTATATTATTATATATTAAGTATAAAATACTTAGGTTATATATATCAACAGTTATTACATATTTCTTTCATTTTAAGTATACTATCCTACTAATAGTATAAACACTCTAATTCAATATTTTATGCTGACATATGGTTATTAACTATTTTTCTTAAAATAATTAATTATACTTTCAGTAGCTTTCCCATCCATAGAAGGTGTAGCCATTAACTCTTCATAGGTAGCCTTTTTTATATTTTCAATACTACCAAATTTTTTTAGAAGTTCACGCCTTCTCTTTTCTCCTATTTTAGGTATTTCATCTAATATAGAAAATAAAGTACGTTTATCTCTTAAGGTTCTATGATATGTAATGGCAAATCTATGAACTTCATCCTGAATCCTAGTTATTAAAAGCATAGCCTTGGAAGATGGCTTTAACAGAATTTCTTTATTTTTATAAATAAGTCCTCTTGTTCTATGCTTATCGTCCTTCACCATGCCACATACAGGTATATTAATATTTAACTCCTCCAATACTTGAAGTGCTATATTAATTTGTCCCTTTCCACCATCCATCATAATCAAATCAGGAAAAATAGAAAACTTACCCGACTTAAAATCCATACCATTATTATTTATTTTCCTTATTTCTTCTAATCCATGGGTAAATCTCCTTGTTAATATCTCTCGCATAGAGCCATAATCGTCTGCACCTTCTACAGTTTTAATTTTAAATCTTCTATAATCACTACTTTTAGCTACTCCATCTTGAAATACTACCATGGTTCCTACAGAATCCATTCCCATGATATTAGATATATCATAGGCTTCAATTCTACTAGGCATATCTTCAATCCCAAGAGCCTCTTGAATTTCAGAAAGTGCCACATTATTAAGTTCCTTGTCTACTTTATGTTTAATCTTAAACATTTCGAGAGCATGGCTAGCGTTTTTTTCTACCATATCAAGAGTCTTTCTCTTTTCTCCTTTATGTGGAACCTTTATAGTCACTCTATATTCCTTCTTTATAGATAACCATTGCTCTAAGATATCAATTTCATCACAATGACTTACATATACAGTCTTAGGTATAAAAGCAGTTCCACCATAAAAGTTTTTAATAAATTCCTCTATGACATAGGCAGGCTCTTCTACTCCTGTATTGTCTAAAATAAAATCTTCTCTTCCAACGATTTTACCATCTCTTAAAAAGAATATCTGAATACAACTATCTTTTTCATCTTGAGAAATACCTATAAAATCTTCATTTTCAAAATTATTACTAATAATCTTTTGCTTTTCATTTATTTTATCTATGGCTATCAACTTATCTCTTAAAGAAGCCGCTTTTTCAAAATCTAAATTTTCTGCTGCTTCTTCCATTTCAGCCTTAATCTTACTAGTAATCTTTGTATCCTTTCCTGTAAGTAAATCCACCACATCATCGATAATTTTTTTATATTCCTCTTTAGAAATTAATCCTTCACATGGTCCACTACATAATTTTATATGATAGTTAAGACAAACCCTTGTTTTAGGCCCATCTTCCTTTATAACTCTTCTACATGTTCTAAGAGGAAATACCTTCTTTATAAGTTCATTTATAGTATATACTGCACTTCCATCCGTATATGGTCCAAAATATTTAGATGAATCATTTCCATAATTTCTTGTAATTAATACCCTTGGAAATTCTTCATTTGTAATTTTAATAAACGGAAAATATTTATCATCTTTTAGCAAAATATTATATTTAGGACTATACTTTTTAATTAAATTACATTCTAGTATTAAAGCTTCTACTTCAGAATCTGTAACTATATACTCAAATTCACTTATATTCTTAACCATAGCTCTAACTTTTTCACTATGATTTTTAGAATTCTGAAAGTATTGTCTTACTCTATTTTTAAGATTTTTTGCTTTTCCTACATATATTACTTCTCTCAAAGAATTTCTCATTAAATAAACTCCAGGATTGTCTGGAAGATTTTTTAGATGATACTCAAAATCAAACATTAAATCACCTCACTTCTCATCCAAAAGTTGTTTCATCTTTAGTATAATACTTATTGAGCTTCACTTTTAATGCAATGATTAATACTCATAAGGTATATTATATAATTATATTTCAAAAGTTTTAATATTAATTTGTACTAAAATAAGATTTCATAAGCTCCTTTGCCATAGCGCTGGCATTAAAGCTATCATTTCCACCTTCTTCTGCAATTATAGCAAAGGCTATTTCTGGGTCATCATAACCTGCAAAACCTATAAACCAAGTGTGTGGCTCCTTATCTCCAGAGTCATGGTCTGCAGTTCCAGTCTTTCCTGATACTTGAACGTTCCATAACTTTGCTGCCTGACCAGTTCCCTCATTGACTACAGCTTTCATATATTCCTTTAGCAATGCTGCATTTTCAGGAGTTGTAACTGTAGCTGCTTCCTTTTGTTCATAGCTTTTAACTACTTTCCCTTCCGGACTTATGATTTCCTTTACTACATTAGGTTCCATCATTACACCATTATTAGCTATAGTACTAGCTACTAGTGCCATTTCTATTGGACTTGCTAGTACTCCACTTTGTCCTATACCACTTTGAGCTATATTACCAACCTCATCACTTTTATATTTTGGGAAAATACTATTATCAATGGTAAGAGTTTCTGATGGAATATCTTTATTAAAGAAGAACTTTTCTGATGTTCCCTTTAAATTATCATTTCCAAGTTCCATAGCTAAGGTACCAAATACCACATTACTAGACTTTAAAAAAGCTGTTCTAAGTCCAATGCTTCCATAAGCATACCCTTTGTAGTTTTCTAGGTATTCACTTTCATTAAAACTAATTTTCCCCTCATCATTAAAGGTCCTATTGGTTATATCCGACATATTCTCCAAAGCACTTATGGCTGTAATAACTTTAAAGGTTGAGCCTGGTGGGTAAAGACCTGAAACTGCTCTATTCAAGAAAGGTGTATCCTCTTGTTGTGACAGTTTTTCAAAGTCTTCTTGTATTGTATTTGCATCAAAACTTGGTTTTGACACCATAGCAAGAACCTCTCCTGTCTTAGGATTTAATGCTACTATTGATCCCTTTCTATTACCTAAAACCTCAAAGGCTCTTTGTTGTAACTTAGAATTTAAGGTAGTCACTACATGATTTCCAACTTTATTCTCATCCTTTTTGTTGGAAAATATATCCTTTATAGAATTTACTGATTGTCCTGAAAGTTCTTTATCAAACTTCTTTTCAATTCCACTAGCCCCATACTTAGCATCATTATAACCAACCACATGAGAAAAAGCTACTCCTCCAACATACTTTCTTGTTTGAGAAAACTCCCCTGTTTTTTCACCTGTAGTTAAAGGATTCATATCTCTGTCATAAATAGTTCCTCTAAGAACTCTATTTTTCTCCGCTTGATTTCTTTTATTATAAACACTATCCAAAGCTATTTGATTTTTAAATAATGTACTATAACTTATATAAGAGATTAGAGCAATAAATAATAACAGAAATACAATCATTACATTTTTTATGTTCTTTTGTAGATTATTCATAATTACTACTCTCCTCTGATATTTTTTGTATTATACCTAGTGAAAGATAACTTATCAGCATAGAACTTCCTCCATAACTAACAAAAGGCAAAGTTATTCCTGTAAGAGGTATAGCTCCAGTTACACCACCAATAATTACTAGTGTTTGAGATACCATCATAGTACTATATCCAACGGCTAATAATCTTGAAAATTTATCCTTTATGTAAAGTGCAGCTCTTATACATCTATAGAATAATAGAAAATTTAAAATTATAACTGCAAATCCAATAAGTAATCCTAATTCTTCGCATATAGCCGCAAATATAAAGTCAGATTCTACTACTGGAATATATCCTGGATATCCATTTCCAAGTCCTACCCCAAAAAATCCACCATTTGCTATAGCTATAAGGGATTGAACAAGCTGATGTCCTTCATCATATCCATACTTCCATGGGTTTCGCCATATCATAACCCTTATCTGAACATGATAAAATAAGTAATATCCTATGACACCACCAACTACAAATAACAGCAATGCTATTATTACATACTTTTTATTTGATGTAGCAATATAAAGCATAGTAAGTGCTATGGCAAAGAAAATTAGCGCTGAACCCAAGTCTGTTTGAGCTAACATAAATAGCAATGATATCATCATTACCATAGCAGGCTCTATTAAACTTATATATTTATATGAGCTTTCTTTCCTAAATCCAATTGCCTTTCCTATCTTAATCCAAAACTTCGAAGGCTTTTCATAATCCTTTAATGCTGAAGCAAGGTAAGCTACTAAGGCAATTTTCCCAAACTCAGAAGGTTGAAAACCGAACCCAAATAAATTTACCCAGTTTTTAGCTCCAAACTGTTCCTTTCCAAAAAAGGTACCCATGGACATAAATAATAATGTTATTATTAGATATAAATATTTGTACTTACTAAATCTTTTTAAATCTGGAAGTATTACAACTACTAATATAAACATAGTCATACCTAAAGCAAAAAATATAATTTGCTTAGCTGTTAAAAAACTTCTAGTACCTTCCGCTATATAACTACCTCCCGATATGGGTAAATCCAACCTATATATCATAGCAATCCCTATAACAGCAAGGATATTTGAAAATAATAATATAAATTTATCCCCATCTGGATAAAATCTTCTTATTACAAAGTGGGAATAACATAATAAACCACATATTATTGCTCCTATAAATATTGCACCCTTATCAATAGTTGGAGTTAGAATTGCTACATTAAAAAATAGTGCCATTACAAGCAAATAAGTAAATCTAAGCACTCTTTTTTCTTGTTTTATACCCTTCATACTTGCCTCCTAATAACTACATAAATTTAAAGGTAGCAGTTCCCACCTTTATTATATCCCCTGACTTTAATATAAGGGAATTCTTTATTCTAATATCATTAACCTTAGTTCCGTTAGTGCTCTCCAAATCTTCCAACACATACTCATTATTTCTTCTGAAAATTTTAACATGATGAGAAGAAACATATTTATCATCTAAGATTACTGTATTATCACTTTTTCTTCCCATAGTTAAGTTATCTACTATTGGTAGTATTCCTCCATTTTTTAGATTTGTATTTTCTCCAGCTACTATTATTTCTAGCCCAGAAGTAGCCTTTCTAGTTCTATTCCTTCTTTTACCCACTGATTTAGTATCTGTATACATTATTTTTAAAGCGTAGATTATAATAAAATAAACTATTGCTATTATTCCTAAATTCAATGCGAATTTTAAAATATTCATAAGCAAAACTCCTTTATACATATATAACATAACTAGCATCATTATAAATTATGATGCTAGTTATAAGTAATTATATCATCTTTTTTAGGTACTGTCCTGTATATGATTTAGAACATTTAATTACATCTTTAGGATTTCCTTTAACTATAATAGTTCCTCCTTGATCTCCACCTTCTGGTCCTAAGTCTATAATATAATCTGAACACTTTATTACATCTAAATTATGTTCAATTACTATTACAGTATTTCCTCCTTCTACAAGCCTTTGGAGAATTTTTATAAGTTTACTAACATCATCAATGTGTAATCCAGTAGTGGGTTCATCTAATATATACAAAGTCTTTCCTGTACTTCTTTTAGATAATTCATAGGCAAGCTTTATTCTTTGTGCCTCTCCGCCTGATAATGTGGTTGATGGTTGACCTAATCTTATATAGGATAATCCAACATCCATAAGAGTTTGAAGTTTACTACTTATACGAGGTATATTTTCAAAGAAAGCTAAGCCTTCCTCTACAGTCATATTTAAAACATCTGCAATAGTTTTTCCTTTGTATTTTACCTCTAATGTTTCTCTATTATATCTCTTTCCTTTACACACTTCACATTCAACATAGACATCAGATAAAAATTGCATTTCTATCTTTATTATTCCATCACCTTTACAAGCTTCGCATCTTCCACCTTTAACATTGAAACTGAATCTACCTTGTTTATATCCTCTGCTTTTAGCCTCTGGAACCATAGTGAAAATTTCTCTTATTAAATCAAATACTCCTGTATATGTAGCAGGATTACTTCTAGGTGTTCTTCCTATTGGACTTTGATCTATATTTATAATCTTATCAATCTGGTCATCACCTACAATTTCCTCATGTTTTCCTGGTAGTTTCTTAGAACCATTTAATTTTCTATTTAACCCCTTATATAAAACCTGATTAACTAAAGTACTTTTCCCTGACCCTGAAACTCCTGTTACAGATGTAAATAATCCTAATGGAAATTCAACACTTATATTTTTTAGATTGTTTTCCTTTGCACCTTTAACTTTTATAACTCTATTTTTATCCATAATTCTATATTTTTCAGGCACATCTATAGTTCTATGCCCACTTAAATATTGACCTGTAATGGACTCTTTACACTTCATCACATGTTTTACTGTACCTGCAGCTACTATTTTTCCTCCATGCTCTCCTGCTCCTGGGCCTATATCTACTAAGTAATCTGCTTCTCGCATAGTATCTTCGTCATGCTCAACTACAATTAAAGTATTTCCTATGTCTCTAAGATGCTTTAAAGTCTTTATTAATTTATCATTATCTCTTTGATGCAATCCAATACTTGGCTCATCTAAAATATATAAAACCCCCATCAAACTAGAACCAATTTGAGTTGCTAATCTAATTCTTTGCGCTTCTCCTCCTGATAAAGTACCTGATGCTCTACTTAAGTTAAGATAACTAAGTCCTACATCCTTTAAAAAACTAAGTCTACTCTTAACTTCCTTTAATACTTGTTCTGCTACAATTTCATCCTTTTTAGATAATTTTAATGCATCTACAAAATCAAGTTCTTCTATAATAGACATAGTACAAAATTCACTTATATTTTTACCACCTACAGTAACAGATAGAGCTTCTTTAGATAATCTTCTTCCTTTACACTTAGGACAAGGATTATCACTCATATACTCTTCTACTTCTCTCTTTATGTAATCTGAGTTAGTTTCCATATATCTTCTTTTTAAATTATTTATTATACCTTCATAAGCATAATTATATATACCAGTTTTAAATTCCTTGGTATACTCTATTCGTAATTTTTCTCCATTTGTTCCATATAAAACAGAATTTAAATTTTCTTCTGATAGTTCTTCTATAGGAGTATCTAAAGTAAACCCTCTTTTTTTAGCAAGAGCTTCTAATATGGCACGAGTCCATGAATCCTCCTTTAAACTACCTTCACCTAAAGTTAAAATTCCTCCACCTAATATGGATTTGCTTTTATCCGGAATCACCAAATCCTCATCTATCTCCATTAAAGTCCCAAGTCCATCACACTCATCGCACTTTCCAAAGGGAGAATTGAAGGAAAACATTCTAGGCTCAATTTCACCAATACTTATTCCACAACTTACACATGAAAATTTTTCACTTAAAAGTATATCTTCTCCATCAATTACATTTAAGATAGCTATACCTTCACCTATTTTTAATGCTGACTCTAAAGAGTCTGTAATTCTTGATTCAATTCCATCTTTAATAACTACTCTATCTATTACTATTTCAATGGTATGCTTTTTATTCTTCTCTAGTTTGATATCTTCATCTTCTAAATCTACCAGAACACCATCAATTCTTGCTCTAACATATCCATTTTTTTTAATGTTCTCAAGGATCTTTACATGTTCTCCTTTTTTCCCTGTAACTACAGGTGCTAAGATTTGAACCTTAGTTCTAGGTGGCAGAGCCATTGCCTGATCTACCATTTGGTCTACAGTCTGCTGGGTAATCTCCTTGCCACATTTAGGACAATGGGGTACACCTATCTTTGCATAAAGTAGTCTTAAATAATCATAAATTTCAGTTACTGTTCCTACTGTAGATCTTGGATTTTTACTTGTAGTTTTTTGGTCAATAGATATAGCTGGTGATAGACCTTCTATATACTCTACATCCGGTTTATTCATTTGGCCTAAAAACTGTCTCGCATAAGCTGAAAGAGATTCTACATATCTTCTTTGTCCTTCTGCATAAAGAGTATCAAAGGCTAAAGAAGATTTTCCTGAACCTGAAAGTCCAGTAAAAACAACAAATTTATCTCTTGGTATTTCTAAATCTACATTTTTAAGGTTATGTACTTTTGCACCTTTTATATAAATACTATTTCTCATAAATTTCTCCTTTACAAATTAAATTCTCTCTTCATACGTTCTATCTCATCTCTTAAAATCGCTGCTCTTTCAAATTGTAAGTCCTTAGCTGCTTCTTTCATTTCTTTTTCTAGTTTAGTAATATGCTTAGTCAATTCCTTCTTATCTAAAAGCAAATCACTACTTGCTTCACTGATATATAAATCTTCATCTTCTGCCACTGTAGAAATTTCTATAACATCTCTTATTTCCTTGATTATAGTCTTAGGTACTATATTATGATCATCATTATACTTTTCTTGAATACTTCTTCTTCTATTGGTCTCATTTATAGTTTTTTCCATAGAATTTGTCATATTATCAGCATACATTATTACTTTACTTTCTGAGTTTCTTGCAGCTCTACCTACAGTCTGAATTAAAGATGTTTCACTCCTTAAGAATCCTTCCTTATCTGCATCTAATATAGCAACTAATGCTACTTCTGGAATATCTAATCCTTCTCTTAAAAGATTTATTCCAATTAGCACATCATAATCTCCTCTTCGAAGATCTCTTATTATTTCCATTCTTTCCATAGTAATTATATCAGAATGTAAGTAAGTAGTTTTTACTCCTAACTCTTTTAAATATTTAGTTAAGTCCTCTGCCATCTTCTTTGTAAGAGTTGTAACTAAAGTTCTAAACCCTCTTTCAGTAGTTTTGATAATCTCACCATATAAGTCATCAATTTGACCTTTTACTGGTCTTATTATAATTTCAGGATCTAATAATCCTGTTGGTCTTATTATTTGCTCTGCTATATTAGCTGAATGTTCATTCTCATAAACTCCAGGTGTAGCACTTACAAATAATACCTGATTTAATTTATCTTCAAACTCTTCAAATTTAAGTGGTCTATTATCATAGGCTGATGGAAGTCTAAATCCATACTCTACTAAAGAAGTTTTTCTAGATCTGTCTCCTCCATACATAGCCTTAATTTGTGGTAGTGTAACATGACTTTCATCTACAAAGAAAAGAAAATCATCTGGGAAATAGTCAATAAGAGTTTGTGGTGGTGTTCCTTTTTCTCTTCCATCTAATATTCTAGAATAATTTTCTATTCCAGTACAATAACCTACTTCTCTCATCATTTCTATATCAAAATTGGTTCGTTGTTTTAATCTTTGAGCTTCTAATAACTTATCCTCATCCTTTAGCTCCCTTAATCTCTCTTCTAATTCAAATTCAATTTGAGAGATAGCTCTTTCTAAATTTTCCTTTGATGTAGCAAAGTGTGATGCTGGGAATATAGATACATGTTTTCTTCCACTAATTATATTGCCTGTTAATACATCAAACTCACGGATTCTATCTATTTCATCTCCGAAAAACTCAACTTTTATCCCTTTATTAGTTGATGATGCTGGAAATATATCTAGCACGTCTCCTCTAACTCTAAAGGTTCCTCTTACAAAATTTATATCATTTCTTTCGTATTGAATATCCACTAGCTGACTAATAACACTATTTCTATCTTTAATCATACCTTCTCGTAAAGATACAGTAAGCTTTCTATAATCCTCTGGATTTCCTAGCCCATATATACATGATACAGAAGCCACAACTATAACATCTCGTCTTTCTATCAAGGCTGAAGTAGCTGAGTGCCGTAGCTTTTCTATCTCCTCATTTATTGATGCATCCTTTTCTATATAGGTGTCAGTTTGAGCCATATAAGCTTCTGGTTGATAGTAATCGTAGTAAGAAACAAAGTACTCAACAGCATTTTCTGGAAAAAACTCTTTAAATTCAGAGCATAATTGAGCTGCTAAAGTCTTATTATGAGCAAGAATTAAAGTTGGTCTTTGAACTCTCTCAATAATATTTGCCATAGTAAATGTCTTCCCTGATCCTGTTACTCCAAGTAAAGTTTGATATTTTTTATCTTCAAGGATTCCTTTAACTATACTATCTATTGCTTCAGGTTGATCTCCAGTTGGCTTAAATTTTGAATGAATCTTAAACTGACCCATGATACATCACCTCATCTTTTTATAAAAAATTATTCTTTATCGTTACTATCTTTCTTTTCTTTAATTTTATTTAGAATATCAGAAAAACTAGAACCTCCTGGCTTTGCTACAGTAGCCTGCTTTGGAACTTCTCTAGGAACTATAACAATTCCTAATTTTTCTTTATTGTTTTTTACTTTACATTCTAATTCTTCCATAGATCCATTTTCTCTTCTAACCTTCATATTTATAATATCTGGAAGACGTTCTAACATATTAAATATAATTTCATCCTTATATAATTTAATATTATTTATTTCTAATATTAAATCTCCCATTTTAACCCCCATATTTTTAGCTATTGAATCATGGGCTACATCTAGAACACATACTCCCTCTTCATTACTCACATACTTTATTTTACCTTTCTTTTCTGCTAAGCGATCAATATATAACATATACTCATGTAATACAGGCATCAATGTAAGAATTATTACATCTAAAATCTTATTTATATCCCCAAGAAAAGATAATAGAATTAATACAGTACCATAGCCTAAAATTAATAGTCCTGAGAATATTGGCTTATTTTTTTTACTTTTTGTAAATGTTATGGTAGCATAATTAACTCCTGCAAAAATCGGTAATGCACCAATTACCATAGTAGCAAAAATCAACATGTTTTTATTATGATTAATTATTGGCCACCACTCTGGAGTGTTTACACTTCCCCCCATAACTGTATTGGCGCTAGTAGCCTGTACCATTAATAATATTATCATTGGTAATATCCATTGTCTTCTATATGCAAATCCACCTATGATTTTTTTATCTCTTGATCCAAATACAGGTATAGCACCTCTTTTCCCATCAAAGATTACTAATAACCCTTCAACAATATGCATTACTGCAACCAATACCAATAAATTAGTTATATCCATTTTTAGTACATCTAAACTTGGATTCTCCATGATTAATGATATAAAATACAACAGTATTGATAATAGTCCCAAAATAGCTCCTGAATATGAAAGACAAACTAATTTGGGACTAAAGAACATTAACGCTACTGATAATATAAATATTAGAAATATATTAGAAGTTTCATAAAAAGTAATTCCCAAAAATGTAAGAATTAAACTAGCTACTACACCTCCCAATATTCCCATAACTATTTGTGACACAGTAAGTTCAAAAGCAGTTGACGAGTTTTTACCCATAATTAATCTTTCCATCACTGTAGTTTTTTTATTTTTCATATAGAATACAACAGCCATCATTATTAATATAAGCGCATAAGACGGCTCCACAATAGCATAGGACACCTGCTGCAAAGTATACTTTAAAAGTTCCATTATTTTTCTCCTTCTCATTATGTAACAAAGAGTAGATGTGCATAAGTAAAATTAAGTATCTACTATAATAGATACTTAATTTTACATCATCATTTATCTACTTGAAACTATAAAATTAATTTTATTATTTTTCTATATGTTAACTTATTTTAATTAGTATTTATTATAATAAAAATACTAATATCTATTATAATACCCTATATTTTATTACTTAATCTTTTCTTTTGCCACTTCCAAAGCCTTTTCAAATTGAGGATCTACTGATTTATCATAGGCTTTCCCTTTTAGTTCTTCTGGATACTCAACTAAAATATCTGGCTCTATTCCTATACCATGGATATTCTGTCCATTAGGAGTATAGTATTTTGATATAGTAACCTTCAATGCAGTTCCATCTCTAAATCCATCTCTATCCCTATAAAAAGTTGTTTGAACAACACCCTTACCAAAGGTCTTAGTACCTACTAAAGTTCCTAACTTATAATCTTTTATAGCTCCTGTAAATATTTCTGAAGCACTTGCACTCCCCTCATCTATTAATATAGTAAGTGGTAATCCTTCAGCAATTCCACCTACTGAATTATAATCCTTCCTATTTCCATTCTTATCTTCCGTATAAACTATATTCTTATTCTTAGGAATAAATTGTGAACACATATTCACAGTTTGATCTAATAATCCTCCTGGATTTTCTCTTAGGTCTACTATTAAACTCTTCATTCCTTTTGAGTTTAAATCTTTAATTGCATTTTCAAAATTGCTAGATGTATTTTCATCAAACATAGTTACCTGAATATATCCTACTTGACTATCAATCATTTCTTTCTTTACAGTTATCATTTCTATTTCATCTCTTACAGTTTTAACATTAAAAGAACCTTTGTTTTCCCTAGATAAAGTAAGTTCTACAGCTTCTCCTTTTTCACCTTTCATAGTTTTCACTGCTTTTTCTAAGTCCTTGCCTTCAACCTTTGTACCATTTACGCTTTCAATTATATCCCCTGAAAGTATTCCCACTTTTTCTGCAGGTGAATTTTCAAAGGTAGCTACTACAACTATCTTATCTTCCTTAACTCCTACCTGTATTCCTAATCCAACATAATTTCCTTCTGTTTGAGAATAGAAGTCTTTAAACTCTTCGGCATTCATATATGTTGTATATGGGTCTCCTACAGCTTCTGTCATTCCCGCTGCTGCTCCATCTATAAGTTTATTAATATCAATTTCACCCAAATAATATCTATCTAATTTATCTTTTATAGTATATAACTTTTCAAAGTCTACTATATTTTCATATGTTTTTCTACTAACTATAACTTTACCATCTGGTAACTTAAAAGATATATAGTTAGATAATCCTAAAGTAATTAAATTTGTCACTATCAAAAGAGCCACTATACCCGTTACTCTTTTCCATTTATTTTTCTTACCATCCATAAAAATCACCCTCTCATTCTCATATATTTATTATTACTTTTTATCCCCGATAATAATACTATGAAATTTAAATTATTTTATTAATCCTTTCTATTACCAATATATTATATTATACACAAATAAGACTAAGAAATAAATTCTTAGTCTTATTTGTTCTTTATAATTTAAACTTTTAAGAATTTTCTCATGGATATTATACTTCCAATAGCACCTATGAAAACTCCACATCCCAGGAATTCCCAAATAATCACCTTCAATATATAAGAAATACCTACTAAATCAAATCCAAATAGTGTATCGGCGCTTAAATTATTAATTATAATAGAATATATAAAACCTAGTACTACTACCGATATGACTGCTCCAAATATTCCAAGTATCATACCTTCTATTATAAATGGCCATCTAATAAACCAATCTGTAGCTCCTACATACTTCATTATTCCTATTTCTTTTTTTCTCGTAAACACTGTAATTTTTATGGTATTTCCTATTAAGAATAGAGATATCATAATAAAAACTACAAATGCTACTGCAGCACCTATTTTAAATGAATCTGTAAGCTTAGAAATTTTTGCAATTATAGATCTTGCATCTTTTATCTCATCAATACCATTCATATCTTTAATACTACTTACAACTTTATCTACTACTAGCGGCTCTTTAACATTTACTGTAAAGGAAGCTGGGAATGGATTATTATCCTCAAATCCAGATGTTAACTGACCTAATTCATCATTCATTTGTTCCTTTACATCCTTCAAAGCATCTTCCTTGCTTTGAAAAGTTATCTTATCAATACCATCTACTTCTTTAATTTTATTCTCTATAGCATTTTTATTATTATCACTTATATCCTCTTTTAAGTAGATTTTCACCTCAACCATGGATCCCAATTGCGTAATTAATTTATCTGCATTAGCAACTCCTAGTGTTATAGCTCCTAATAAAAAAAGTGTAGCTGTTACTGTAGCTATAGATGCTATACTTAAAGTTTTATTTCTTTTTATACTTTTAAGTGCTTCCTTAAATGAATATTTAAAAGAATCAAATTTCATAACCATATTTCCCCCTTTCCTCATCTCTGGCAATAACACCCTTCTCAATAGCTATAACTCTCTTTTTCATAGAGTCAACTATGTCTCTTGCATGGGTTGCCATAACAATGGTAGTTCCAGCTCTACTAATATCACTTAAAATATCCATAATTTCTAATGAAGTTTCAGGATCTAAGTTACCTGTTGGTTCATCAGCAATTAATAATGATGGACTATTTACTATAGCTCTAGCTATAGATACTCTTTGTTGTTCTCCACCTGATAACTCTGTAGGTAAAGCATCTCTCTTTTTTGATAATCCTACCATTGAAAGCACTGCTGGAACCTTTTTTTGTATATCCTTTTCGCTTGATCCTATAACTCTTAGTGCAAAAGCTACATTATCAAATACATTCAAACTTTGTATCAATCTAAAATCTTGAAACACTACTCCAATTTTTCTTCTATAATAAGGCACTTCTTTCCTTGTTAGCTTTGTTAAATCTGATCCTGCAACTATAACCGAACCCGCTGTTGGATCAACTTCTTTTAATAACATCTTTATAAAGGTAGATTTTCCTGCTCCACTTGGGCCTACTAAGAAAACAAATTCACCCTGGTCAATATGTACATTTAAATTAGATAAAGCTAGTACATTGTTATTATAAACCTTAGTAACATTTTTAAAATCTATCATAATTATTAACTCTCCTCGACTTTTTACTTTTTATCTGTGTATATTATAACATAAAAATTTAAAATGCAAGTCCTACATAAGTTAAAAAATAATAAATTCTTATTTTTCTTCATAAAAAAAGAGTGGAAATATATATATTTTTTTCCACTCATGCTTCTTTATGTATGTAAACTACACATATAAGTTATGAATTAGCATATCGTATACTAAGAAATATGTTGCTAATAATGCAAAGGTGCAGAATATAGTTCCTACTAAACCAAATTTATAAAGATATTGTCTCCAAGTTTTCTCATAGCTTAAAGGTCTCAATAACTTTGTCGGTTGTAGAAATGCTAATGCTGATACAAATAATCCTCCACAAGAAAATATAATTCCTGTATTTCTTATTCCTCTAAGTATTCCATAAAGTTCCATAGATTGACCTTTAACTAATAGATATATACAACTAATAACTATACCTAAAACTACGGGTATAATAACTAATTTTAAAGACAATTTAAAACAAAAGACTACATCACTCATATATCCTTTAACATCTTGTTTCATCTATAACGCTCTCCTTAGTAAATCGAATTTTCAAATTATTTATAAATTATATCATAGGCTATAAAAAAAAGAAACCTAAGTCTCCTTAGATTTCTTCCATATTCAATTTTATTTTTTATTTCATACTAATTCCAGTCTTAA
Source organism: Clostridium sp. UBA3061 (assembly GCF_002367465.1). Lineage (NCBI taxonomy): Bacteria > Bacillati > Bacillota > Clostridia > Eubacteriales > Clostridiaceae > Clostridium > Clostridium sp. UBA3061. The sequence continues at coordinate 180,323 of NZ_DFCF01000015.1, read as the reverse complement.
CTGCTTTAACTATATCTAATGCTGTTAATCCATAAGCTTTTAATAATTCTGCAGGCTTACCACTTTCACCAAAAGTATCCTTTATTCCAACTCTTAAAACTGTAGCTGGACAATGTGTAGTTACTACTTCCGCCACTGCTGAACCAAGGCCACCTATGATACTATGTTCTTCTGCAGTAACTATAAGATTTGTTTCTCTTGCAGCTTTTGTTATTAATTCTTCGTCTATAGGCTTTATTGTATGTATATTAATAACTCTAACTCTTATGCCTTCTTCAGCCAAAATATTGTACGCTTCTAATGCTGCCTCTACCATAATTCCAGTTGCAACTATAGTAGCATCTTTCCCATCTCTTAAAGTTATTCCTTTACCAATTTCAAACTTATAATCTTCATTATCATTTATTATAGGTACCGAACTTCTACCAAGTCTAACATAGCAAGGGCCTTCATATTTTGTTATAGCTTCTATTGCTGCTTCAGCCTCAATTCCATCACTTGGACTAATCACCACCATATTAGGTATACTTCTCATTAATGAAATATCCTCTACAGATTGGTGAGAAGCACCATCTTCTCCTACTGTTAGACCAGCATGAGTAGCACATACCTTTACATTTAATTTAGGGTAACATATAGAATTTCTTATTTGTTCAAAAGCTCTTCCTGTTGCAAATATAGCAAAAGTAGATGCAAAAGGAATTTTTCCACAAGCTGCCATTCCCGCTGCCACAGTCATCATATTACCTTCAGCAATCCCCATATTGATAAATCGCTCTGGGCATACAGACTTAAAATCAGCAGTTTTAGTAGACTTAGATAAGTCTGCATCAAGAACTACTATATTTTCATTTTCTTTACCTATTCTTGCTAATGCTTTTCCATAGGCTTCTCTAGTTGCAACACTTTTCATTATTCTTCTCCCCCAATCTCTTTTAATGCTATTTCACACTGCTCTTTACTTGGAGCTGAACCATGCCAACCTGCCTGATTCTCCATAAAAGATACACCTTTTCCTTTAATTGTTTTACAAACTATCATTGTAGGCTTATCTTTTACTCCTTTTCCAGCTTCTATAGCATCTTTTATCTTAACTAAATCATGACCATCTTCTAAATAAATCACGTTCCATCCAAATGCTACAAACTTATCTGCTATAGGATTAGGATTCATAACCTTATCAATATCTCCATCTATTTGAAGTCCATTATAATCTACAAAAGCTGTTAAATTGTCTAGTTTGTAATGAGCTGCACACATAGCTGCTTCCCAAACTTGACCTTCCTCTAATTCTCCATCTCCTAGTAGGGTATATACTCTATATGAGCTATTATCAAGCTTTCCTGCTAGTGCCATACCTACCGCAGCGGAAACTCCTTGACCTAATGAACCTGTAGACATATCTACTCCTGGTATGTAATTCATATTTGGATGACCTTGTAGCATTGCTCCAGTTTTTCTTAATTTCATAAGTTCTTCTTTATTAAAGAAACCCTTCTCCGCAAGAGCTGCATATAAAACTGGTGCAGCATGACCTTTTGATAATACAAATCTATCTCTATTAGGATTCTTAGAGTCTTCTACATCAATATTCATTTCATTAAAATATAATGTAGTAATGATTTCTACAGCTGATAGAGAACCGCCTGGGTGACCAGATGCTGACTCTGTTACCATCTTTATAATATCTTTTCTTAAAACTTTCGCTATATTCTCTAATGCTATTAATGACTTTTCCATTGCTTATCCCTCCCTGATTTTCTTCTAAACCCATTATATCAATAATTTATTTATTCTCAACTATTTAGTTGAAATTTTACTTTTATCCATACATTTCATTATAAGAAATCTCCAATAATTATTAATATATTATTTACCTTACACTTCAATTAAATACAACTATACTTCTATCATTATAAAAGTAATAAATACTTTATATTTTTTTGTCCATCTACCGATTTAATTTAAAAGGAGCTATTTCAAAATAATTCACTAATCTCTATAAAATGTTAAGTTTCACTAAAATATTGTTGTTAGTGCATACTCCACATCCAATTAAGATTTAGTGTATTTTGAAACAGCCCCTTAATATTAAGCTTATTTTTACATTTTTAAATCTAAACTAATTTTAAGAGCAACATCAACTTTAATCATATCTTCATCGGTCATATGACCTATCTTTTCTTTTAATCTTCTTTTGTCTAAAGTTCTAACTTGCTCTAGCAAAACTACCGAGTCTTTATTTAATCCGTATTCTTCAGAAGAAATCTCTACATGAGTTGGAAGTTTTGCCTTATTTATCTGAGAGGTTATAGCTGAAACTATCACAGTTGGACTATATCTATTTCCCACATCATTTTGTATAATTATTACAGGTCTTATTCCACCCTGTTCTGATCCAACCACTGGGCTTAAATCAGCATAAAATATATCGCCTCTCTTTATAACAATTGTCATTAGGCATTCACACTCCTAAAGGCTAGCTTCATATTCACTTAAGTCATTAATATAACTCTCAAAGCCATATTCTGATAATTCTAAATTTAATTCTCTCATAGCTAAATATCCTTGTTTCATTTTCTCTATATAGCTATTACTATTATAGCCTTCACTATATACTATTCCATAATCCATAATTAATTTACTATTTGTTATAAATTGTTTTTTATCTACATCATTAAATTTTTCGCAAAAACTACTACCAAAATTCAGAATAAATTTCTTTGAGCTACCCATGGATTTCATTACCTCCAATTTAAATAACAACTTTATGTACAACTTAATTATAAATCATCAATTGTTATTATGTCAAAGAAATTATCCTCAATTTCTACTTTTTACAACATTTTTTTATACTTTTTACTATACGTAGTTTCTTACACTGAAAATTTTACCGTTTTTTGTATATATTCTTGGAATTCTCTTACTTATATCACAAATTACTTCATAATTGACTGTACCTATAGATTCTGCTATATCATCTGCTGTTATAACATTCCCTATATTATCTTTTCCAATTAATATAACTTCATCCCCAATCTTCACCCCAGGTACATCTGTTACATCTATCATACATTGATCCATACAAATACGACCTACAACAGGTACTATTTTACTATTCACAATTACTTTAGCCACCCCTGTTAATGCTCTCGAAATGCCATCTGCATATCCTATAGGAAGAGTTCCAATTATCCGTTCTGCAGGTGCTTTATACAATCTACCATAGCTTACATAATCGCCTTCCTGTATTTTTTTCAAATGAACAATTTTACATTTTAGCGACATAACAGGTATTAAGTTAACATTATTTTTATTAACATACTTGGAAGGATAATATCCATAAAGCATAATACCAGCTCTAACTCCATCATATGGTAAGTCAGGAAAATCTATTATAGCAGCACTATTGCTTACATGCTTAAAGGGTATAATTATACCTAATTCTTCAAGATATATATTAAATATATTAAATTTTTCTATTTGAAAACTAGCATAAGTTTTGTCTTTCTCATCAGCAGTAGCAAAATGAGTAAATATTCCTACAATTCTTACTCCTTTTAACTTAGTTATCCTATGTACTTCCCTAGCCTGCTCCCTCGTTGTTAAAAATCCAATCCTCCCCATACCTGTATCTACAGCTATATGAATTTTAGCTATGCTATTCTTCTTTATAGCTATGTCTGAAAGTATTTTAGCATCTTCATAATCATATATAGTTTGCTCTAGGTTTAAATCAATAACTTCATCATAAAATTCCTTTGGTGTATATCCCAATATAATAATAGGAATTTCCACACCAGCTTTTCTTAGTTCTACCGCTTCTGTAACAATAGCTACTGCAAATCTATTTATACCTTCATCCATCATAGACTTACATATATCTATAGCTCCATGTCCATATCCATCAGCTTTTATTGTAGCAATTATTTCCTTCCCCTCTGAAACCCTTTTTACTTCACTTACATTATTCCTTAAAGCATCTAAATCCACTTCTGCCCAAGAGGGTCTTATCTTTTTTTCCATATTACTCACCTTGCTCACCTTTCCAGTTGTCAAGAACTACCTCATAGTAAATACTAGATTCGCTCTTACTGTTTTGTATCATTGTTATAAATCTAACTCCACATCTTCAACCTTATCAGTCCAGTTAAAGTTTTCATAAGTATATATAATTCTTTCTCTACCTTTATTATCATAGATTATTATTTTCTTCGGTCTATTATTTTTAATATCATAATATAAGCTACCTTGGCAAATGTTGTTATTGCTTCCAGGAATCACTGTTGTTATCACAAAGCACTCACTATTATTTATTGTTTCAGTTTCAAATTCTAATTGTTCATTTGTATATATTAATCCTATATATTCACCAATAAATCCATATTTAAATACTTCATCAAACCCTTTATCTAAGGTATACTCTTTGATATTCTCCTTATCTTTAACAAGTATCTCATCACCTTTAAAAGTAAAAGATCTCTTATCCTTTAAATCCAGTTTATATCCTATATCTTTTTTATAGGTTTGAAACCCTTCATACTTATTTGTTTCTCTGTCATTTACGACCTCTATAGTTATATCACTCTTATAGGCTTTAATCTCACTTAAGGAATCAATTACATTATACTCATCTAAAGTCCTTGTTCTTCCTTTAATGAATAAAGCCACTGCAATGGTTAGGCATATAGCTATAATAAATAGTGTATAAGTTAGTCTTTTTTTCATAAATTCCTCCAATTACTTATTACACTATATGTTTATTATAGTTTTCTACTCTCTATAACCATATTTATTTTATTATAATCCACAGTTATTTCTATGTATCAATTACTATCCAAAATTTCTTTTATCCCAAAAGGTAATTCTTCTATAATATGGGTAGCATTGACACAGAACATATTCTCTGCTAGCCTATCACCACAATATCCATGTATAAATGTAGCAATGCATGTAGCTTCTAGAGCATCATATCCCTGAGCAATAAATGAAGTTATAATTCCTGTCAAAGTATCTCCCATTCCACCTGATGCCATTGCACTATTTCCTGTAGTATTCTCAAAAACCTGTGTTCCATCAGTTATTACAGTTCTATGATCCTTTAATAAAACTATTACATCATACTCATAAGCAAAATTCCTTGCTACTTCTACCCTATTTTCTTTTATTTCATCAACAGATAATCCAGTTAATCTTGCCATCTCCCCATAATGAGGTGTTAATATAATGCTATTATTTTTACTATGAAGCAATTCAAGTTTTCCCTGTAGTACATTTAGTCCATCCGCATCTATTACAATAGGGCATTCTGCATTTTCAATCATACTTTTCACTATATTAAAAGTTAACTTAGCATTCCCCATTCCTGGTCCAATAGCAATACAATTAGACTTAACCATAATATTACCTATTTTTTCACTTTGCTCAAAATTGATTGTCATAGCCTCATTTAACTTTATGCTCATTATCTCCTGTATTTCTTTAGGAACGCAAAGGGTCACTAATCCAGCGCCACTTCTTACTGCACTTTGAGTAGTAAGATATGCAGCACCAGAAAAGCCCATAGAGCCAGCTATTATAAATGCTTGTCCATAATCTCCTTTGTAGGTATCATCATCTCTAGCTTTTAATATACTTTGTATCATTTCCTTATCCATTTGTATGGCCCTATGTTTAAATCCTATAAACCCTAATCTATTAATTTTTAATTTATCAAAAGGATTTACCATATTAAACGACCTCCAAAACAGCATAGGCAATAGCACTATCGCATCCGTGAGAAATACTCAGATGAATAGTTGTATTCCCATTCTTGTTAGCAATATTTTTTGCCTGCCCTTCTAATGTGACTGTAGGTTTACCAAGAGTAGTACTATCTACTATTATATCTCTGAAGTTGAATCCTCTAAACCCTGTTCCTAGTGCTTTTGAAACCGCTTCCTTTGCAGCAAACCTACCTGCTACATATTCCGGCCTTAAATTCCTAGTTTTCAAGTATTGTATTTCTTTACTTGTAAATATTTTTTCTAAAAACTTTTCATTTTTTTCCATTACATCTTTTATACGTCTTATTTCAACTATATCTACTCCAACTCCTACTATCACCATCTCACCTCCAAACCTAAATATTTCATATACTTATAATTAAATTATAAACATATTTTTACATCTTTAATTTTAATAAATAAATAGGTTAATATCAACTATAACTTATATATATATGAAAGTATATGATGATAATATTTTCAATTATCATATTAATTAAGTTTAACTTTATAAACTACTCATATAAATAAAAATAGTTATAATTAATTTGCTATTGCTTGTACAAGTTCGTCAAAATCAGCATAATATGCCTCTATATATTCTTCTATAATATCTATAAGATGTATTGGTGAGACCACATTATTTTTTAATAATCCCAGAAGTTCACTTCCCTTATATCTATTAGGAGTTATACATTCTACATGTTCTTTGTATTGCTTTACATGTTTGCCTTTATTTTTCACTTCACTTTCTATTTCTACACCATATACATCTATAACCCTTCTTTCACCATTCATATGGACCTCTAATTCTGATTGAATTAAATTATAAGTGTATTCTATAGTATTCTCTTCACATACCATGTTAGATTTCAACGTCTCAATTATCATAAAAGCACCCCCAAATAATGTAAAACCATTTATAGCAATAAAATTACAACATTTTATTGCCTAAAGAAATTGTATCACTATATAAAAAAATAATGTGTAAATTCTTGTAGGCAACAATAATATATTCCCCCTCAAAATTTACACCTTATTTCACAAAATTACTTATTCTTTACAGTTATACAAAACTATTTGTTATTGTTAATATATCAGTGGATAAAATGTTAATATTATGTGAGTTTTCTTGTCTTTTATTGTAGATTAATTTTTCTTGTCACTTTTTTATGTTTTTATTGATGTTATCCACATATTTTTCCACTTTTTGTTCATAAGACTTGTTTATAATATGTGTAGAAAACTTTGCTTCATTATACATATTAGTAACTTCATCAACTTCCATACAGTTATCCACTTTTATCTTAACAATATTACCAAGTTGTCTTGGAGTCATATATGTCTTAAAAATCTCTTTTTTATTTGCAACTTCTACAAACTCACTATACTTATATAAAACTTCTTCCCTAGGGGTACCCTTCTTTCTAAATATTTTTTTGATTTTATCTATAACTTTTTTATAACCAGGATCCTTTTGCTCAATCTCTTCAATTATTTCAGTATAACCATCATCTCTATTTAAATTAGTACCTTTTATTATTTTTCTTATGATACTACTTACAATTAATATTAATATTATTGTAACTATAACCTTCATTATAAATATAAATGTGGGACTTGCTGTTACCATTTCTGGCGTTAATCCTTTTATATTTGGGGGATTTTTACTACCTGAATCTATTCTTCCAAATATATCTTCTAAAGCTCCTCGTCTTTCAGTAAATAATTTTTGTAAAGCATTAAAAACCCAAGTCATTGGAATCCCAATAATTTTTACTATTACATCTATTATAAATTCAGTTATAAATTCAATTCCTCTATACAAAATTGAAACTACCTTCACAAATATATTATAAAAAAACTCCTGTGTAGTTAATAATGCCAATGAAATTAGAGATATATTTATAATTTTATTCACTTTTGAACTTTTTATATTATAACAATATCCCATAGTCTCTCTCATAGTTATAACCATCAAAATCAGATATATAACTATACCTCTAAATATGATTTCTGCATAAATAGGCCTGAACATACTACAGATAATTGATGCTATGAAAATATAAGAAATTCCATTTATAAAAATATTTTTATATCTATCATAATTTATATTTTCATTAGTTTCTCTAAGTAAAACAGCACTGATTAATGCTACAAATATTATATCTACAATGGCAATTACTATTTCTTGACTAAATATTTCGTAAACAATAATTGGGATTAAAGAAACCCCAATACAAATCTCTACCTTCTTACCTTTTCTTAGTAAATATTTGCTAGTTAATATAGATATCATCATTAAAATGAAAATAGAAAATTTCATATCCTTAGAAAATATAAGAGCTGTTACTATCATCCAAACAACAGATGTTAGCATACTAAATGTTATATCATAATAAAGCCTAACTTGTTCAGACCAACTCATTACTTCATCTCCCCCTTATATGAAATTTTATCAATTCCTTTGATATTTTTAATTTTGTTTTCTCTAGAAACATCTATAATCTTTATTTTATAGCCATTTGCCACTAGAATATTTAAAATCCTAATATCTTTTTCATTTAAATAAGTAGTAATTAATACATAGGTACAACTTTTATCAAAATAAGGCATTCTACTCTTTAAGTATTCATTAAGTTCATATTTTACAGCAAGATATATTCTAGTACAAAACTCCAATATACTATTAAAACTTCCTACCTTCGGCTCAATCTCATTTACAGAATTTTCATTACAGTAAATCAAATGTGCATTACTCCAAATACCTGTTGGGATACTTTCTTTAGATGCTTTTGCAGCTAATGCAACTGCAATATCTATAGATGTTTCTATAATATCTTCATCTATATAATTACAACAAGGATCTCCACATTGTGTATTAAGGATTATAACCATCTGTTGTTCTGAAGTATAATCATAGTCCTTAACCATAAGCTTATCTGCCTTTAATGAAGTTTTCCAATGAATATCCTTCATTCTATCTTCAACGTTATACTCTCTTACTCCTTTTATATATAAAGGATCCTTATGTATCCATCTCCTTACTGTATTATCTCCTAAAAAATTTGTCACATCAAATCTAAAGCTTCCTATTGATTTTACCTTAGGATAAATTAAAACTTCAATATAATCATTCTGCTCTCTACTTTTAATATTTAGTCCCAACATATCCCCTATAAAAATATTCATGCACTTTATTATGTAAGCTCCTCTTTTTTTTCCTACTAAAGTATAAGTTCTACTTTTTCTTTGAAATTTACCCATTACATACTTGCATATGTGCCAATTATCATTTCCATATTTGTAAGTAGAGACTTCGCCAACAAATCTTAATTCAACAGGTATTCTTTCTTCCACCACTAAGAATAGAACGGGCATTCTTTTATTGTTTTCTACTTTCATAGTTATTGTAAATTCTTCGCCCACAGTTACCCTATCTGGTTTTATTTCCCTATACACCTTTAAGTTTTCATACCCTTTTTCAGTAATAAAACTCATTATATTTACCAGTATAATTACAATTGCTGCAAAAACAAATATTTGAAGTATCATAATACACCTCTATTGCCTATCTATTGGAGTTTCTATAGTTGCGAGAATCTTTTGTATAACTCTTTCACTCTTCTCACTGCCACTATTTATTTCGCTTTTCAAGATAATTCTATGACTCATTATAGGTATTGCAAGCTCTTTAACATCTTCAAGAATCACATAATCTCTTTCTCTAATAGCAGCTAATGCTTGACAACCTTTCATAAGATTTAATGTAGCTCTAGGACTACATCCCAACTCTATTTCACTGTTAGTTCTAGTAGCATTGACTAAATCTACTATGTATCTTCTTATTTCATCACTAACATAAACTTTATTATAATTCTCTTGAACATAGTTTATTTCTTCTATAGTTATAGCAGACTCTAGGGAGTCTAATGGATCTTTTCCTATAAACCTATCCATCATTTTTATTTCTTCATCATAGCTTGGATACCCCATAGATAATCTCATAAAAAATCTATCTAATTGAGCTTCCGGTAACGGGAATGTACCAAATTGTTCTACTGGATTTTGAGTGGCTATAACAAAGAATGGCCTCTTTAACTTTATCGTATTTCCTTCTACTGTTATCTGTCTCTCTTCCATACACTCAAGTAAAGCAGATTGTGTTCTTGGCGTAGCTCTATTTATTTCGTCAGCTAAAACAATTTGACTTAGAAGCGGTCCTTCTCTGAATTCAAATTCTTTTGATTGTTGATTATAAAAATATATTCCTGTTAAGTCCGAAGGTAATAAGTCTGGTGTAAATTGAATTCTTTTAAAGCTACAATTCATAGTTTTTGACAATGTTTTGCACAGTTTAGTTTTCCCAAGTCCTGGAACATCTTCTAATAATACATGACCAGAAGTTATAAATGACACTATTATTTTATCAATTATATGCTCTTTACCAATTATAACTTTAGATATGTTTTCCATTGTTTTCTCTCTAAATACTTTAAATTTTTCAAGATCCATAATAAACCCCTCTACCCTTATATTTTGTTTAACTATAATCTATATTTTATACCTAAAATTTACCATTTTTAAATAAGATTAAAGTTTTGCCTTATGAATTTATTATACTCTTAATATGCCTATTATCCAAATATTTTTAATATACTAACCTGTGACTTTTTAATAAATAAATATTTTTTTACTTATTATTAATTAATTTAAAAAAGCCTACTCTATTGTGATATTACAATAGAATAGACTTTACTGATTAAAAATATTGTTTAGATTGTTATACACATATATGCGATTTACTAAAATAACAATTTAAGTCATGTAGATTTAACCAATTTCTTCTTTAGGTTTCTTAGTATTCATGAACTGAAATTCATCTGCTATAACTTCTGATATGTACTTTTTCTGTCCATCTTCACCTTCATAATGCCTACTTTGAAGTCTACCAGTTACACTAATAACACTTCCTTTAATTAGATATTCATTAACAATTTCTGCTTTCTTTCCTCTTAGTACTACTGGAATGAAATCTACATGTTTTTCTCCCGATGCAGTTTTATAAGGTCTATCTACAGCCAAAACCAATCTAGTAAAAACCTTACTACTATCTTCAAAAACTTTAATTTCAGGGTCTCGTGTCAATCTACCAACTAAAACTATTCTATTCATCATATACCTCCAAAAAAACATATCATTTTTTGTAATTTTACCCATGAATATATTTTTTAAACATATTATTAAAAATATCTTAACCATTCTTTTAATGTATGAAAAATAAAATGCTATTGGAACAACTATTCCAATAGCATTTTAAATATTCTTATCTATATATATCTGAAAACTCAATTTTTATTCTTTCTAAATTATATTTATCAGCATGATATAGATTTGTTGAACAAAATTGATTTTTAGAAAGAATGTTTGGAAGTTCTACAATAAATTCACTTCCTCCATTAACAATACTTTTTACATATGTCTTTCCACCATGATTTTCAACTATAGATTTTACTAGGGATAATCCTATTCCACTCCCCTCGTGAGATCTGGTAAATAGATCCTCACCTTGCACAAATCTATCAAATATCTTTTCCTGAAGTTCTTCTGGAATACCAATTCCATTATCCTTCACTGAAATTTGAACCTTGTCCCCTAAATCATGAATAGACACCATAATAGTTCCGTCATCCTTAGAAAATTTAACTGCATTTGATAATAGGTTTAATATTATTCTTTCTATATTTTCTCTATCAATTCCTATAATTTTTTCTTCAATATCAGTATCGAATATTAAAGTCATACCTTTACTTTCCACATATTCTACTGCAGCCATAGTTATATCCTCTACTATAGCTACTATATCATAATTGCCAAAATTCATTTTTAAGTTACCTACATCAATTCTAGTAACATCTATTAAGTTATTTATTAGTCTTAATAACCTATAGCTATTTACTTTCATTAAATCTAGATATCTATCCAATTGTTCATCATTTTTATCTTTATAATTGTATTGCAATACTTGTACAGTACTTAATATTATATTCAATGGTGTTTTTAGTTCATGGGACATATTAGATATAAATTCAGTTTTTAACTTATCATATTTTATAGCTTGTTCCAATTTAACTTTATTTAATTGAGCTTTTTTGCGTTCTGTAACTTCTTGAATTAAAAATACTACAGATCTTCCATAACTAAAATTTATTCCGAAACTTGCAATCTCAGCATCTATTAGTGCTCCATATTCCCTTCTCACTTTAACTTCCTTAAATTCTGTAGATTTTCCTCTAAATTGAGCATCAAAATACATTTCTTTAACTACATCTTTATATTCTTCATCTACTATATCTATATAGGATAAATTTTTTAATTCATCTATTCCGTTAAGTCCTAAAATATTAACTAAAGCCTCATTACCTATTTCAAGCTTACCATCAGAATATATAACCATACCAAAGGGTAAAAGTTTAAGAAGCTCAACATAATTATCCCTATTGCTTATTACTGCTTCCTCTACTTTTATTCTTCTTGTTATATCCCTAATTAAAAATATAGAATATATATCATTATCATTCACAAAACACATGGGTGTAACTTCACAATAAACAATGCTCCCATCTTCTCTAATAAACTTTCTTTCTACTATGTTCAAACTAGAATTATATTTAGAATACTGTTTTTTCAAAAATTCATCATTATATTGTATAGAATCTAACTTAATTATTTCAAAAATACTTTTACCTAAAAAGGTATCACTTTTTGGGTCTCCAATTATATCCATAGCAACTTTATTTATATAACTAATTCTATTTTCCTTTTCTATTACAATTCCAGTGGTACTATTAGCAAAAATAGCTTTATAAAAATTTATATTTAAGTCTATTTCTTTTGTTGAGATGAAGGCTTCATCCTCGTCTTTATCTACTACAATATATTTAAATTCTTCATGCTCCTCTAATTTGCTATTGTCTTTATTGATAACTTCTGATTTAAAATGGAGATTATTACTTACTATATTTTTCAACAACATTAAGGTGCCTTCACTATTACCAACTTTTATACTTCTAAAAACTAATTCTATTTCTATTTCTTTATATATTCTTGTATCTATACTTGCACGAATTCTCTCACTTCTATCATTTTTTATAAAATCCTTTACATCAAAGACACCACTCTTCAACGTAGAGAACTTTATCATTGTGTTTATATCCAACTCTTCAATTGAATCAATACTTTGAACTCCTAAAAATTCTAACGCTCCTTCATTGCAGTATTTAATTTCATTATTACTATCTATAACTATAATAGGTTCCGAAATGTTGTTGTAAAACTCCAAATCTTCCTTATTCTTAAACTCCATTATTTATCCTCCAATTTTAACGTTACTCAATGTACCACTTAATCATTTTACACTAAAATTAATACTTTTTTTACTACATTTTTCTACTATTATTCTACATTTTTTTCTTGACAGGTTAATGAGAATAAGTCTCCGTACCTCTTCTGAGTAAAAATAATAAAATTTGATATATAAAATAAAAACTGATATATATCATTGGGATTATATACCAGTTTTTATGCTCTATTATTAAATTATATATGCTTTAAATTAAATTTTTCTTCCAAAATTTTTTTAAAGTTATCTTGTAAATCTTGTCTTTTTAAAGCAAATTCCACTGTAGCTTCTAAAAATCCTAATTTATCACCTACATCGTATCTTCTACCTTCAAAAATATAAGCATGCATACTTTCCTTTTCCATTAGAGTTTTTAAACCATCAGTTAATTGTATTTCATTTCCTTTTCCTGGTTTAGTATCTTCTAGTATGTCAAATATTTCAGGAGTTATAATATATCTACCTAAAATAGCAACATTAGATGGCGCTTCTTCAACCTTTGGCTTTTCCACTAAATCCTTAACTACATACTCTCTATCATTAATTTTATCGCCTTTTACAATTCCATATTTACTTACATTTTCTTTGGCTACTTCTTGAACTCCTAAAATTGAAGTACCATGTTTATCATAAGCATCCATTAATTGCTTTAAACAAGGAACTTCACTATCTACTATGTCATCTCCTAGCATAACTGCAAAGGGTTCGTCTCCAACAAAAGCTTTAGCACAACTTATGGCATGGCCTAACCCCTTTGGATTCTTTTGCCTAATATAATGGATATTAGCCATATTAGTTGACTTATGGACTAACTCTAAAAGTTCCTTCTTCCCATCTCTCTCAAGATTCATTTCTAGTTCTACAGCTCTATCAAAATGATCTTCTATAGCTTTTTTATTTCTACCTGTTATTATAAGTATTTCTTCTATACCTGAAGCCACAGCCTCTTCTACTATATACTCTATAGTAGGTCTATCTACAATAGGAATCATCTCTTTAGGCACCGCTTTTGTAGCTGGCAAGAATCTAGTTCCTAAACCTGCTGCTGGAATTATAGCCTTTCTAACCTTCATCTCATACCCTCCATTACTATTGACCTTATATAATATTCTACATCATTGTCATTCTTCTTCATTATCTTAACACAATATTACAAATAATTAAACTAAACATTCTCATAAGTGTTAATATTAAACATGAATTTATTATATTTTGAAGCTATTTTCTTTATCATACATTAATAGTGCATTCAGTTCTCCCCCTAATAAAATTGTAGTAGATGTTATTTGTAACCAAACCATCAAAACAATAACCACTCCTATGCTTCCGTAAATATCAGTATATTTCCCATAGTTGTTTACATAAAACGCAAACCCCATTGATAAAATTATCCAAGCAATACTTGTGAATATAGCCCCTGGCAAGGCCTCTCTACATTTTATTCGTCTTGAAGGTATAAGCTTATATATGGCTGTAAATATAACTATCATACCTGCAAAACCAATTGGGTACCTTAAATATCGTATAAAATAAAATAACTTAATATCAAGGTCTAACCATTGAACTAATTCTAAACTTATCATCTCTCCAAATACTAAAAAACCTAGTACAAATATTATCATAAAAGATATCACTATCATAAATAAAACGGAGAGTATTATTAACTTTATCTTATTTTTATCTTCCTCTTCATTATATGCTCTGTTTAACCCGTATCTTATGGCTCTAAAAGCTCTAGATGCTGTATAAAGGGAGAACATTAATGAAAAAGATAATAAATTTCCATTTCTAGTTTGTAACAATTGAAGGGCTAAAGTAGATACTAAATTATATAATTCCTCGGGCATTATATTTTGTAAACTTCCAATCACTTCTATGGGATCTACGTTTATAAATCCAACTAGAGTTAGTAATAAAATCAAAAATGGGAAAAATGAAAACAGCATATCAAAAGCTAACTGTGAAGCTAATGAAGATATATGATGGTTCTTATATCTCAATGCCATTTTCACTGTGTTTTCAGTTATTTTCATAGGCAATACCCCTACCTTTTACATTATTCTATTGTCTATATATTATAATATTGACCTATTATCTAGGAAGTATATAGACAGTATTAAGAATTTATAAACTCAATTAAAAATTGACCTATTATTGGAGCTAAGTTTCCTTTAATTATACCACTTTCTTTAACATAATTAAACAAATCACCCTTCATATAATTTAGTATTAACTTTCTTATAAAATAATAAATTTCTTAGGATTATTATGAATAATAACTTTAAAATATATTATAATTAGTAATATAAGGGGTGATATTGTGAAAATTGGACTGGTACAGAATAATATTTTATGGGAAAATAAGCAATTTAACTTATCAGCAAGCAAAGAATTTTTTAAAAAAGCTAAAGAGCTAAAAATAGACTTACTTTTATTTCCTGAACTATCCTTTACTGGGTTTACAATGAACATAGAAAAATTAAAAGAATTTGATTTTTCTACGTTTTCCTACATTTCTAGTTTATGCAAAGGTTATTGCATTAATGCAGGAATTGGTTATATTCAGGGTATTACTAATGATATAAAAGGTAAAAATAATTATACAATAATATCTTCTAATGGAAATATTCTATGTAACTACTCTAAAATACATCCTTTCTCCTATGGTGAAGAAAGTAAATACTACATTGGTGGTGAGGAAATATGCTTTGCACAAATTGATGAAATAACCCTTTCACCTTTTATATGCTATGACTTAAGATTCCCTGAAATCTTTCAAATAGCTTCAAAAAAATGTGACTTAATTACTGTAGCTGCTAATTGGCCTGAAAGTAGAAAAGAACACTGGATAACCTTGCTTAGAAGTAGAGCTATTGAAAATCAATGCTATATTGCTGGAGTTAATAGGATTGGTATTGGTAATAATATAAACTATAGTGGAAATTCTTTAATTATAGACCCTTTAGGTAAAATTATAGGTAGCACAGAGGAAGGTGTGGAGGATATTCTCATAGCAGACATAGATAGATCTTTAGTCAGTAGAGTCAGAAATTCTTTTAAAGTAAAGGAGGACAGACGAGAATTACTTTATAATAAATTACAAACTGATAACAGATAAAATATAATATTGTTGATATTTTTATTAAAATATTATATAATAAATATTATTAAATAACTATAATTATTAAAAGAGGTGTTAACATGGTAGATAAAGTTTTAGAAGTACTGAAAAATTCATCTGAGCCATTAAAAGCTGGAGAAATTGCTGAAAAGGCTGGTATTGACAAAAAAGAGGTAGATAAAGCTATAAAATCACTTAAAGCAGAGGATAAAATAGAATCTCCAAAAAGATGCTATTACGCTGCAAAATAGTTACTACCTTATAATTTAAAACAAATTAATCCTAAACTAAATTGAGCCTTCACTCATATTCTTAAAGTGAAGGCTCTAATATTTATTATTTTTTTGTATATTCTCTAAAAGTTATGTCTATAGGTCTATTTAAATAACCTTATATTATAATGTAGTATAATTATAAATAACTTCTATTCCTTCTTCTATATCTTTATAATTAACCATTTCCATATTTGTATCCTTATATCTTACAGGATAAACTAAGGTTCCAGTCTTAACTCCTACTCCCTCTTTATGGATTGTTTTACCATCACCTTGAGTTTCACCAAAGATATAATGTGGTTTTTTATCCATTTTTTCATAAACTTTTTCCAATTGTTCTTTCACTTCATGATGCATTAACAAAGTTTTATCCATGAACTTTATTCCTGTACCCTTTCCTAAAGAAAACTTTCCACTTCCCCCTAATGTATCTCCAGCATTTTCTCCATCTACAACTAAAGCATACATAGGATTTATTTCATAAGCAGCTGCTCTTGCTCCTCTTCCTCCTAAAGTGTTTTGAGTCGAAAATACAAAATATATTTCCTTATCTAACTTCTCTAATGATTCTTTATTCTCTATAAGTTTCTCTATAGATTTTAGTGACATATAACAGCCTACTCTATTATCTAAAGCTGGTGCAATTATATTCTTTTCTTCCTCTATAACATTAGATGTAATAATACATACATCTCCTTCTCTTACTAGTTCTAAAGCCTCTTCTATACTTTCTACTCCTAAATCTATATACATGTCATCTATTTTAGGACTATCTTTAGTTCCGCAAATTCTTCCTGAATTTCCGTTTTCAAATTCTACCATATTATTCACAAAGGCAGCTTCATCAAATTCTCCTACTTTTCCAATTCTCAAGAAACCATTATCTTCAATATACATAACTATAAATCCCATGGTATCCATATGAGAAGAAATCATAATTCTCTTTTCTTCCTCTCCATTACTTCTACCTATTTTAGCTATAACATTTCCCATGTTATCTACCTTATTTTCAACTTCTAGTGAATTTAATTGCTCAACAATTACACTTCTAACTTCTTCCTCATGTCCACTAACTCCAAATGCTCCTACTAAATCTTCAAATAATTTATTCATCACAAATACCTCCAAAATCTATAGTGTTTTTAAGTATTCTACTAATAATTTAACTGTGTTCTTTATGTCTTCCTTTGATGCTACTGAAACTGAAGAATGGATATATCTACATGGAACTGAAATAGTAGCAATCTTTGCCCCAGATCCTGTGCCATGGAAAGTAGCTGCATCATTTCCTCCAGCTATAGCTTTTCTTCTTTGATATGGAATATTTAAATTATTCCCTACTTCCATAATATCATCAGCCACATCAACATCGAATATACTAGTTAAATCCATTATTGATATAGCTGGTCCTCTTCCAACTTCAGTAGCTCTTAAGTGCTTAGGAACACTTGGCATATCTGCACATATTGTACCCTCTAAAGCAATTCCTAAATCTCCCTTTAAATTTAAAGACGAAATGAAAGCGCCTCTTTCTCCAACTTCTTCTTGAACTGCAAACACTCCATATAGGTCTACATCATAATTTTCCTTTAATGCCTCCATAAGTACAAAACATCCTACTCTATCATCAAAGGCCTTTCCCTTTACAAGCCCTTCTCCAAATTCATCATACTCTGTATCAAAAACTACATACTCCCCTAGATCTATAAGCTCCTCACTTTGTTTTCTAGACCTAGCTCCTATATCAATACAGCAATCACTATAATTTAGACCCTTTTCTCTCTCCTCTGCTCCTTGAAGGTGAATTGGTTTTGCTCCAATAACTCCTGGTATTTTATTAGGCCCTATAAGTACAGTCTTAGAAGGTATTATCTTAGCATTTATCCCTCCTAAAGCACTAAATCTTAAGCTTCCATCCTCATTGTAGCCAGTTATTATAAAACCTACCTCATCCATATGAGCATCAACTATTACTTTTTTTCCTTTACCCTTTTTATGAACAATAATATTTCCTATTCTATCTGTAAAAATCTCATCTACATAAGGGGTAACCTGTTCTTTAATAAAGCCCCTTACTTCTCCCTCAAATCCTGAAGGACCACTTAAAGAAGTCAATTTATCTAAAATACCGTTCTTTTGAAGAATTTCATCTAAAAACATACTAATTCCTCCAATTCTTCACCCTTTATACTCTCTATTAACTTTGCCATCATATATCCTGTGTTTTTTATATCATCCATATTTACAGTTTCCACTGAAGTATGCATGTATTTTATAGGAATTGATATAAGAAGTGTAGCAACCCCTTCACCAGCTACTTGAATATCCCAAGCATCTGTTCCTGTATTTCCGGCTTCCACTTCTAATTGAAATGGAATATTATATTCTTTGCAAACCTTCATAAGATGCTTTCTAACCTTAGGATGAATATTAGGACCTATACAGATTACTCCACCCTTACCTAGTTCAGTATCACCATGTTCAAGACCATACATTCCACAATCGAAGGTAACATCTACAGCAATACCTATATCTGGATTAATTCTATTAGTAGCAGTTTTAGCACCTCTATGACCTACTTCCTCTTGAGCAGAACATACAAAATAAACATCCATATCATGTTCTATATTTTTAAGTTCCTTAGCACATCTATATAAGGCTACAACTCCACCTCTATCATCAACAGTTTTAACACTTACATTATTATTTAAAAGTTCTTTATAGTTTCCTTTAACAGTAACATAATCTCCTGGTTTAACTATGTTCTCTAAAGACTCCTTAGAATATCCTGTATCAATCAATAAAGAATCTATAGTTACTGCTTTTTTTCGATCTTCATCCTTCATTAAGTGAGGTGGCTTAATTCCTATAATACCGTGAATAGCTTCTTTTCCATGGATTATAACCTCTTTAGAAACTAAAGTCTTAGGATCAATACCATTACCTTTAAATGCTAAAAATCCATTTTCTTTTACCTCTGTTATAATCATAAATACTTCATCCAGGTGAGCCATAAGCATGATTTTACCTTTGCCCTTACCCTTCTTATGAATAATTATATTATTTAAATTATCCCTAGTAACTTGTCCAAATTCCGAAAATACCTCTGTCACATAATCTCCAAGCCAGTGTTCTCTTCCACTAGGGCCATGAGACATACAAAGTGTTTTTAGTAACTCTTTATCCTCCATAATCATAAGACTCCCCTTCTAATTACAAAATACATTTAATGATAATAAAAGTATACCTTAGCTGTTAAGTATTTACAACAATACTACTAAGGCATCTGAAAATAAATAACAAGTCAAAGATGGGAAGTATATTTTGAGTTAGACAAGGAAACAGGTTCCGTAGATAGTAGCACTATCTACGGGTTCTGTTGACGCAGTATAACACAAAATAAACGAGCATTCTGACTTATTTATTTTTTGAATATGCCTTAAGTAAAAATACTTCTTAACTTATATTTATAGTAAATCTTGAACCTAATAATATACTTTGCTATTCTATTATTAAATCATATTACAATTATTATAGGGATTATATTTTATAAAAGGAGAATATATTTATGACTAATTATACTAAAGATATTACTAAGGCCTTTGATGAAAAATTAGATGAAACTTCAATAGAATTAAGAAGAAAGGTTCAAGGCTTCTTATATGATAACTGTGAGTCTATTTTTAAGAGAAGCACACTACCTACACCGGCAGAAAATTATAATGAAAATGATTTAACTAAACTAGTAGATATAGTAGACAAGTATAGTGAAATATATAAAGATTCAATAGGAATAATTAATGGTACAAAAGTAGGTTTAAATCAACGTGAATGTATAGCATGTACAAGATGTACTAAATATTGTCCTAGTGGCGCCCTTGAAAAAATAAATAAAGAATTAGTCCTACATGAGGACAAGTGTTTAAGATGTGGAAATTGCATTGGCAACTGTTCATTCTTAGCCCTATCTTCAGCAGGAACAGGATTAACTATTTATATTAATAGTACAGAATTAGCCTGTCCTCCACACATATTACCTAAATTTTATGGCATAGAGGAAATTCCTAAGGTAATGGATAAACTTTTATCCTTCTATAATGCTCATAAAATCCAAGGGGAGGCCTTTGCAACTACTGTTTATAGAATAGGTTTTAATAACCTTTTAAATTATATTGAAGACTAAAAAGAAAGCCCAGAAAGGAACTCCCCTTTCTAGGCTTTTGGTATTATTATCTAATAAGTAAGTAAATAAACCCTAAAATTACAGCAACAATAATTCCAGTAGCTATCATATTTGCTTTAAAAGAGTGATTATAATAATATTTTTCTGTATCAGCACTTCTTCCCTTAAACTCTGAATCCTTAGCATTAGCTCTTTTAAACAAATCCACTGACATAATACCAACTCCATTCAATTTAAAATATTACTTATATTCTGTTAATTGTACCACCTAGTGTAGTTAAAAAATTTATTAATACCTAAAAGTATCTAAAAAGTACTTATAAGTTTATATAGTATTAATTGCCGTATAATAATTCTTCTCTTCTGATTTTGCATATTCTAAATTTTTTCCTATACTTTGAAATAAATGATCAAAATAAGTTGTAAAATCCCCTTGAAGAGTTTTTAATAGTTTTTCTTTTATTAAAGCTACATTGTTATAAAGTTCTTCCTTTTTTCTTTCCAATGCCTTAAAGTCACAGTAATATTCACCTTTGAATATACTATCTTCTTTAAAATCCAACTGAAAATACTCCTTTAAAATATCTTTTTCATCTAAAATTAATATATTAGATATATCTATACAGTACTTCTTTAGCTCATTATAATTACCATACATCTTATTCCATTTATTATATAAATCCATAATTAAGCCTTGATTATATACTTTTATATTTCCTCTATAGCTATCTATAGATTTAAAAACATTAATACCACTGATAGATTTCATATTATCCATGAGTATATCTATAATAGAGTTATAATAATTATCCTTTATGGACTTCAATGAAGATTTAATAATTTCACAAGTTATATAATTAAACTTATCTTGAAAACTTCTACACATGGCATAAAACTCTTCTTCACTATTTATATAATAAATTAGTCTAGTAAATTCATTATAAAATATACTGTTTATACTGAGTTCTATTTCATCTGTTATTTCATCAAAGCTAAATTTACTTATATTTATAATCATATTTAAAAAGTCATGCTCTAAGGAAAACACCTTATATCCTATGGTACATTCTCTATTTTTCATAGAATTATCGTAAGTAGTTGTATATCCTATTGATTCTATTTTAGTTAAATTTGATTCACAAATTTCTTTGGCTAAGTATTTATTTAATTCTTTTTTATAAATTTTTATTCTTTTAGTAAATTCATCTCCAAAGGCTTCATTAATTAAGTTAAGTAGTACTTCTATAAATTCTTTCCTTACCACTTCTGATATCTTTTCTTTTAAAGCATCTAAGGAATTTAAAATCTCATCTTCTTTAATAATTATTTTATCTGAAATATCACCCTTATTTAAGGTATCTATTCCCCTTAAATCAACCATTAATTCTTTGAATGTATTCCAAATAAACCTATGATAAGATTTTATTTCTTCTTCTAAAGCACCCATTACAATGTTTTTAAGATGAACAACTCCTATTTCTATGTATGATAATGTCCCTTCCATATCCTCATAAACATATCTATTTAGTTCATTATATATTTCTTTTTCACCATGCTTCATGTGAAACGTATACACCTCTAGCTCAAATTTCTTTTTAAATAGATTTAACCTAGAATTTATATTTTTTTCTATACTATCTAAAATATCATGGATGAATTTCTTATCTATTTTTACTTCCTTACTTAAAGCATTGCAGCTTACCTTATGATCTTCACTAGTATGTACTTTATGAAAAACCTCTTCAATTCTTTCCTTTTCTTCTACTATAACAAAGGTATTAAAATCTCCAATGAACTTCTTTGTTGTAGACTCTGTAATAGAACTATCATATTTAAAATAGCTTGAAAATTCTTTCTGTAAATATTCAAATATCTCTACAATATCTAGATACAAGTTTATTTTATTATACAATGAAGTTACTAGTGTTTTATTTACCTCTTCCATAAGTGCTCAACTCCAATACTTTAATTGAATAACTTATTCTACAAAATACATAAAATTCCTTGTTTCAAAAATAATTCACTACAGAAATCTATTAATATTCTCCTCTAATAATAAAAGGTATGCCTCATTTTATGGCATACCTTTTCTATTATTCTACTTCAACTTCTTTATCTAGTGAAAATAAGTATAAGTATTTCCTTACTTTTTCTTTCTTAAAGGCATCTTTTATAGCTTTACTATAATAATCTAATTGCACTTTATATCTTTCTTTAATTTCTTCTATATTATCTGCTTTTACATAATCAGTTTTATAGTCTAAAATAATCCCTTCTTCTCCCTCTTCAAAGTAACAGTCTATAACTCCTCTTAAAAGCATCTTTTCCTCTAAGTAAGTTTCTTTACTAACATTAGGATAAATAGTAGAAGCACTGATTTCCACTCTAAAAGGCAGCTCTCTTTTTAAAGAGTTTTCTTTAAAAGCTTCTATTACTTTTTTTCCTATGTTACTCTGTAAAAACTTAAGAATTTTATCTACCTTAACTGATTTTGCTGCTTCAAAGGTTATTAACTCCTTCTCTACCATGGTATTAATTTGCCTTGTAAGGTCATCTTTAGAAAGGTCACCACTTAGGTCTAATCTTTGCATTATATTGTGATAAGCAGTTCCCACCTCTGATGGAGTTAATCCTTTTTTTTCTTGAAGAAATAGTGGTGTTTGCATTAGAGGCCTAAACTTTCTCGGTCCTTCTACTTCATCTCCATAGGTTATAGTTTTATAATTATCTTCATCTAAACCATCACCTTCTATATATAGATTATTTTCTCTATTGGCTTCTGGTAGATTATTGTGAAGCTCTTTTAACTCTGTAACAGTTATTACTGTAGGCAGCTTTGTTGCTTCCTCATATTTATAAGTAAATTCTAATCTTTTTTTAATTACTTTATAATAATCTTTACTTATATTTTCATCAGCATTATCTAAAAGTTTATTTATTTTTTCCTTTACTGGCACTTCTTCTAAGGCTGCATCTTCTATTTCTTCAAAAATTTCTCTAGAATATATACCTACCTTAAATCTACTATGATCTTCTTTAAAATCTTCCTTTAAAATATTTTCATTATAATGCCTTAGGGGTTCTCCAGCTTTATGATTTATAAGAGAAGCTCCTATCCAATCCATATAATTTTTTTGATTTTTTACATAGGTTGATTTTATACTTCCATTTTCATCTATACCTGCCCCAGACCATTTTTCAATTTTCTTATCTAGAGCCTTACCACTTCCAACTAAGATTAATTTTTCCTTTGCTCTAGTTAGGGCAACATATAAAAGTCTCATCTCTTCTGACTTGTTTTCCCCTTGAATTTTTTTGCTTATAAACTCCCTTTGAGATGTGTTATAACTAACTCTATTATCTAAATCAATATAAGTAGGTCCAAAACCTAATTCATGGTGGAATAGTATCTTGCCTTTTAAATCACCTTCATTAAATCTTTTACCAAGACCACAGAGAAATACTATAGGAAACTCTAAGCCCTTACTTTTATGAATACTCATGATTCTTACTACATCTTCATTTTCTCCTATGATTTTAGCACTTCCCATATCTTCACTACTAGTTTTTATATTATTGATAAAATTTATAAAATTATATAAACCTCTATAGCTAGTTCTTTCAAAATCCTTAGCTCTCTTAAATAAAATTTTTAAGTTAGCCTGTCTTTGCTCTCCTCCAGGCAATGCTCCCACATAACCGTAGTAGCCTGTATCCGTTATGATTTCCCATATGAGCTGATTTATAGGGGTATATTTACTTTCTAATCTCCAGTTATTTATTTTATCTAGGAAGGTTTTTATTTTTATTTTTAGACCAGTATTATTATAGATTTCTTCCCAAGTATCACTAAGGTTTTCATCTTCATAATCCTTTTTCTCATAATCTAAAAGGCCTACCATGGCATGATAAAAACTCACATTTTTATTAGAAATTCTTATATCCGCTAACTCTTCTGTAGTGAATCCACCAATAGGTGACCTTAATACAGCAATTAGAGGAATATCTTGTATTGGATTATCTATAATTTCTAAAGCACTTATAACTGTCTTTACTTCAAGAGTATCAAAATACCCCCCTCCCCCTTCTGAGAAAAGAGGAATTCCTACTCTTTTGAATTCTTCTATAAATATAGGAGAAAGCTTATTACTTGACCTTAAAAGAATAACCATATCTTTATAGGTAGCTCTTCTATAATCATCTAAGTTCTTATCATATACCTTTAATGAATTTTCCCCATGATGCTCCATTAGCTCTCTTATTCGTTTTGCCACAAATCTAGCCTCTAGCTGCATAGAATCTAGTTCTTCTTTATCCAGTTCTTCCTCACTACTTGTGATATCACTTTGTTCTTGAAGCTCTTCTTCTATTTCATTATTTTCATTAGCTTCAACATCTTCATAATCAAGGTTTATAAGGTTAAATTCCACCTCTCCACCAATATTACCTTCACCTAAAAACTCTTTATAACTGGTCCCAACCTTGAGCTCTTCACTTTCATCATAGGCTAGTTCCCCTACATCCTCACTCATAACAGCATTAAAGATATAGTTTATCCCGTCTATAACCTCTCTTCTACTTCTAAAATTTTTATGGAGAGTAATAAGAGCATTATAGTCATCTCCATTTTTAGTGTAGGTTTCTTTCTTATTTTTAAATAGCTCGGGCTTTGCCATTCTAAACCTATATATACTTTGCTTTAAGTCTCCAACCATGAATACGTTTCTTGTATCCTTTTCTGTTCTACAAATAAGATTGATTATTTCTTCCTGAACACTATTTGAATCTTGATATTCATCTACTAGTATTTCTTCAAATTTATCTTTAAGCTCTAACGCAATGCTTGATAGTTTATTTTTATCCTCCTTATCTCTTAAAATTTCAAGGGCAAAATGTTCCTGGTCATTGAAATCTATGATACCTCGTTCTCTCTTTTTCTTATCAAAGATATCTTTAAATTCTATTACTAGGTTTGTTAGTTCCTTCATTAGTGGATAAAGTTTTTTAGTAATTTTAATATTTTCCTCAGAAGTAGCATTTAATATCTTACTCTTTACCTCCACATATATTTCCTTAGCAGCATCTCTTAAATTCTTGGCTTTTTTTTGTATTACTTTCTCTTCCTCTGTTAACTTTGTTAAAGTTGGAATTCTTCCAAAACCAGTTTCTTCAATGTATTGTCTATCTTCCTTTAGTTCACCTTCAATTATTGTTAAAGTTCTCTCTAATATTTCTCCATCATTTTCAAAGGCAGCCTTATATTTATCAATAATAGGATTATTTAGTACAAAATCTAACCCTTCATTATTTATCTCTAAAGCATTTATTATATCTTCTCTTAATTCTTTTAGTAAGGCATCCTTAAAAGGTAATTTTTCAAAGGAAAAATCTTCACCCACATTGAAAATTTCGGATTTGGATTTTAGCCAAGCTACAGGAGCACCCATACTCATAGAAAAGTTATATAATCTTAGCACCATTTCTGCCAATGCTCTATCACTTTTATTATCACAATAACTCTCTACTAGCTCTATAAATTCCTCTTTTCCTTCAATATATTTCCCTTCCATAAGTTCTTCTAAGGCTTCTACCTTTAAAAGATTTATCTCCGTAGTATCCCCAACTCTAAAGTTTGGTTCTATATCTAATTGATGAAAGTTATTTTTAATTAGGTTTAAACAAAAGGAGTGAAGAGTTGATATACTTGCCTTATTAAGAAGTATTAATTGAGTTTGGAGGTTTCTATTATTAGGCTCCTCTTTAATTCTTTTATTAATAGCTTCTCCTATACGTTCTCTCATCTCTGCCGCTGCTGCATTAGTGAAGGTTACTATAAGTAATTTATCAATATCCACAGGATTATCTCTATCTGTGATAATTTTTATAATTCTTTCAACTAAAACTGCAGTTTTTCCAGAACCTGCTGCTGCAGATACTAATGTGTTTCTATATCTAATATCAATGGCCTTTTGTTGGTCCTCTGTCCACTTTACGCTACTCATTACCTTCACCTCCTTTTCCCTCTACTTCAAGCTGCTGAAGAAGTTCTTTTTTATTTTTTCTAGGCATTACTTTAAAATTATTAATCCCCATTGTTTCATCAAACTGACATATAGAAGAAAACTCACAAAATTCACAGTAATAGCTTTTTCCATTTTTACATGGAGTTACTTCTATAATTCCCTCTAACATATCTTCACAGACTTTTCTAACCTTTTCCTTCATGTGACTTCTAAGCACATTAAAACCTTCATAGGTTATCACTGAGCTATTATTCTTTGAAAATTCGGCTTCATCACTACCCTTTTTGGGTTTATTTAAAGCTACAGGAATTATGGAAGAGGTTCCTCCTTTTTCTATGGTTTTATCCATTTCCTTAATTACCTTTAAATCTCTTATGACGATTCCCTTCATTTTTAACGCCTTTAATACTTCTTCTTCTAAATTCTCCATGGTAAGTTTTTTAGACCCATCCATTATTGGATCATCTACAGAAAGATATACCATAGCTCCTGGCATGGTTCTTCCTTTTCCTTCCGATACCACTGGTTTTTTAGACACTTTCTCTTGTTCAAGAGTTAAAATTGCATCTAAATAAGTTAGTAACTGAATTTTTAATCCATTATATACATCATTTATATCTAAGTCTATTTTTCCTGTTTTATAATCCACAACTCTATAATAATTAACCCCATCTATTGAGGTTTTATCCACTCTATCAATCTTTCCTTGTAATTTTACTACTTCTCCTGTGGATAAAATTATTGGTATTGGTGGATAATAATCATCTTTTTCAAATCCAAAGGAAATTTCATAGCCTATAGGCTGAAAAGTTCCCCTTTCCATCTGCTCATTAATAATTAACACCATTCTGTATAAAATTCTTTTTACCCTTGTAGCTACATATTCATATCTCTTAGAACTTTTTAATATTCTATGTTCCTCAGAATTTATAAGCTCTGATATAACATCACTTATAACTCTTTCACAAAATTCTTTATCTAAAGTTCCCCACACCGCTTTTTCTTTCTCTACTCTTTTAGAAAACTTTTCAAGGCCTTCATGAATTAGATTTCCAAAATCCAGGGGTGCAAAGGTATAAATCTTTCTTTCCTTAGCTTTAAGACCATACTTTACAAAATAGCCAAAGGAGCAATTTGCATAGGCTTCTATTTTAGATACACTGAGACTTTTCCCATATAATTGCCTTATTTTATCTTTACTTATGGCTTCTATATGATTTTTATATGTAAAGCCACTTATTACCTTGAGAAGTTTTTCTCTATATTCTGGCTCCTTATAATAATATCTATATATCTCCTTCCAAAGGTCTGTTATCTCATCTTTCTCTATATATTCATGGAGCTTTTTTATTAAATTATTAAAGGTAGGAGTTTTTCCTACTATGCCTTTTTCATCTTCTCCAACTTCATCCTTTAATATATCTGTATTCTCCAAAACATTAGGAAATAAGGCTTTTAACCTTGAAATCACCATGGAATATCTCTTAGTCTTTCCTTCTAAATCAGCAATTGGATAGGTAATATATAGTAGATTACTTGCAATACTTAGCAAATTGTATATTAAATATTGTTCTCCAAAGGCTAGTTCAAAGCTATTATCTGCCACACTTATATTATTATTTTTAAACACTATTCTATCATTATCATTAAATAGACCTTCATCTCCTGTAATCCTTGGAAGTACCCCATCATTTACACCAACAACTATAGCTACCTTTACCTCTTGAGCCTTTATTCTCTCAGCACTTCCTATCACTACTTGATCCATAGATGTAGGAATTAACCCCATTTTATTATGGGATATGCCCATAGATAGGATATTATTAAACTCTTCAATGGTCACCACTTCTTCTCCAAGAATATCTACAAACTGATCTAAAAGCTCAATAAGCATATTCCAGATACTACTATACTCATCCACTAATAAAAGATTATTATCTCTTTTAAATTTCTCTATATATTCATTTACATTTTCATAAACTCTATTATCAACTAAGAATTTATAAATACTTGAGCAAATATCTTTAACCTTATGTTTACCTTTTAATTTCTCCTCTAATTTAATGAGAGGCTCTATTCCTTTATTTTTTATTTCTATTATATTCTCATACTTAGAACTCTCTCTCCAATACTCATCATTATCATCTATCCACTTTTTCCTAGTTTTAATACCAAACTCTAAAACATAATTCTCTAGTAAATCTACTTCTGATGGTGATAAATTTGCAAAACCACTTTTAAAATAATTAACTATGGAATTATCTCTAAAGCCTTTAGAAAATATGTTTAAAAGTGAAGTTATATATATAACCAATGGATTTGAAGCTATATCTTCCTTATCATCAATAAAAAATGGAATCTCATATTCTTCAAATATTACTCTAACTATGTCCTTATAGTTTTCCAAATCTCTACTTATAACTATAATGTCCTTATATCTAAAGTCCTTCTCTCTAACTAGTTTCAATATTTCCTTGGCTACATATTCTACTTCTCCATAGGGATTCTGAGCTTTAAATATACTTATATTTTTTGTAGGAGTTTTTAATGCTTTTCCCCTATTATTAAAGTAGTTTTCCTCTAAGAAGGACAATTCCTCACTTTCTTTAAATCTATGTCCAATGTGTAAATGAAGATTATTTTTAGGATAGTATCCATAATCTTGTGCAAGTTTTGTAAGCTTTTCTTCTGTAGTATAAATTGGATAAAAAGGATTAGTATCCTCATTTTTATCTTTGACCTCATCCCCACCATAGGGTATTGTTATATTGACATTGGCACACACTCTTAAAAGTTTTCCTATGATGTCATATTGCTGAGGAGTGAAGCCACTAAATTCATCTATCCACACTTCTGCTCCCTTTAAAAACCTACTTTCTTCAATCTTTCCTTTTAAAATGGTTAAATTATCTTCAGGATCAAAATATCCTTCACTAAGTTTATCTTGAAACTTTGAATAAATTGCTTCAATATCACTTAACTTATCCACTAGTAGTGAACTTTCATCCACATTTTCCTTTAAATCTTTAAGAGTCTGTGGAGTAATTTTATGTCTTTTAAATTCCGTAAGTACTCCTATGATTTTATCTATAAACCCCTTTTGTTTTGTAGCTTGCTTAAATATGCTAAGTTTATCTTTTGACTCATCTATAGCTCTTCCTACAATTATTGCTTTTCCTGTATCATTCATGTACTTATGAGTTACTCCACCTACTTCATTAAAAATAGTAAAAGCTAATCTTTTAAAACTTAAAAGATGTACATTATTTATTCCAGTGGCACCAATCCTCTCAATGAGAGCCTTCTCTGCTCTAAAGGATAACTGCTCTGGAACTATTAATATTAATGGAGTTTTATTATCAAAGGATTTTTCATAGATTTCTTCAATACAGGTATAACTCTTACCTGTACCTGCTCTGCCGTAAATAAATCTAATTCCCAAAATCTCACTTCCTAACTTTTAAATATCCTTATATATTTCACAATTTCTTATAGTGTCTTTCTTACTTTATTATTACCTAATTATAGCATAAACCAATGATTCTTTTTTAATATCCTTAGCTTATTTATAAGTATCTAAACATCTCTATACTTACCCATTATTATAATTAAATCAAAAATAATAAATCTATAAATTCTTTCTCTTTTAATACAGCTTTTCTTCCACTTTTAAAATATCAAAATCCCTGAAACCCTTGTGGCGAGAACAACTAGTTAACTAGTTATATATTTATATAGTTTCCTAGGTAACTAGTTTTATATTTATCTATATAAATAGTTCCATATATACCTATTTATATAGATAGATATATTAAATGAAGAAAATATAGTTTTAAGTATTTCGTGTAATATTTAACAAAATTAGACCTTAATAATTTAAAATAAATAATTTCATTAGTTTTTTAATTAAAAATTTAATCAGCCTTTATACATTGCAAAATGTTTAAATTAGGGGTAAACTAGTATGGAAGAAAATTTTTTATTTATGGAGGGTTTAACATATGAATAAACTTATTTCAATTGATGAAGCAGTTGCTAAAATTCAAGATGGAATGACTGTTATGATTGGTGGATTTTTAGCTGTAGGTACTCCAGAAGCTATTATAGATGCTTTAGTTAAAAAAGGCGTTAAAGATTTAACTATCATAGCAAACGATACTGGATTTCCAGATAGAGGTATTGGTAAGTTAATAGTTAACAAACAAGTTAAGAAAACTATTGCATCACATATTGGTACAAACAAAGAAACTGGAAACCAAATGAATTCTGGAGAAATGGAAGTAGAATTATCACCTCAAGGAACTCTTGCTGAAAGAATCAGATGTGGCGGAGCTGGTCTTGGTGGATTCTTAACTCCAACTGGCCTTGGAACAATTGTACAAGATGGTAAAGAAGTTATTACTGTTGATGGACAAGAATACATTCTTGAAAAACCTCTTAAAGCAGATGTTGCTCTTTTATTCGGTTCAAAGGTTGATAAAAAAGGAAACGTATACTACAATCAAGCAACAAGAAACTTCAATCCTTTAATAGCTACTGCTGCAGATACTGTAATCGTTCAAGCTGAAGAGCTTGTAGAAGTTGGAGATATAGATCCAAACGTAGTTATGACACCATATATCTTTGTTGATTATATAGTAAAGGGGGAGAACTAACATGGATAAGAACATGATAAGAGAAGTCATTGCTAAAAGAGTTGCAAAAGAACTTAACGATGGAGACGTAGTTAATCTAGGTATAGGTCTTCCAACAATGGTAGCTAACTATATACCAGAAGGCATAGATGTAACATTACAATCTGAAAATGGATTCATAGGAATTGGTGCTGCTCCTGCTCCTGGAGAAGAGCAAAAAGACCTAGTAAATGCTGGCGGACAACATGTTACTGTTATCCCTGGAGCTGCATTCTTTGATTCTTCTGTATCTTTCGGAATAATCAGAGGCGGTCATGTTGCTGCTACTGTACTTGGAGCTTTAGAAGTTGACCAAGAAGGAAACCTTGCAAACTGGATGATTCCTGGTAAAATGGTTCCTGGAATGGGCGGAGCTATGGACCTAGTTGTTGGCGCTAAAAAAGTTATAGTAGCTATGGAACATACAGCTAAAGGTAATCCAAAAATATTAAAGAAATGTACACTTCCTTTAACTGCTGCTCATCAAGTAAACTTAATTATTACTGAAATGGCAGTTCTTGAAGTAACTTCAGAAGGTCTTGTTCTTAAGGAACTTGGACCAGAAGCTACTATTGAAGATGTAAAAAATGCAACACTTGCAGATCTTATAATCCCAGAAAACGTTAAGAAAATGGAATTATAATTTTACTTAAAATAATTAATTAAAGTCTATTGGTAATTAAAAATAATTACCAATAGACTTATGTTGGAAAGGAATTTTTTTATGCCACCTTACAAAAATTATGCAGAAGATCAAGTTGAACATGTTTTAAAAAGTGTGCTTAAAGATTATCCTAATATTTGCACTTGTCAAAAGTGCCTTGATGATATGTCTGCTCTTGCCCTAAATTCTATAAAACCCAAGTATGTGGTTAGTGAAGAAGGTAAAATTTATACTACTGCTTTAAATGAAATTGACAAGCAAGAAGAAATCTGTATAACTGCTCAAGTTATTAGAGCTGTAGAAAAAGTTTCAGTAAATCCTAAACACCATGAATATAGATAAGGTAAGAGACCCTATGATTAACTAATTGATTAAATCATAGTGGTCTTATTTTTTATTTATTTTCATTGCTTTTATACTTTTCATATATTTCTTTTACATATATAGTTAGCTTTTCTTTATTATTATATTTAGGATCTTTAATAACCATTTCTAATAATTCATCTAATATTTTTCCTATTACTATGCCTTCTTTTACCCCTAAATTTATTAAATCTTTTCCTGTAATTTTCAAGTCAGTCTTCCTATAGACTTCTTCATTTTTCATAATTTCATCTAAAATTAATTCTATTCTCGTCTTATTTAAATTGAATTGAGTTATCATTTCTAAGTTTTCTTCTTTTAAAAATGTTTTCGTTATATCTTTTACAACTATTAATTCTCCTAATACATCTAATCCTGTTCCTTGTAATAGCCTTTTAAGATATGCTTTATCTTCATAAATTGGAGTATCATAATATGCTATAAGTGTACTTACGTTCTTTATTGTCCTATTATCATAATGAAGTTCTTTAAGAATTTCTTTACATTTAATGCTTATCTTTATGTCTTGCTTAGGTATTAACTTAGATGTATTCTCTTTATAATCAATTCTTATATTATTTTCATCTTTATTACTTTTTAATATATAGTACAAAAATACAGTTAATCTCACATAAAGTTTTTTAGGACATCCCTCTATAACCTTAATACATTCTTTTACCTTAAAGAAATCATAAATATATTTTTCTTTATCTTTATATAGATAAGGTACTAATATAGGCATAATTCCCATACTAAGCATATATTTAATTCCATCACCAGGGTAATCAGATAGTATTAGCTTATTTAACTCTACAATTATTCTCTCCCTAGAAATTTTCTTAAAAAGCTCCTTGTTATTCTCTATGGCAATTAGAGTTTCTTTTTCTATTTTGTAGTTTAACTGTGCCATAAATCTTAATCCTCGCATTATCCTTAATGAGTCTTCTTTAAATCTTTTATTTGGTTCTCCTACACACCTTATAACCTTATTTTCTATATCCTTAATTCCATTAAAATAATCTATTATTCCTATTTTATGATTATAAGCTATAGCATTTATAGTAAAATCTCTTCTTCCTAAATCATCTATAAGTTTTGAAGTAAATTCTACTCTATCTGGTCTTCTCCCATCGGAATAATTCCCATCTACTCTAAATGTAGTTATTTCTACTGCTTCATTTTCCATTAATACTACCACTGTTCCATGTTCAATTCCTACATCTATAGTTTTTTTATCTATAAATATTTCCTTTATTTCCTTTGGAGTTGCTGAGGTACATATGTCCCAGTCATTAGGCTTTTTACCTATAATACTATCTCTTACACACCCACCTACTATGTACGCTTCAAAGCCATTTCTTTCTATGTCATTAATACAATTCTCTATATACCTTGGCATGTTAATATACATACTTATACCTTCTCCTTAAATACACCTATTTAATTTTACAATGTAATTTATACCACAAAACTGTTTACAATTAAATTTAAAATATAAAAAACAACAAAAAAGTTTTCAAATTGTTACTATTTCGTAATGATTATACATAATATTTCCTTTATAATTATTAGTATAAAACATAATAACTAATTAAAGGAGATTCTTATGAAAAATACTTTATTTCATTCTAAAAAACATAATAACTCACATGGTAAACTCTGTGTAATGGCTTCTATATTTTGCTTCATATTTATAGGAATTTCAGTCTTTGCTAATTCAAAGGAGAAAGAATACCAGTTTAAAAATAATGAATTATCTACTGAAATAGAATCCCTTAAAGCTACAAAGGCTAATTTACATAAAGCAAATAAGACCTTGCTAGAGTCAAGTTCAGATTTAGATGCCTTACTTGACGAACTTGCTGAAATTAATAATTAACATAAGGAGCTAAAATCATGAATTACAATATTAATCTTGAATCATCAAAAGGGAATATTAGAAGAAGAAGAAGAAAGAAACCCTCTATATTAAGTATTATATCCTTATCAGCTTTATGTTTATGTTTTTTTATATCAGTATTAGCAACAACAAAAATGTTTGTATCTTCTAGTAAGCAAAGTAATCTAATAAAAGAAATCGATTCTTTATCATCGTCTAACAACTCTATACTTGCAGAAAATATTAAGTTAGAAAAAGAACTAAGTGAAAAACAATCCGCATATGATAAGGTAATGTCACAAAAAAAGATTGCTCATTTAACCTTTGACGATGGTCCTTCATCTAATACCTTAAAACTGTTAGATGTACTTGACAAATACAATGCTAAAGCGACTTTTTTTGTAATATACAAAGAAGGCTTTGATGACATTTATAGAGAAATCGTTAATCGTGGACATGTTCTTGCTAACCATACATATAGTCATAATTATCAAAAGATTTATTCATCTACTAAGGCCTTTATTAGTGATGTGGAAGCTCTTGATAATAAGCTAAAAGAAATAACCGGTAAAGAACCCTCTAAAATTTTACGATTCCCAGGTGGTTCAAATACAGGATATATGAGTGAACATAAAAATATGCCTCATTGTATTTTTAAAGCCCTAAAAGACCGTGGGTACACCTATTTTGACTGGAATGTTGATTCTTCAGATGCTACTAAGGTAACATTGGATGAAAAAAGTATAATAAAAAGTGTTCTTGATGGTAGCTCTAACGTTAATACAGCTAATATATTAATGCATGATACAAACTTCAAATATACCACATTAGATGCAATGCCAAAAATTCTTGAAGGTTTAAAAGCTCAAGGATATGTATTTAGACCTTTAAATCACAATTCAGCTGATATTCGTTTTATAAATTAACAATTAAATTTTATAACTTTACCCAATTACAAAATCTATTTATAAGGGTTGTTTCAAAATAATTCACTAAATCTTACTAAGTATTGAGCTTGTACTTTAATAAAATTTAGCTTATTTTGAGACACCCCTTTAGTTATTTTATATGCTTATATTCCAATTTTTTTCTTTTCGTTTATTAATTTTCCCCATTATATACACAGCTAGAATTCCACTTACAAGTCCAACTACTGCTCCACCTAATACATCCGAAAAATAATGAACATACAAATATATTCTAGAAAAACCTATTAAGATTGCCAAAGATATGAAATAAAACTTATATCTCTTAATATATGTGGAAAGTACATATGCTACAGCTATAGAAGATGCAGTATGCCCTGATGGAAAAGAAAAACTAATAGGCAGTTTTATTAGAGGATTATCTATAGGATATGCAATAATGGGTCTTACTCTCTCCACTAAATGCTTTATTACTCCCTCTGTTAAAATTGTACCTATAGATATTGCTAGTAAACTTGTTATTCCTACTTTTCTATATTTTTTAGTGCATATAAGAATAATGCTAATTGCTATCCATATAAACCCTGCATCTCCCAGCCTTGTTATGAATGGCATCATAGTATCAAAAATTTTATTCTGTAACCCAAAATGTATAGCATCAGTTATACCCTTATCTATTCCGTATAGCCATTGATTCATTAGTTTATCCCTTTCTTAAATAATCTTTTCTATATTTTGTTTTTTGTTACTATTACTTTGCTTCTAACTTTAATTGAATATGTCCTTAATTCCAATAATCTCTTCAACATATGGTTTTCCACTAGAGGTGTATATCTCTTTTAATTCAGATACTGTTACACCCTTTATTCCTAAGTATATCTTTTCTTCATTAACCTGTTCCTTCTGCCCTTTATTTTTCTTTTCATAATCCTTTTTATTTACAAATACTCCTATAACATCGTGAATTATATAATGACTATTTTTATAATTCCCTATGAACATAGCTACATGCCCATTTAAAAATATAAGGGTTCCAGGTTTCAAGCTATCTAACATTTTCAATCTTTCATGATAAGTCATTTCTTTATGAACAAGCAATGTTTTCCCAACTGATTTTTTTAATTGATCACCACTATTTCTTGGAAATTGTATTCCAAAACTTCTAAAGGTATCTATGATAAGGGAAGAACAATCTCTTCCATTGAATTCTCCACCCCACCCATACCTTTCTCCTTGGAATTTAAATATTTGTTTTAATATATTACTTCTGTTACATTTTAAATATCCTCTATGAACATCTTCATTGTATGGAATTAAAATATTAGTAAACTTTAATTTACTATTACTTTCTCTTAGTGGATACTTAACTACATAATTACCTTCACTATACATATCATAAATTAATTCTTCCTTGCTCAAATTAGTTTCTATTGGTAGTTTTACTCCCATATCAATATCTAAATTTCTTAATGCCTCTATAAAAGGATTATAACCGAGATTTATCTTTTTACCTGTAACTACAATGAAATCTTTGCATTTACAATATTCTTCTATTTCTTTTTTACTTCCAAAAGCTATATTCTCTTTTTTAATCCATCCTAAATAATTATAGGTTTTGCAAAAACACCATTTTCCATCTTTACTAAAAGCATATATAATACAAGGTTCCGCTGCATATATAGCACTTTCCATAAATCTGTCTAAATCATATTCTTTATCCCCCTTAAACACTCTATCACTAGTAGGAAATGTTCTTATACTTCCCCTCTTTACCACCAATCCATATTCTATAGAAATCTTGTCCTTTATTTCTTTTAAATTCATATCATCAATAAGTTTATCATAATATTCCTTGTTTACTTTACTACCATTCTTGTATCTATCACCTTCCGGAATCTTACTTACACAATTTATCATAGTAACTACATATTCTTTAGCTACTTCATTGGGTTCATTAAATATATCATAAATATATCCCTTTTTAATTCCTTCAGCATTGTACTTTTTTATTTCATCCTTAGTGAGAATAATATCTTTACTTCTCTTGCATAATCTTATCCATAAATCACTATAGTACATTTCATCCATAACATTTAGATTAGTATTACGATTCATAGTATATCCTCACCTCTAATTATATATTTTCACTTAAATATTTCTTAATTTCAAGCAATCCTTAATATAATTATACTATTTATTTCGCTAACATATTATAAATTTACATAAATATAAATTAAATGTAATCCTTTCTTATTATTCTTTATTTACTTAACAATTTATGTTGACATTAAACATATATATGTTAAAATAAAGTTAATAATTTCTGCATCATAACCTAAGATTTATGATATAATAGAATAATAACTAATAATATTATCGCAATGAAGAGGACAGTAGATATGTCACTTTATTTACAGAGAGAAAGCACAGTAGCTGAAATTGCTTTTAAATAAATCATGTTGAAGACCACCTCTGAGTGACTCTAATAAAGTCCGTTAACTACGTTATAGTTTTTAAAGTGGTCCTTTATATCAATTTGTTAAATTAGTTATCTTTATAATCTAATTTTAATAAGTTTAAGGACAATTTGGGTGGAACCACGGGTATACCTCGTCCCTTTTCTTTATGAAAAGTGACGAGTTTTTTTATTTTATATAAGATGAAACTACATCTCACATAGGTTGGATGAAGTAAATTCGAGGACCAAATCAAAGATTTACTTTTCTCGCTTTGCTCGATATGAAACTCCATCTCACATACATTCGGTGGAGTAAGTTCGAGGAACCAAATCAAAGATTTGGACTCTCACTTAAAGCTTTTGGCTAGAATATTAGATATAGAAGGGAGATTTTTAAATGATTAAAATTACTTTAAAAGATGGATCAGTTAAAGAATTAGAAAATGAAATGAGTATTATTGAAATTGCAAAAAGTATTTCTGAAGGACTCGCTAGAGTCGCTACAGCTGGAACAGTAAATGGAAAAACTGTAGACCTTCGTTATATAGTTAAAGAGGATTGTGAATTGAATATTTTAACTTTTAATGAGGATGAAGGTAGAAGAGCTTTTAGACATACAGCTGCTCACATATTATCACAAGCTGTTAAAAGACTATTTCCTGAAGCAAAACTTGCTATAGGACCCGCTATAGATAATGGCTTCTACTATGACTTCGACCTTGAAGGTGGATTTTCTAACGAAGATTTAGATAAAATAGAAGCTGAAATGAAAAAAATAGTTAAGGAAGATTTATCAATTGAATGTTTTCAACTTCCAAGAGAAGAAGCGATTAAACTTATGAAGGAACAAGATGAACCTTATAAGGTAGAACTTATAGAAGATCTACCAGAAGGTGAAATCATAACTTTCTATAAACAAGGTGAGTTTACTGACCTTTGTGCTGGGCCTCACTTAATGACTACAAAACCAGTGAAAGCTTTCAAGTTAACTAAACTTGCAGGAGCTTATTGGAGAGGAAACGAAAAAAATAAAATGCTTGCTCGTATTTATGGAACTGCCTTTACAAAGAAAGCAGAACTAGATGAATACCTAGAAGCTGTAGAAGAAGCTAAAAAACGTGACCACAATAAGCTTGGAAGAGAACTAAAGTTATTTACTACCTCTGAACCAATAGGTCAAGGTCTACCTCTTCTAATGCCTAAGGGTGCTAGAATTGTTCAACTTCTTCAAAGATGGGTTGAAGATGAAGAGCAAAAAAGAGGCTACCTTTTAACTAAAACACCATTAATGGCTAAAAGTGATTTATATAAAATATCTGGACACTGGGACCATTATAAAGAAGGAATGTTTGTACTAGGTAATGAAGAAAAGGATAATGAAGTATTTGCATTAAGACCTATGACTTGTCCATTCCAATTCACAGTTTATAAAGCTGAATCTAAAAGTTATAGAGACTTACCTCTAAGATATGCTGAAACTTCTACATTATTTAGAAATGAATCTTCTGGAGAAATGCATGGATTAATTCGTGTAAGACAATTTACAATTTCTGAAGGTCACCTTGCATGTAGACCAGATCAACTTGAAGATGAGTTTAAAGGGGTAGTTGACTTGATTAACTATATGCTTGATACTCTAGGTCTTAGAGAAGATATTAGTTATAGATTATCTCTATGGGATGAAAATAATAAAGAAAAATATATTGGAGAACCTGAAGCTTGGAATGCAGTTCAAAATAAGATGAGAGAAATCTTAAATCATCTTGGAATTGAATATACTGAAGCTGTTGGTGAAGCTGCCTTCTATGGTCCTAAACTTGATCTTCAGATTAAAAATGTTCATGGTAAAGAGGACACTATAATTACAGCTCAAATAGACTTCTCTCTTGCTGAAAGATTTGGAATGACTTATGTAGATAAGGATGGGCAAGAAAAATATCCATATGTTATTCATAGAACTTCTATTGGTTGCTATGAAAGAACTCTTGCCCTTCTTATTGAAAAGTATGCAGGAGCATTCCCAGTATGGCTTGCACCAGTTCAAGTTAAACTACTTCCAATCTCTGAGAAGTATCATGACTATGCTGATGAAGTTTATGCTGAACTTAAGAAAAATAATATTAGGGTTGAAGTTGACTACAGAGCAGAAAAAATTGGTTATAAGATTAGAGAAGCACGTAATGAAAGAGCTCCTTATATCTTAGTTGTAGGAGAAAAAGAAGCTGAAAATAAAGAAGTTGCAGTAAGAAGCCGTAAAAACGGAGATGAGGGTTCAATTTCTATAGATAAATTCATTGAAAGAATTGTCAAAGAAATTGATAGTAAAGAAAGATAATTGAGTAAACAGAATTTAATGTAACTAAGGACTGAGATAATCTCAGTCCTTTTATTATACTAATTTTTAATTCTATATGTAAAAAGAGCTATTTTAAAATAGATAGCTCCATATTAAAATAGCCACTTTCATTAACTATAAACTATAGTAATTCACTTGAGCTAATACTTCCTAATAGTGGTGGATGTTCTCCATTTTTAGGAATACCAATAACTGTTGCACATAGTAAAACAAAAATTCCTAGTACACACATTTTTTTACAAAACTTACTCATTTATCAAAGCACCTCCTTTATACATATTTTATCATTGAAAGAAACAGATTGCAATAAATGTTGTATCATATATAAACACTTTTCAGCCTTTTCATATTCTTTATTTTTAAAATAAAGTTCTTGAAGTTTAGTATAATATTTTATCTTCAAATCTGAATTATTAGTATTTTTCAAAACCCCAATAGCAGCTTCTATAATCTTTTCTAATTCTTCTTTCATATTTAATTCACAGTAAATTTTCTCAAGGAGTTCATAGCCCTTAAATATATACTCATAATCATTATATTCGTTAGCTTTTTCAATACCAAGTTCTATTATCATTATAGCTTCGTCATAAAGCTTTTTATTAACATAGATATTGGCCTTTTCAATTAAGGTGTGAGATACATTTTTATTATCAACCTTATTTCTAATTTGTTGAGATTTATTATAGTAATCCAATGCCTTAGATAATTTTTCTTCTCGTCTATATAAGGAACCTAGATTGTTATATATGAGTCCTAGTATCTTAGTACTTTCCTCATCATTTTCTTCCTTTACTATTTCAATTAACTCCTGAAGTATTGTTATAGCATTATCTATTTCATTTAATCCTTCATAACAGTTGGCCTTTAATATATTCACATAAACATAATTTAAAAATCTTTTTTCCACGTCAATCC
Organism: Clostridium sp. UBA3061; assembly: GCF_002367465.1. NCBI lineage: Bacteria > Bacillati > Bacillota > Clostridia > Eubacteriales > Clostridiaceae > Clostridium > Clostridium sp. UBA3061. The sequence continues at coordinate 139,320 of NZ_DFCF01000015.1, read as the reverse complement.
TATGAATAAATTTATTTATAATATCTATAGCTTCTTGAAATTTATTTATACAGCTATATGCTACTGACAAATTATATGTAGCATACCTTAAAACCTTTTCATCCTTAAACATTTCTGCATTATATATTGCTTTATTAAAATATACAATAGCCTCTTCATAGTCAAGAAGTAAAAATTTACAATAACCTAATCTATTATAAACGTAACATATTTCACTATTTAGCTCTTCACCTCTTAAAATATCCATAGAATAAAAATAATTTTTATAGGCTTCTAGATATTGATTTTCTCCAAAATAAAGATCTCCCTTTCTTCTGTATACCTTGGCTTCAATTGAATTTAAGTTATACTCTTCTCCAATATTCATAATTTCGTTTAACTCATCCATGGATAAATCATTTTTAAGGATTTTTTCACAATATAATTTAGCATCTTCTTCCACACTTCTTGAAAAATAATCTTCTTCTAGCTCTAATTCAATATTCAATTCTTTTGCTTTTTTCATAAACTTTTCGGTAATAATCTTTGATGCCTGTAATGTAATATTCCTTCTTCCATTTTCCAATAAACCTAAATATCCTCTGGTAAAATGAGAATCTTGAAATTCTTGCTGAGTCATTCTTAGTTGTTTTCTTAATAACTTTATTTTTTTATTTCCACTTATAAACTCCACACTTCTATCCATAGCCTTCTTATTAAACCCCTTCTATACCTAAGTTTTAATTTTTTATTTTCTACTTCATCTTAAATCATATCATTTTTAAATTCATACTACAATAAATTGGATACTACATTTATATATAATATGTATCTCAAATACATATTATTCCATAAAAATATATTCTTTTTTTATATCTTCATAGAATTTTAAGATGAAAATAAAAATTTATTTACAAGATACTACATTTTTCGTGATACAATATGTAATATTCAGTGTTTCACTGTAAACTGTTAAAGTAATTTGACTTAAACTTTTTATAGCATTTTTGATACAAAAATATATAATAAAAGTATAATATTAATAAGGGGATGATCTTATGGACAAAAAACTAATTTCAATTCTTGCAACTGTAGCTTTAGCTGCAACCTTCACTTTTCAACCTGTAAGTGCACAAGGCTTAGAAAAACCTACAAAAAATAAAGCAGATATCTTAAAGGAATTCAAAAATTTAAACAAAGGTAAGGAGAAAGTTCACATTGACAACAAAGATGGAATGAAACTATTTATAAGCGGTATCCTATCGGAAACTGTTAATCCATCTTCTAGTAGTGTTATTGATTTCTTAAATGAAAACATGTCACTATTCAATATGAAAAATATTAAAAATAACTTTTCTCTTATCACTGCTGAACAAGATGATTTAGGATTTACCCATATAAAACTTCAGCAAACCTTTGACGGAAAAAAAGTTTATGGAAAAACTATAACTGCACACTTTGATAAAAATGGTGTTATTACTGGACTAACAGGAACTTTAGAAAATAGAATATCCTCAGTAACTAAAAAGAATAATAAACCCCTTACTGCAGATAAAGCTATAGAAATAGCTAAAGCTTCTAAGACATTTACTGAATTAACAGAAGAAGTCAGAGCTGAAAATTATATATACTTCGACGATAAAAATGCTTATGAAGTTTATAAAATAAACCTTGCTTATGATCTTCCTGAAATGGAAAGTTGGGAAATATTTGTAGATGCTTATAGTGGTGATATTATAAAAACAGAAAGTTTAATAAGAGAAGCCGGTCCAGTTACTGGTACAGGCATCGCTGTAAATGGTACTACTAGAGAGTTAAATTTATACCAAAATAAAACTAACTCATATCAATTAAAAGATACTACTAAACCTATGACTGGAACTATAAACACTTATACAGCTAACTATAGAACTACAACAACGGGTACTTTAATGACAAGTTCTAGTACTACAGTTTCTGATAAAGCTGCAGTAAGCGCCCATAGCTATGCAGAAGTTGTATATGATTTTTATAAAGATTTATTTAATAGAAATAGTTTAGATAATAGAGGCATGTCTTTAACTTCTGTTGTACACTATGGCTCTCGTTATAATAATGCTTTTTGGAATGGATATAAAATGGTTTATGGTGATGGTGATGGATCCTATTTTGCTCCATTATCAGGAGATCTTGACGTAGTTGCTCACGAAATGACTCATGGAGTGACTTCAAACTCTGCAGACCTTGCTTATGAAAACCAATCTGGAGCATTAAACGAATCTATGTCAGACGTTCTAGGTGTTTTAGTACAAACCTACGACAAGTACAATGTTGCAAATGGCGGTCAATGGACATTCAATTCTTCTGATTGGGTAGTTGGAGATGAAATTTATACTCCAAAAGTATCAGGAGATGCATTAAGAAGCTTAGCAAATCCAACACTATATGATCAACCTGCTCACATGAATAATTATCAAAATCTACCAAACACAGAATCTGGAGACTGGGGTGGAGTTCACATCAACTCTGGGATTCCTAATAAAGCTGCTTATTTAGTTGCTCAAAATATAGGCTGTGAAAAAACTGCTGATATATATTATAGAGCATTAACTGTTTATTTTAACTCCACTACAAATTTCTCTCAAGCAAGACTTGGTTTAATACAAGCTGCAACAGACTTATATGGAGCAAATTCAACTGAAGTACAAGCAGTATCTAATGCTTTAACATCAGTTGGAATTCTAGGTAACTAGCAGTACTCCTATTTATAAAAATTTAAACTCTATATCTAGTATTATGATTAGATATAGAGTTTTTTATTTTTATTTATAATAGGATAATGCCTTTTTACCCATCTTAGTCCATACTGACTTAAATGTGCTTTTATCAACCTTTGCATTTTTAACTCCAGTTAAAGGATCATTATAATATATTGAATTCTCATCCATACCTGTGATTAATACTGCATGTTGAGTAAAATAAGATTTTATAACTGTTCCATTACTGGTCCAAGTATGAGAGACTTTTGGTTCTTTAAAAGTAGATGTTATCCATACTACAATTGGTCTTCCACTTGATAGTACATTTTCCAACTCACCATAATCACACCCTGTCAAATCTAGTGCTTTATCTGGTAAGTATTCATTTATTACTGGTGCAAGAGCCACAGGATCTATAGAATATCCAGGAGTTTTACCTGTTATATCTCCAACAAATCCCTTCTTTGGATTTCCCCATTCTATTATACTGCCTTTTGAGTCATATTTAATTGGAGTTAAATCCCTCTTGACCTTTCCAATTACAGAATCCTTACTAACGTTAACTCCTGCATAATTTAGCATCATAGTTAAGGATGTTGCCTCACATCCATTTTTATATTCTGGCAACTGATTAATTATAGCTACATCTAGATTTATTTGCTTTGATGCATTTAATGCTTTTTCTAATTCATCTTTCTTTCTCTGAAGCTCTTCTTCTTTTAATCGCTTTTCTTCAGCCTTTTTAGCTTCTGCTTCTTCCTTAGCTTTTCTTTTAGCTTCTTCTTTTGCTGCCTTTTCTTCTTCTTTTTTCCTTCTCTTTTCTTCCTTTTCAAGCCTAGCTTCTTCCTCTGAACTTATATAACTAACATTGCCCTTACTAGCTAAAAAACTCATATGATCTTGAAGAGCACTAACCTTTTTACTTTCATAAATATATATGTTAAATGTAATTGTTAATGCTACAAAGGAAAGTGCTAATATAAACAATGCAAAAAGCTTTTTCATAGTACTCCCTCCCTAGTATATAACTCCTATAGAATATTAATTTAAATCCGCCTTTTTAATATTATCGTCAAGTTCTGATTGTACTTTAGGCGGTTTAGTTGCAATATATACAGCTGATATAATAATTATTGAACCTATTATTTGACTAAATCTCAAAGTTTCTCCAAGTATAAAGAAACTAAATATAAAAGTAACTACAGGACATAGGTTTAAGAATAAAGTAGATATACCTACATCTAATTCCTTAAAAGCAAAATTATATCCAAAGTTTCCAAAAGAAGAACATATTAATGCTAAAAATAAAAGATTTAAAATTATATTACCATTAATCATCTGGAAATTTATAGTTTCAAAAGGTAATAAGGGTATAAATGCTAGTGTACCAAAAATAGACTGATAGGTTGTAATTGTTATGTTAGAATATTTTTTAAACAGAGGCTTTGTAATTATTAAATACCCACACCATGCTATTACGCTACCAAACATATAAAGATATCCTGATAAAGACCCACCTACTACATCTTTTCCTATAACTAAATAAATTCCAAATATAGATACTATAATACTAATTACACTTAATCTAGATATCTTTGTTTTATAAAATATTTTATCTGCTATTATTGCTGCTACAGGTAAAGTAGCTACTATTATGGATGCTGAATTGGCAGACACCCTTAATATACCATTATTTTCAAAGAAGAAATATAAGGTGATAGCAAAAATTCCACTAACAGCCAATCTTCCATAATCTTCTTTATTAACTTTCTCCTTATTTGTAAATTGTTTTATTATAATAAGTGTTACAGTGGCAATAAAAAACCTAACAAAGGCCATTGCTACAGGTGAAAATGCATCTAATACTACTTTTATACTAACAAAAGAAATTCCCCAAGCTACCACTACACCTATTAACGTTATGTACGCTAATGCTTTTTTTGTCTTCATAATTTTTCCCCCTATCTGCATGCTTAATTATATCATAATCTTGTACTATTTCTATTATTAATATAAACATTTATTATACTCTAGCATCTTATATTAATATAATAAATCCACTACACTTATTAAAATCTGATAAATGTAATGGATTGTTTTTTATTTTATAACTTTGTGGCATATTTTTTTTCAAAATAGTGAACTACTTCATACATTAAATAAGCAATTATTGAAAGAATAACTACACTCATCATTACCATATCTAATTGTGCTACTTGTCCTCCATATACTATTAAGAAACCAAGTCCTTTTTTTGCTACTAAAAATTCTCCCATTATAACTCCTACCCAAGAAAGTCCTACACTAATCTTTAGTGCAGATATAAAAGTTGGTGTCGTAGCAGGAATGATTAAGTTAGTTAAAATTTTAAACTTTGACGCACCAAAGGTCTTTAAGAGTTTTATTTTATCTTCTTCTACTTCTCTAAAGCCTGAAAGTATACTTATTATTGTAGAAATTATAGAAATTAACAATGCCATGATTATAATTGCCTTCATTCCATTCCCTGCCCAGAATATTATTATAGGTCCTAAAGCTACTTTAGGAAGTGCATTTAGGACTACAATATATGGATCTAAAACATTTGAAAGAAAGTCTGACCACCACAACATTATTGCAATTATAGTCCCTAAAAAGGTTCCTAAAGTAAATCCAATTATAGTTTCAAAACAAGTTATTGTTATATGATTAATTAAAGCTCCCTCATTATACAACTTTATAAAACTCTTAAACATTCTTAATGGTGTACTAGTTAAAAACGGGTCAATAATCTTTAAATTGCCTAATACTTCCCAAAGAAGAAAAAATGCAACTAATATAAGTATTCTAGTAAAAATAATCTTTCTTCTGTTTCTTTTTACCTTCTTTAAATATTCTTCATGTTCCTTACTTATCATCATAATCCATCTCCTTCCATATATCATTAAAATATACTCTAAACTTACTGTGTTCACGACACTTTAAAGGAGTTAGATTTTCTCCATCAAATTCTATCTTTATAATTTTCTTTATTACTGCTGGTCTTTTTGATAGCACTATTACCCTAGATGACATAGACACAGCCTCTGAAATGTCATGGGTGACCATAATGGCTGTTTTACCTTCATTTTTAATTATTTCGTATATTTCATCACTGACATTGAGTCTAGTTTGATAATCTAGGGCTGAAAATGGTTCGTCTAAAAGTAAAACTTCTGGGTCTAAAGCTAAGGTTCTAATTAAAGCAACTCTTTGCCTCATGCCGCCTGATAACTGTCTTGGATAATGGTCCTTAAACTCCCATAGATTATAGTTTTTTAATAATTTCTCTAATTTTATTTTTGCATCATCATTCATCATTTTTTTAATTTTTAATCCTATACTTACATTCTGCAATACCGTTAACCACTCAAAAAGTTGATCCTTTTGAAACATGTATCCAATTTTATCTGAGTACCCTTCTTGAACACGTCCATCAACTAATATATCTCCTGATGAAGCTTCAATAAGCCCAGATACTATATTTAAAAGTGTGGATTTTCCGCATCCTGAAGGTCCAACTATACTTACGAACTCTCCACCGTCTACTGTGAAGTTAATATCTTTTAAAGCAACAGTCTCTGCAGATAGTGTATGATAATTCATGTAAACATTCTTTATCTCTATTCTATTCATATCTCCATCTCCATATCTTTATTTTTTATCTTCTTAGTTTTTTAATTTCTTTTCTATCATTACTTATAATCCTTAGCTTTAAAGTTCTTTAATATTTTATAGTACTAATATATGAGGTTATAATAAATGTTGATAATAAAACTTATACCATATATAAATAAAAGGAATATGCCTTTAAAATCCTAAAGACATGTTCCTTTAAAATTATTTATTTGTATATATAATTTATAGATTTTAATGATTTTAAAAAATCATTTTTTCTTTATTTCTTCATAGCCTTTTCACTAATTGAATTATTAACTATATCTTTAAATGGTGGTCTTTTAGTTAAAAGTTCAGAGTCGTAGGATTCTATAATATCCATTAATCTATTCATATCCTCTTCACTTACCGTTGGAGTTTTAGCGTAAGCCTCTATTTTTTTATAATTCCTCACAACTGTTGCTATTACTTCTTCATCTGTTCCTGGAAAGAAATCTTTTATAGAATTGGCAACTGTAGCATCCTCATTAGACATTACCCACTCCTGCCCCTTTTGAATAGCCTTAACAAATCTTACTAACAAGTCTTCATTCTCATTAATATAAGATTGAACAGTATAAAAACATGTATATGGAAGGTTTCCAGCGCTTTCTCCAATAGATGCTACTACAGATCCATTTATTTCATTTGCTATTACACTAGCAGTTGGTTCAAATATTGCAGCATAGTCTCCAGTACCGCCTTTAAATGCTCCTGGAACTGCGTCAAATGCTATATTAGTAACTAAATTTAAGTCCTTTTCTTTGTCGATATTTTCATTTTTTAATACATACTCAAGAGCCATTTCAGGTACTCCACCCGGTCTTCCTCCTATAACTGTCTTCCCTTTAATGTCTTGCCATGAAAACTCACTATGTTTTTCTCTAGATACTAAAAATGATCCGTCCTTTTGAGTTAACTGGGCAAATACTACTGGATAATCTTCTCTACCTTGATTATAAATATACATTACTTGCTCTGGTCCTGAGAATCCAATATTAACACTTCCACTAATAAGTTGTTGCATAGTTTTATCTGCACCTTGGCCTGTGGAAAGTTCAATCTCAATTCCTTCTTCTTCAAAGAATCCCTCACTAATTGCTGCATACATTGGTGCATAAAAAATGGATCTAGTTACTTCATTAAGTCGTATAGTTGTTATTTTATCTTTATTTCCTTGATTTTCTTTGTCTGATGTCTTATTTTTATTACATCCTGTAAATAAGCCAACACATATAAATGCACAAATTAAAGCACTTAATAACTTAATAGTTTTCTTTCTCATAATTTCCTCCTAGAATAATATTAGTAATACAGTTTAACACTTCACTTCTCATACTCTATAATATGTAGAATAATGATTTTTGCTAACTAAAGTTTATAACTAACAATTATTAATATTGAAAAAGTATAATTGTATAACCTAAAAATACTGTGCCATTTGACATGTATCATAGCCCATGTTAGTATCCTTGTGTAGCATTACTGAATTTATATATTCTATTCATTTTAAAATATAAGGAGGATTTCTATGTCTATAGCAATAATGGCATGTAGAAAGTTAGTCGGTCAATGTGCTGGAACTGGATGTTTTGATGCCTATAACAATTTAACTGATACCTTTCGAAAGTATGAAAATTCAAAACCTATATTATCAAGCTTCTTCTATTGTAGTGGTTGTGATACAACTATATCAGATCAAGAAGATTGGAATCATAAAATAGAGCAACTTAAAAGAAAAAAAGTCGATACCATTCATATAGCTCTTTGTATAGATGTTGAGTGTGATAATTATAATAAGCATGAAAAGCTTTTAAAGAATCATGGATTTAATGTAATTCATGGAACTCATAAATAATTAGATTTATTATATAATTTAAAGAAATCAATTAAAATCTAATATTAATAATTATATTAAAAAGTGACTAATAGATAAAAGTTCAATTGGTCACTTCTATATTTTTATCATATATTTTATCACCTAATTGTTAGTAATAGCTCCAATTCATCTTATTATCTATATAGTTACATTTATTTATAAAATTATATATATTGTATTTTTATGTTATAATATAATTAAAACATACAAGGAGATGATAAATTTGGAACTTAATTGGAGTCTTAAAGAGCTTTATTCTTCCTTTGAATGCAATGAATTTAAAGAGGATTTGAATAATCTAGATGAACTTATAGAAAATTTCATAACTACTACTAATAACATTATTGATAGTACAGATTCACCTGATAAGTTGTTAGAAAATTTCATATCTATGAATATAGAATTAAAAACTCTAGCAAGAAAATTAGGTAGTATGGTTCACTTAACTCTTAGTGTAGATACCAAAAATTCAACTGCTTTAAAATATGATGATATTCTTTCTTCTAAAATTAGTAATCTAGCTGAAAGCGAAGCTAAAATTACAAAATGGATTGGTAATCTTAAAGATTTAGATAAAATAATTCAAGGTTCTAGATTACTTAGTGACCATAATTTTTTCCTTAAAGAAAAAGCAGAAAATGCAAAATATATGCTAAGTGATAAAGAAGAAGCTATAATAGCAAAAATGAAAAATACTGGATCAGACGCTTGGTGCAAACTTAAAAATGTGCTAATCTCTGGCCTTATGGTTGATATAGAACTACATGGAGAAAATAGACAACTACCCTTATCTATGATTAGAAACATGGCTTATGAGGCTGACTCAACTATTAGAAGAAAAGCTTATGAGGCTGAAATTAAGGCTTATGAAAAAATTCATGATGGTATGGCTGCTGCTATTAATGGAATAAAGGGCGAAGTTATAACACTTTGTGATATAAGAGGGTTTTCTTCTCCACTAGATAAAACTCTTTTTAATTCAAGGATGGATAGAAAAATTTTAGACTCAATGCTCGATGCTATTAAAGAATATCTTCCTATATTTAGAAAGTATCTCAAAAGAAAAGGCGAACTTTTAGGCCATAAAAATGGTCTACCATTTTATGATTTATTTGCGCCTATGGGTAATGCTGATATGACTTACACCTATGAAGATGGATGTAAGTGTGTAATTGATAATTTTAGAACCTTTAGTGATGACTTAGCAGATTTCGCTAAAAATGCCATGGAAAAATCATGGATAGATGTTTTACCTAAAGCAGGAAAGGTAGGAGGTGCATTTTGCTCTAGACTTCCTCATGTAGGTGAGAGTAGGGTGTTATTAAACTATGGTAATGCCTTTAGTGATGTAGTTACCCTTTCCCATGAGCTTGGTCATGGGTATCATGGATATTGCCTTAACAATGAAAGTATATTAAATGCACATTATCCTATGCCAATAGCAGAAACAGCTTCTAACTTCTGTGAGACTATAGTAAAAAAAGCAGCTATTAAAACTGCTACTAAAGATGAGGCTTTCTCTATCTTAGAAACTGAAATTAGTGACTGTACTCAAGTTATAGTTGATATTTATAGTAGGTTTCTGTTTGAGAGTGAATTATTTAAAATAAGAAAAGAAAGATCTCTTAGTGTAAAAGATTTAAATGAAATAATGATTAATGCCCAAAAAGAAGCTTATGGTGATGGCCTTGATTCTAACTTCCTTCATCCATACATGTGGGCTTGTAAAACTCATTACTATTATGCTGAAAATAATTTCTATAACTTCCCTTATGCCTTTGGTCAATTATTTGCAAAAGGTCTTTATGCAGAATACTTAAAGAGGGGCGATTCCTTCCCAGAACAATATAAAACCCTTCTTTCAGCAACAGGGAAAAATTCTTTAAGCGATATAGCTAAAATAATGAATATTGATATCTCTTCTAAAGACTTTTGGATAACTTCTTTAAAAATGATAGAAGAAGACATTAATCTATTCTTAAAATATAATAGTTAAAGTACTTAAGATTATATTAGAAATTTAAGAAAACAGTCTGATTTAAATTATTTTAATCAGACTGTTATTATTTTGCATACTTAGTAAATTAGTAAACTCTATACTATTTCTCTAAGCCTGCAGCTTCTCTTATTTTATCTATATTCTTATCTTCTTTATTTTTCTGAAGCATCATGTAAACATATATTGGTATTCCTACAAGCATTAATATAAATCCATACATTACTACATCAGCTCCTGTTCCATATATAGCATATATAGAATAAGCAAATGCAAGTAATGAGAAGAATGAACTCTTTAAGAAGTTTATAAAGCTAAAATCTTTTGATTTCTTACATAGTAATACTATTTCAGCAGCTGCTGAGAATGTGTATGCTGGTAAGAAAGATAATGTAGCTAGTAATATCATAAAGTCAAAGGCACTTCTAAGAGACCCTACATAGTTCATTATTAAAAGTAAATTCATGCATATACTTCCTATAACAAGAGATGCCACAGGAGTATTAAATTTAGGATTTATACGTTTAAATATTGCTGGGAATAATCCATCTTCAGCTGCTCCAACAGCACTTCTAGCTGTTGTTAATAACCATCCAGAAGTTGCTCCTAAAGTAGAAATTAGTGCACCAGCTGCTATGAAAGTCCCCCCCCATGAAGCTCCTGTAGCTTTATTTATAATATCTGCTAGCGGTGCATCTGAATTTGCAAGAGCTGCTTGATCCATAGCACCCATAGAAACAACACTCATTACTATATATATGGCAGACACTATTACTATTCCATATATAGTACTTTTTTTAATATTTTTCTCTGGATTTTTTATCTCTCCACCTGCTACTGTAGCACTTTCTAATCCTACAAAAGCCCATAGTGCTATAGCTATAGCTGATGGTAATGTTCCCATTCCGCTTACTTCTGGACTAGATACAGTCTTCATATAGCTTGGATCAAAATTTAGTGCAGCAATTACAATAAATACTACAAGTACTGCAATTTTTAATACTGTTGATATAACTCCTATTTTTCCAACATATTTTACACCATATATATTTATTAATGTAAATATCCATACCACTGCAGAAGATATCAAGAATGCTGCTAGTGGATTGTTTGCAGCTGGAACAAAGTATGTAAAATAACTCATAAATGCTGTAATTATAGCTGCATTTCCTACCCATGCACCTATCCAAAAGGACCATGCAATTAGAAAACCTGCAAAATCACCAAAGGCAGCTCTTGTATAAACAATAGGACCTCCAGTTTTAGGCATTTTTGATCCTAAATTAGCAAAGCTTAAAGCAATAAGTAATGATCCTATTGAAGTTAAAACCCATGCTAGTATAGCTACTTTTGGGTTTGTTACTCTTGCGAAACTTGCCGGTGACATAAAAATTCCTGAACCTATTACATTCCCAACTACGATAGCTGTAGCTGCAGCTAGTCCAAGATCTCTCTTTAGTGAAGCATCAGTTTGTATTCCGTCTTTTTTAGCCATTTTTTTCCCCCTATAATTGATTTCTTTTAAAAGTAGTTAATTTACTTCTAGAAACCTTAGACATTAAATTTCCACTCAATTATCTAGTTTAATTTAATCGATTACAAAAATCAACCTATTTTTAAATAAATTTTAATATTTTAAAAGGATTTTTATCGATATTTATATATAAGTTGTATGTTTAATGTTTATTATGAACAATATTATATTAAATCAATTTTTATCCATAATATATTTTCTACTTTCTATATAAAATTCTTCATAAAGTCCATCATTAATTTTCATCAATAAGGAACAAAACTCTATGAAAAAATCTTCTTCATAGAGTTTATTTAAAATTAATATTTAAATTATCTTGATATTGTAGTATTTACTTTAACTGTATCCCTTTTTAGGATAAACATTAAAAATCTTATAAACACATATAATACAATAACAGTTGCAATTACCTCTTGAAATTTAACTACATATTTTAGCCAAGAAATTTCTTTTCCAGCTTTCATCAAAAATCCATTAGTACCCTTCATTGCAATTGCACTTATTACCATAGGGAATGTAAATGCAGCATAACTGGGATAAAATTTAAGTCTTAACCCCTGTACAAGATACACTATTCCACATATATATAATACCATTACCAATACTGCTAAAAACATGACCATATTAATATTCTTTTCTGAAAAAGAATTTAAATATGCAGCAAGTGTAAGTGCAGCTGGCGCTGCAAATATTACTGTGGTTGGAAAGGCTGGTTCTGGTATTCCCTTTACTATAAGGGTTCTATAACCTAAAACAGGAATTAATATAATAAGTGAAATAAAGGCAATCCAGAAAAAAGCTTGTCCTAGTTGAGCTAATTTAAATGCTGGTGCAGTTATTCCACCTACACCTATTCCCACATAAACAATGAATGTACTTGGAAACATCTTCTTAATATCAAATTTTAATATAAAGTTTTTAGAATAAAATATTATTAGGCCTATATGTATTAGTACCCCCACCCACCATAGAATAAATCCAGATGAGAAAGATATTTCCTTTAAATATGCAGATAAAAGCATAACCCCCATGGAGTAGGTAGGTATAACTGCTGCAATAACGGGATGTTTTATTTCTTCTTTTACATCTTTCCAGCAAGTTATAATCTTTATTGTAAGAAGTATTAATATTATTGCAGATATCACTCCAAGGATATTTTTAAATACTATATTGTATGATGATAATAAATTTCCTAATGAAGCTAATGCTAGCATTACAGCTGCCATTGGCAATGGTATTTTTTTTATATAATTCATATTCATTTTCCTCAACTATTCATCAATATTTTCAATATTTAATTCTCTTACAATAATTTCTGCAGCCTTTTCTGCCATTTCTCCAGTAAATCTTATGCATTGTGCTTTATGCTCACCAGATGCCATATCCATACCTTTAGTTTGAACACTGCAACATAAACATTTATGCTTTTGTCTAAAACTATCTTGTAATTCATAGGCTAACTGTAAAGCTTTAACACTCTTGGGATCTTGAGGATTACTTCCTTTAGTTCTTCCAAAAAAGTATCCAAGACATAAAACAGCTCCTGTAACAGCTCCACATGTACATTTTGATTTTCCAATACCTACTGGAAATCCAGAAGCCATGGCAATCATTTCATCTGGCATGTCTACTTCAAAGTTACTTTTAATAGATGCAACTATTGCTTCTGAACAATAAAACTCACCTTTTCTGAAATGTTCTTCTGCAACTTCTCTAACCTTTTTCACACTAATTTTTTCAATCATTACATATACCCTCTTTCATATTTAATTCATCTTCATTATAACTATTTGCTAATAAATAAACTTTAATAATTATAATATTAAATAGTTATATTTTATCTATTTGAATTTCAAATATACTATGAATTAATATTAGGTATTTGCCAATCAATTTCTTTTTGTTCCAAAGATTTTAATATATCATTAGTCTTTGAGAAATGCTTACATCCCATAAACCCTCTAGTTGCAGATAAAGGACTAGGATGTACTGAAGTTAAAATATAGTGATTAGGATTTGTAATAAACTTCATCTTTTCCTTTGCATTATTTCCCCATAATAAAAATACTATAGGCTTCTCTCTTTCATTTAATAATGTTATTATTCTATCAGTAAAACATTCCCAGCCCTTATTTTTGTGTGAATTGGCCTCACCTTCTCTTACTGTAAGTACAGCATTCAAAAGTAATACTCCTTGTTTTGCCCAAGGAACTAAGTAACCATTATTAGGAATATAGCACTCTAAATCACTTTTTAATTCCTTATACATATTTAAAAGAGATGGTGGAATTCTAACTCCAGGTTGAACTGAAAAAGATAATCCATGTGCCTGACCAGCTCCATGATATGGATCTTGCCCCAATATTACCACCTTAACATCCTCGTAAGATGTAAATTTAAGGGCATTAAAAATATTATTCATATCTGGGAATACATTTCCAGTTTTATATTCACTAATCAAAAATTGTCTTAATTTTATGTAATAAGGCTTATCAAATTCTCCTTTTAGCTTTTCATCCCAATAATTTCCTATATTTACCATTGCTAATCATCCTTTCCATCCATTACTTATACAATTATATTTATATAATTACTTATAAAAACTTTTATGTCAATAACTCTTATAAAAGAAAGCCCTTCTGCTACTGTGCAGAAAGGCTTTCACCATTTATTATAACAATAAAATCATTACACTATCATGATATTATTTCCGGTACTTCCCCCGTTCTTTATCCCATGATAACTCTTCAGAAAATTCCTCTTTAAATTTCCTTAGTTGCTGCTTTGTTTTGGGGCTAGTAGCTATATGTGTAGATTGATAAACATTCTTCATAAGCTATTCCTCCTTCAAATTCTCGTTTCTATGAAATTCACTTAAACATTCACAGGCATGAAAACTTACTACAAAACAAATAATGATTTTATTGGTATGATAATAGTATGTCATGAAAAAATTTTTTTATGTATTTATAAAAAAACTTTTTTTAAACTCACATTCCAATTTAAATTGTATATTATGATATTGTAATACTATTAAGGAGCATGTTATGTTCATTAGGAAACCCTATGATATAAACTCACAAAATTATTATACTAATAGATACTTAGATGACGAAGAAAGTTGTAATGAGTGTTTTGATGAAAGGATAGTACCTCCATTTTTCCCAGGAGGTCCTGGCCCATCAGCACCACCATGGAATCAACCACCAAGACCCCCAGTATCACAACCTGGTTCACCTTCAGGTCCACAATCAGGAGGACCTCCAGGACCTCCCCCAAATATGACGCCTAAGAAATCATTTTCTTCAGGACCACAGACTAAAGCTGTATCCCCTGGATCTATAAGACCTTGTAGATTCCAATTTGTATATATATGGCTTCGTAATGGAAATTCTTTTTGGGCATGGCTTATTAATGTCGATAGACGAACTGCCTATGGATTTAGATGGACTGGCTGGAGATGGGTTTACTTTGGTATAAGCTTAAACAGAATAGATTACTTTGAATGCTTTGGTAGACGTTATACCCCACCAGAAGATAATCTTACATCTACCTTAGAAACTCAAGTATTATCACCTTCACAATTCAAACTTGAATATCCATTTATTGAAAATGCTGAAAATGGAGATACTGCTAGTATAGTGAATCAAGAAATTATTGATTCATTGAATTCTTTATGGCTTAATGAAGTTTTAGTTCCTGATAAAGTGAACTTTACAACAGTAGAAAGTGCTTATGAAGTTCCGCTAAATTCTGATGGTCTATTAAGTATAGTAATGTCTTTGTACACAGAAACTGAAGATAATCCAGCTGGCAGTACTTTATTTACTTCTTTAACTATGGATGTTAATACTGGAGAGGTCTATGACTTTGGTAATTTATTTAATAATAGCATGAACTATACTCAAATTGTTAGTGATATAGCTACACAAAAGGCTAATGAAATGAATATAAATTTCACTACACCATATACCGGAGTTACAGATACCCAAAAATTCTATTTAACTCCTGAAGGCTTAGTATTATATTATCAAGTTGATGAATTTACACCAGCCTCTAGTGGATTATTTAGAATTACTATTCTTTATAATGAACTTTCCAATATTTTATATCCAGAAAGTCCACTAGTTCGACTTATTCAAACTCAGTTCCGTTAACGAATAACTATAATATTTAACACTTAATAAATTAATTATAAAGTAGGACTTATTTTAAAGTAATTTTAAATAAGTCCTTTTCTTAATTTATTCTTAGATTTTATATGTTCTATCACTGTAATTTTCAACAGAGCCTTTAACTAAGTCATATTATTTAAAAGAGTATATTGTATTAATATCTTTAGCTGTATAATAGTATTATATAAATATAATTTAGTTTAGAAGGTAGGTTTTAAATTATGTATAACTATCTCACTGAAAAATCAGTTCAAATTCTAAAAGATGAACTCGAACATAGAAAAAATGTAGTTAGATTTCAGATAAATGAAGAATTAAAAGAAGCTAGAGCTCATGGAGACTTAAGCGAAAATTTTGAGTACAAAGCAGCTAAAAAGAATAGAGCTGATAATAATAGACGTATGGGATATCTAGAAAAAATGATTAAAACAGCAAAAATAATAAATGATGACATATCAGAAAATCAGGTTGGTGTTGGAAAAATTGTAACCCTAAGATTTCTAGATGATGATGAGGAAGAAGATTTCACCATGGTAACCACTGTTGAAGCAGATCCTCTTAATAATAAAATTAGCATAGAGTGTCCTTTAGGAAAAGCGTTATACAAAAGAAATTTAGGTGAAAAAGCAGAAGTTACATCTCCAGATGGCTCTTATAGTGTAGTCATAGAAAAGCTCGAAATGATAAAATAATAAAAGTGGCTATGTCAAAATAATCTAAATCTCATTTTGACACAGCCTTCTACTTTATATTAAATCACTTCTACAGATATATTTTTTTCTGATGTATTATCGAGTAATAAATTCTTCTTCTTAGTCATGTAATATAGAATCATCACAATAGTTATTCCTTTAAGAACACTACTCATACTAATGCTCCACCAAACTCCATCTATGCCTAAAAGGTTTGGTGATGATAATATCATAGATGCTGGAACTCTAAGTCCTGTCAGTATAATGCTTACAGCTGCAGGTATATATGTTCGTCCTAAACCATTGAACATTCCTACTGTTGTAATTTCAATACACATAAACAATTGAGAATATCCAAGGATTCTTAAATAATCTGTACCTAACCTTATAGCTTCTTTTTCTTTTATGAATACTGAAAAAATTCCTTTTCCTCCTATTATTAATACTAGAGTGGCTAAAATTCCAACTACTCCTGCTATTAAAATAGTAGCTTTATAGCCTTCCTTAATTCTATCATGTTTTTTAGCTCCATAATTTTGTCCTACAAAAGAACTAAGGGCTGTTGAAAATCCACCTGCAGTCATCCAAGTTATTGCTTCAATTTGAACTCCTACTTTTTGTACTGCTATAGCGACTTCACCAGATCCAGCTATTACCCTTGCTATTAAAATAGAAAAAGTAGTAAATAATCCGCTTTGAACTCCAGAAGGAATTCCAAGTTTACATATAGTTTTTATAGCTCTAAAATCAGGTTTCTTTAATAGAGTAAATTTTAAATATTTTTCTTTACTCTTTAAAATAGATATTAAGAAACAAGTTACAACTATACTTTGTGACCCTATTGTTGCTAAGGCCGCTCCTAAGACTCCCATCTTTGGAATAGGTCCCATACCATAAATTAAAATTGGGTCAAATACTATATTAACTACTAAACCAACAGTGTTAATAATAAAGGGTGTCTTACTGTTACCTGCTCCATTAAATATTGCTGTTAGTACTGGTATTAAATTTGTTATAACCATCCCCATAGCTATTGTAGCTAGATAAGTTTCTGCCATAGATATAACTTTCACATTTTCTAACTGGAAAAATGCTAAAAACTTACTTCTAAATAATAGTATTATTACTCCCATGATTAAAGATAATACTATATTAATTTGTAGGGCACTAACAATATAATTCCTTGTAGCTTTTTCATCTTTACGTCCCAAGCTTTGGGATACTTTTACCTCTGCACCTACCTTAGCTATCATGGTAAGAGCTGCAGCTAAGTTACTAAAAAAACCTGCTGTTCCTACTGCTGCTACTGCTGTACTTCCTATTCTTCCAACCCAAAGCATGTCTGTTAGATTGTATGCCATTTGAATAAATGAAGTTGCCATAATAGGAAGAGCTAATTGAACTAGCTTTCCACTTATAGACCCTTCTGTTAAGTCTATTCTTTTCTCCATAATATCAATCCCCACCACTATAAAATTTTATGCTATTAATATTTCTACAACACCTCAATAAATATTTTACTTCGTACTACGAAGAATGTCTACATAATTTTAACATGAATTTTTCTTGAAATTATTTTATTATTTCAATTTTCCCTAATTATATTTGATATAACAAAAATACCATGGTTTATGTATAACTAATTAATTTATTATACATAAACCATGGTAAATAACATATTTAACTTACATATATTCAATTTACTTTTTTAAAATCATAATATCCTCTATGGTAGCCCTATCTACTACAATATTATCTCCTAAAATTTCTCTTACTTTATCGACTTGTGATGTCAACCCTTCGAAACCAAATCTATTTTTACTTATGCCTTCAAAGTGTTTCTCAACTTCCTTTGTAAGTATATTGCAGTCCCCTTTAATAATTTTGTAGGCTTCCATTATTTCATCCTTTGGTTTTGAGAATACAATACTTCCATCCTTTATAAAAGTAATATAATCTGCTATTCTTTCAAGGTCTGAAGTTATATGAGTAGATATTAATACCCCCATATTTTCATTTTCCATTAAACTTTGAAGTTCTTCTAACACTTCCGATCTAACCACTGGGTCTAATCCCACAGTAGGTTCATCCATTATTATAAACTCTGCTCCATGGCTAAGGGCTATACATAATGAAAATTTCATTCTCATACCCTTAGATAATTCTTTTAGTTTTTTATCCTTATTAAGCTCAAACTTATTTAAATAATAATTAAATTTATCCTTATCCCACTTACTATATAACATAGAAACCATGTTGCCATTTTCTTTTAAAGACATATGGTCGTAGTAGCAAACTTCATCATAAACAAAACCTATTCTATCTTTTATTTCCCTTTCAAATTTAACGTTATCTTTATCAAATATCTTTATATCTCCACTGTCCTTCTTTACTAAATTCATTATAAGTTTTATTAACGTAGTTTTACCTGCACCATTTTCACCAATTAACCCCATAATAAATCCCTTAGGCAACTGTAAAGAAACATTATTTAACTTAAAGTTTTTGTATTTTTTACATAAATTATCCACATACAATATATTATCCATCATATTCCTCCTACTATAGGTTATATTCTTCAGCAAGTACTCTTAAACTTTCTATGATTTCTTCTACTGATATTCCAGCTTTAGAACCTTCCTCTATTGCCTTAATTAGATAGTCTTCCATATTTCTCATAATAGATTCTTTTAAAAGTTCCTTATCTTGAACATTTACAAAAGATCCCTTCCCTGGAACTGTGTATATAAAGCCTTCCCGTTCTAGCTCATCATAAGCTCTCTTAGTTGTAATTACACTAATTCTCAGATCTTTAGCAAGCCCTCGTATAGATGGCAATGGCTCATTAGGCTCTAACTTATTTGTTAAAATATCGTCCTTTATTTGTTTTTCTATCTGAGAATATATGGGTTCTCCCGAAGAGTTGTTTATTATTATATTCATTGAAATTCCTCCAAGTTTAAATGTATTCTGAAAATTTTTATCTACCTATAAATCTCTCTTTCTATATCCAATTATAGACAATACTATAAAGAAAAAATATATTATAATTCCTATTAGAATAATACCTATAGCTAAATACACTTTAGGAATTGTACTTACTAATAAATACTTGCTAATTCCTTTGAAAATATTAGGGCGTATCTTATCAATAAGCTTCAAAATAATTATAGGCACATTTATAACTGCAATAATAATGATTGCGGAGTATTTTGCAGCAACACTATAATCATATCTATAGTATATAAAATTCGTAACCCCAATTATTAAACAGTAATATATAAAGGATAAAGATTGGATAATATAAATTATACATAAATTTTCTTGATTAAAGTTTCCAACTAATAATACTATTGACATAAGTATAGATGAACATAAAACATAAATTATGAAATAATAAATAAATTTACTTATCACTACATCAACTCTTCTTACCGGAAAGCTATTAATTATCACATCATAGTTTCTTCTCATTTCATCTGTGGCTGTAAATTTATTTGCTATTAACGGTACTATGAAGGTTCCCAATAAATAAATCAAAAGTGTAGCTTCAAAGCTATACATAGAAGCAAAACATAATGCTATCCCTACAACTAAAAGAGAAATAGTATAGATATATCGACTAGTCATAAAGTCCTTTTTTAAAAGAGCTCCCATAAATTCTCCTCCTAAAAATCTTTCTTTTCATAAATAACCACTGATATAGTAGCAATTAAAGCTAAAATACCTAATACCAGTGCACTTAATATAATGTTACTTACTAAAGTATTACTTTGAAATATCACTAAAAGTCTTTCTATGCTAGATAACCACCCAGGTAATGCTTCTCCTTTAAGATACTCACCTATGGTTAAAGTTCCTGCCATTATAACAAAGAAGATAACAAAGTAAAATATCTTTGCAAACTTTATTCCTAATGAAAAATATACACAATAATAAAGAGCTACAAATATAAGAATATAACTAACAGTCCCTTTAATTACAGATGGAGGCAATTTTAAATACTCTGCTGGATATATCATATAAATTAGATTATTTAATAGCACTCCTATTACTGTTACTATGATTATCCACATAATAGAAAACAGAAACTTACCTAATACATAATCACTTCTTTTACAAGGACTACTAAGTATACTAATATGAATCTTATCTCTAGCTTCCATTTCAGTAAAGGCTATACTAATTACCCCACCCATTAGTAAAAAATAATTAAATAAGCCAGCTCCTTTATTCCCAACTCCAAACAATATAACTACCACTATCATTATTAGTCCACTTTTATTGCTGTATAGATTAAATACTCCCCTTAAATCTCTCATGGCCATTTTCCACATTTATTTTCTTACCCCCTTATTCATAGCTACCATAATTTCCTCTAAAGATGGCTTTTCACTAACAATTTTCTGCCTTATACTTTTTTCAATGTATTTATCTTTAATTATTCCTTCAAAACCATATGGTGTTTCTCTCAATCCATATATAACTTTTTCATCAAGTTTACTTAATAGAGTCTTATCCCCTTTAATTATTTTATATTCCTCCATTAATTCACTAGTAGCTTTAGAGAAAACTATCTTTCCCTTTTGGATGTAAGTTATATAATCTGATATCTTCTCTAAATCAGAAATTATATGACTTGAAATTAAAATACCTATATTTTCGTCTTGTATGACCTCTTGAAATACATCTAAAATATCACGCCTCATAACTGGATCTAGTCCTGAAGCCGGTTCATCTAGTATTAAAAATTCTGCATTATGACTTAATGCTAAAGCAATGGCAAATTTCATTTTCATTCCTTTAGATAATTCTTTTACCTTTTGCTTTTTATTTAAGTTAAATTTCCTTAAATAATTCTCAAATACCTTAGTATTCCAACTTTTATAAAAACCAGAGATTATTTTTTCATTATCTTTAATAGAGATATTTTCATAATAAAAACATTCATCATAAACAAATCCTATACGCTCCTTTATCTCTCTTTCATTGTCAATATTATCTTTACCAAAGATTTGAATTTCACCTTCATCTCTTTTTAGTAAATTCATAATTAGTTTTATAGTAGTTGTTTTACCTGCTCCATTTTCACCTATAAAGCCCATAATATATCCTCTATCTAAACTAAATGAAATATTATCCAACTTAAAATCTTCATATTCTTTAGTCAAATTTTTTATTTCTATTATTTTATTGGACAAAGTAACACCTCCATTAATTCTTATAAATTTTAATTTAAAATTAAGTTTACTATAACTACTGTTTAACGCTGTTAATATTCAGTATGTACAGTACTTATAAAAAAATTAAGCTAAATTGCTTCTTTATACTAACAGTATATATTGTTTATATACACTATGTCAATACTAAATTTAATCCAAAATAAAAACACCTGAGCATTAGTGACTTGCCAATGCTTAGATGTTTTTATCTACATATATGTTAAACTTCTTATATTCTAAAAATTTGCATTAAAAATAATATGGTGCAGGATCTATATTAGTTCCATTTTTAATAACTTCAAAATGTATATGAGGACCTGTTGACCATCCAGTAGAACCAACATTTGATAGCTGTTGTCCTCCTGCTACTGTTTGTCCAACACTTACTGATAAAGATGAGTTATGAGCGTATAATGTACTAATGTCTCCATGACTTACCACAACAACATTACCGTATCCTTCCATCCATCCTGCATAAGTTACAGTTCCAGCCTTAAGAGAATACACCGGAGCACCATATGGAGCACCTATATCTATTCCTTTATGGAATTCTTGCCCTCTACCTACTGGACTAGTTCTATTTCCAAATGGAGATGTAATAGCATATCTAGTTCCTGTTATTGAGTACATTCCATTAGTGGATACTTGACTTGAAGATGACCCACTATTTGAAGGCTTAGTGTTTGATTGAGAAATTGAACCTCCACGAGAAGGTCTACTTGCAGCCTTTTCCATAGCTGTTATACTGGCTAAAATTTCTTCAGATTCTGCTTCATTTTGAGCTAGAAGCTTTTCAGCTGTTCCTAATTCATTTTCTGCCTTTGCCATAAGTTTTGTCTTCTCATCTTTTTTAGCATTTAATTCTTCCAAATTTGCATCCACTATAGCTTTTGCATTTTCTAAGGTTTTCTTTTCTTCAGAGGAATCCTTTATATTTTTATCTAATTCTTCTTGATTTGCCTTAAATTTATTTATTTCTTCATTGTCAAAAGAAATTAAGGTATTAATTATATCTATCTTTTCAAAAAAATCTGAAAAACCTTCGGCACTAAGTAGAATTTCTATGTAGCTTGTACCATTGTTTTTATATAAAACTCTTAGTCTTTTATCCATGACCTTTTTACTGGCTTCTAACTCTTTTTTAAGTTCACTAGATCTTTCTTCTAGCTCTTCTATTTTATTAGTTGACTGTGAAATTTGAGCTTGTAAATTATTTACCTCACTATACAACTTGTCCATATTGTTGTCTAACTCTGAAATTTCACTTAATATATTATCTCTGTTTTCTTCTAACTCAGATACTTTAGCCTTATTACTTTCAATTTGCGTTTCAATTTCTTTAGATTTACTTTTTGCATCTGATAAGTCATCTGCTAATACTGTTGATGACATTAAACTACAGCTTACAACTACCGCTGCTATGAATCTTAATTTTTTATTCATGGTTTTCCCCCCTAATGGCACCTTTTCTCCATACTTTTACCAATATCTATTTTTAATTCTAGCAATGTACACCCCCCTTGTCAACATAACTAGGGGTTTTGGTAGAAATTTCATATTTATATGAAACCTTCTAAACTCTTTATTAGACTCTGTATTTGCTTAAAATGATAAATTGAAAAATAAAAACTCTAAGCCACTAATTTAATAGCCTAGAGTCTTTTTACTGTATAAATATTTATTCTATTACAGAACTCTCTTCTACTTCTGATTCTATAGTTTCAGGTTCTATAATAGTTTTTTCTTCATCATCTTCTAAATCTTCATTTTTCTTATTTAAGGTTATTACCTTTACTAGCTCTACAAGGTCTATACCAGTTAAGGAATTGATAACTTCTGGAACTTCAGCCATGATATTAGCTATGTTCTTTGACACCTTAGCTGCTCCACCTTGACCCCCATTGTCAATAATAACCATCTTCTCAGTTCTAGATAATGGCTCTGCTATATTCTTTGCTACCTCTGGAAGCTTATCTGTTAACATTTGAATAATAGCTGCTTCTCCATATTCCTTATAAGCTTCAGCCTTCTTCTTCATAGCCTCTGCCTCAGCCTTCATTGCATCTGCATTAGCCTCTCCTACTAATCTTATGGCATCTGCTTCTGCCATACCTTTAATTTTTATTGTTTCAGCCTCTGCTTCAGCTCTCTTAATCATCATAAATCTCTCAGCTTCTGCTGCTTGCTCAGCTCTATATTTATCAGCTTCTGCTACTTTTTTAACTGTAGATTCAAGTTCTTTCTCTTTTTTACGTACTTGTTGCTCTGCTATATCAGTTTGTCTTTGTTCTTCAAATAATTCTGCATCCTTTAAGGTTTCTACAACTTTCTTATGAACTATATTCTTTTCAACTTCATAAGCAAAGTCTGCCTTAGCTTGTGCCTTTTTCTCTTCTTCTTTAAAGGATTGAACTTTTAATTCCTTCTCTTTATTAGCTCTAGCAATTTCAGCTTCTGCAAATATTTGTGCTTCCATTCCAAGTCTCTTTGCTTCTGCGGTTTTTTGCATCTCTTCTCTCTTTGCTTCTGCCTCAGCTATTGCTGCATTTTTCTTAACTTCTGCTATTTGTTTAGCACCAAGTGCTTGAAGATATCCCTTAGTGTCGTCTATGTCTCTAATTGTAAAGGTCTTAATTTCAAGACCCATCCTTTCAAGGTCTGACTTTGCAACATTTTCAACTTCATTTGCAAACATTTCTCTGTCTTTGTATATCTCTTCAATACTCATTTTTGAGACTATTTCTCTTAGTTTACCTTCCAGTACATCCTGTACAGTTCCCTTCATTACTTCAATAGTTTCTCTTTCTTTTCCAGTATTAAATTGCTCCATAGCTAATAATACACTTGCAGGATCTGACTTAACCTTTATTATAGCTACTCCATCAGTATCTATTGGTACTCCATTACTATCTAAGGATTCATGAGTCTTTACTTCAACCTTCATGTTTTCAAGTGATAATCTATTGGTTTGTTCGAAGAATGGAACAACAAATCCTCCCTTACCACTTATAACCCTTCTCTTAAGTCCTGTAACTACAATAGCTTTATCTTGGGCTGCCTTCTTCCAAGTAATACAAATAAGCCAAATAATCGCTAATGCAAGAATTATCCATCCTAAGTTGTCAGTAAAAATTTCTAACAGTTCTCCCATTTACACTTTCCCCCTAATTATTTTAGGCATCTGAAAATAAATAATAAGTCAAAGATGGAAAGTATATTCTGACTTATTTATTTTTTGAAGATGCCTTATATATCTTATGAAAATAATAACACATATATTACTTTCCATGAGAATATTAACTTAAAAGTACTTAATACATACTTAAAATTACACCATTTTCTTTAAAAACAAAGAACCCATGTAAATTAAATTTCAATTCCTACAATTCTCATTAAATATTTAGCATTTGTGGTATTGGATTTACCTACTTTTAGTTCGTAATCAAAATATATTTTATTTTCTTTATAATACTCAGAAAAATGATAATTTTTTATTCCACTATGCTCTGAAAGACTACATAATTCTAAATCATGAGTAGTTAAAGCCCCTATAACTCCAGCTTTACTTAAGTTTTTAATTACAGCTTCAGCTCCAGTAATCCTATCCTTAGAATTAGTTCCTCTAAAAATTTCATCAATAAGAAAAATCATATTTTTATTATTCTTTGCACCTTCAATAATTTCCTTTATTCTAATTAATTCTCCATAAAAAGTTGAAATTCCATTTTTTAAATCATCTGTTATCCTCATAGATGTATATATCTCTAATAAGCTACACTCCATTTTCTTACTAAATACTGGTGCACCTACATAGGCTAAAACTAAATTTATACCTATAGTTCTTAAAAATGTAGTTTTACCTGACATATTTGATCCTGTAATTATAAATATATTTTCCTTCATACTTAAATCATTATTAACTCGTACATCTCTATTTATTAAAGGATGACCAAGGTCTTGTGCCTCTATTTTAACACCCCTAGGATTTATTGTTGGTAATGTTACATTTTCATCTATATGAATTAACACAGCAAGACTCATAAGTTCTTCTATAACCCCAATATTGGAAAGCCAACTTTCTATTTTATCACCATTTTCAGCCTTCCAATCCTCAAGAGAAAATACACATTGATAATCCCAAAGAAATAGTATGTTTAAAGCTAAATATAACAATCCATTATTTCTCATATTTACTCTTTCTGATATATTAGAAAGTCTTTTTATAGCTTTAATTGATGAATCTTTATCTTTAAATAAATTTTCTTTTATATTCTTTAACTTTTTAGATTTAAAATCTTTTTTCTCTATTAACTTTAAAATGTTTAAATACTCTTCTAGGTTTCCTCTAAAATAATTAACTACTTCTAGAACTAAATTTAACTTTAAAGTAGATATTGTCCATATAATTGTTTGCACAATTAAAAGAAAATACATTAACCAATTAAAATTATTCATTTTAAATATAAGTATTATTAAAGTAATTGGTATTGTAACTAAGGGCATTAAATATATAGTCTTTTTAATTAATTTCGATTTTATAAGGACACCTTTATCTTCTACATATTTTATTAATTTTTCAGGACTTTTTAATCTATTCCTACCATTTCTACCTATATACTCCATTTCCTCACAAAAATCCAAGTCATCAAATAACTCTTTTATAGCCTCTTGTCTTAATAGTATTTCATTATAATCAAACCTAGGTTCTAATAAAGAATTAGCTAAAGATTTTCTTCCATGCCAAGTATTAGTTATATTTATTAATTGAAATAAAGATTCACTACCTACAATATCTAAATCAGATGCATATCTGTGCTCCTTATTTACAAACTCTTCTCCCAAATCCTGAAACTTTATCCACTGACCAGAAATTCTTTGAAGGTATCTATTATTTATTTCAATCATATCCTCAGCCAGTTTTAATTTACTTTTTACTTTTCTATGATATATTACTAAAAATATAAAACTTCCATAAAAAACTATAGAAAGAAATAGAACCCTATTTGTCACTTCTACCTTTATTCCTATATAGGTGAAATACAAGGCTAGTATCATTACTAATAATCTTAAATATCCGATTCTATCAAATTCTTTTTTATATTTAGCAATATCATCATTATACTTACTTATTTTGCTTAAAAATTTATCTTCAACCACATTATTACTCCTTTCCTTTTTACACTTTAAAATCATCACTGTACCTATATCAATTTCTTATATATTTAACATAAGTTTAAATATAATATTTAAACAGCAAACCCCCGAAACCCGCATGAACAGAACAAATAGTTAACTATTTATATAGTTATATAGTTTTATAGTTAAATTCTCCATATATAGATAAGCTATTTTATAATATCTTTTTCAGTTTAATTTTATGTTTAAATTATATTGTTGCTCTTCACTGTTACTACATGTTATATTACATGTATATTATATCCAATATTTCTACTTATATCAAACTTATATAAAAGTGTAAATCATATTTACTTATTCATGGTTTTATAATATAATAATAAAATAATGTATCATGGGGGAGTAGTTTGCGTATAATGCTTTTATACGTGACAAGTCAACATAATGATTAATTTTTTAATCTGGCTTGCCTTAAAGAACAAGACTCATGTATAGCTTAATTAAGATGTCTCTAATAAAAGAGATACTTTAAACTTTGCTATACATGGGTCTTTTATTATGTATGAGGAGGATAACTTAAAGTTTAATAAAATAAGATTAAGGAGTTTTTTAATGAGTACTATTGAAATTATAATGATAGGATTATGTCTTAGTATGGATGCTGCCGCAGTATCTATGACTAATGGTATGGTGTACAAGGATGCTACTAAAAAAAAAATTATAGCTATGCCTTTATTCTTCGGCTTCTTTCAAGGGGCAATGCCTTTTCTAGGTTATTATGCAGGAGGAATGTTCTCAGAAATTTTAAGTAAATATTCTGGTATTTTAGTTTTAATCATATTAGGATTTATAGGGGCAAATATGTTAAAAGAAGGCATATTCCCAGATAAAGAAGAAGATGAAAATAAAGTTGTACCCCTTAACTACAAGCTTTTATTTTTTCAAGGAATAGCTACTAGTATAGATGCTTTTGCAGTAGGTATTGGCTTTAGCGCTATGAATATTGCTATTCTTCCAGCTATTTGTATCATCGGTATAACCACATTTATTTGTAGTTTTATTGCCATCTTCATAGGAAAGAAATGTGGAGATTTACTTGGTAAAAAAGCTGAAATATTAGGCGGAATTATTTTAATTATTATAGCTGTAAAGGCAGTTTTATAATATTGTTTACTATTTAAATATTGTTATAAAACCTTATAATAAATAGTATATTTGAGCATATTATATCTATGGAATATAAATTTAAAAGGAGATGATATGCTTGGAAATTACATTTCAAGGCAATCCAATTACTTTAAAAGGAATTCAACTAAGAGTAGGAGATAAGGCTCCTGACTTTACTTTAATTAATAATGAACTACAACCTGTTACTTTACAAGATACTAAAGGAAAAAGAATCTTTGTAGTTGTTCCATCTATAGATACAGGTGTATGTGATATGGAAGTTAGAAAATTCAATGAAGAAGCTTCTAAACTTAATAATGTTACTATATACACCATATCAATGGATTTACCTTTTGCTCAAGGTAGATGGTGTGGAGCTGCTGGAATTAAAAATGTAATTACTCTTTCCGATTATAAAACTAGAGAATTTGGTGATAGATATGGAGTATACATCAATGAACTAGGATTACTTACTAGAGCTGTTTTCGTATTAGATGAAGATAACACAATTACCTATGTAGAATATTGCAGTGAAGTCACTGATGAACCTAACTATGAAGCTGCACTTCAAGCTGTGAAGTAATACAATAATTTGTATATGTTTTAATGAAAGTCCAGGATGTATAATAATATCCTGGACTTAGAACTTATACTTAAATTTTAATTTTTTTTCTCTTTGCTCCTAAGGTCACTTATGGTGTAAGTCTAGTTCTGTCCCTAGGAATTAGTGATGCTTCTCTTACATTTTCTAATCCTAATAGCTGAGCCGTTAATCTTTCTAATCCTATGGCAAGACCTCCATGGGTTGGCATACCTTGTTTAAATACACAGGTATAGCTACTGTAATTCTCCGGGTTAAGACCTTTATATTCTATATTTTTTATTAACTCATTATAATTATGAATTCTTTGTCCTCCAGTAGTTATTTCAACTCCTCTAAATAATAAGTCAAAGCTGTAAGTCTCTAGTTCTCCACAAGGCATGGTGTACATTGGTCTCTTTTTCCTTGGGTAATGGGTTAAAAATATGAAATCTGAGTTTAACCTTTCTTTGGCATATCTATAAATAAGTTTTTCACCCTCTGGATCAAGGTCTCCATCTAAGTTCTCTTTGCCGTACTCTTTTTCTAGTATGTCCAAGGCATCCTTCAACTTCATTCTAGGTATTTCTCCCCGGATCTCTGGAATTTTAACTTCTAGTATGTCTAAGTATTTATTTCCCTCTTCTTTAACCTTACTTAAAATATACTTTAATAGTCTTTCTTCCATGTCCATAACTTCTCTTTCATCTTCAATAAATCCCATTTCAAAGTCCATACTTATATATTCATTTAAGTGCCTATTGGTATTATGCTGTTCTGCTCTATATACATGAGCTATCTCAAAAACTCTTTCAAAACCTGCACCTACCATCATCTGTTTATAAAACTGAGGACTTTGAGCTAGATAAGCTTCTCTTTCAAAATATCTAACCTTAAATACCTCTGTTCCTCCTTCTGCTCCCTCAGATACTAATTTGGGTGTGAAAATTTCTGTAAACCCTTCCTTAGTTAAAAATTCTCTAAATCCCTGAACTAGTATATTTTGAATACCAAATACTGAACTTATCTTTTCATGTCTCAAACTTAATACTCTATTATTTAACATAGTGTCTAAATTAATGTTTAGATCTTTATTATTAAGTTCTATAGGAAGTTCCCCTATTGTAGAATTAATAACTTTAATACTTTCAATTTCAATCTCAAAGTTATTTAATTTATTTTTTCCCTCTTTAACTATACCTTCAATAGAAACTACAGATTCTGTTTTTAAATCCATTTTTTCAGCAATAGAATTTTCAGCTACACATTGCACTAGACCTGTTCTATCTCTTAATACTATAAAAGTAATAGACTTCAACTTTCTTATGCGATAAATCCATCCTGATATTTTTACTTTTTCATTCATATGATCAATTAAATTATTTACTAATACTCTTTTCATTGTTATACCTCCTAAATTTAAACATTTTAAAAGCCCCTTAAGCCAACGGCTCAAGGGGCAAAATATGCGGTACCACCCTTGCTGATATAGTAATTAAATACTAATAAATTCTTAGAGTTATACACACTAGAAATTATTATATATTAGGATAGATTAATTTTCTTAAAGCATCTCAAGATGCCTTATACCGGTATTCTAAGAAAACTTACATTAATGAAATGAGCTCTATTTCATTAAAATAAAAAAAACCTTCACTCCAATAGGAGCGAAAGCAATATTCACGGTACCATCCTAATTTGATTAAGTATTATTTACTTTATCATCTCAATCCCTTTAACGGAGGAATCCGATCTACCCTACTTTTCATTTCAGGTAAATATCTCCAGGATGTCTTTCAATACTACTTTTCTCATAGAGCTTCCACCATCCTCTACTCGCTTT
Source organism: Clostridium sp. UBA3061 (assembly GCF_002367465.1). Lineage (NCBI taxonomy): Bacteria > Bacillati > Bacillota > Clostridia > Eubacteriales > Clostridiaceae > Clostridium > Clostridium sp. UBA3061. The sequence continues at coordinate 108,704 of NZ_DFCF01000015.1, read as the reverse complement.
ACATACTTAGTAATATTTACTCTTCCTTTCAAAGAATTATAAATATATATTTTCTATATAATATGCCTTTTTAGAATTTTTGTCAATATATTTTGATAATTCTTCATTATTTTTAGTTAGAACTTTAAATAAATAAATTTAACTAATAGTTATTTCAAATAATGCTAAATTATTCTAAAAAAAATATTATTATATACTTGGATATAAATTTATTTTTTTATGAATTTATAGAAACCTACAATAAAACAAAAAGGTGTGTGTGAAAATGGACGAAAAGAAAAATTTACTTTTAGATGCTCTATGTAACAGCGTCCTTGATATGGATGAAGATTTAGTAAGAGCTAAAGCTGATGAATACCTAAATCTAGGATATGATGCCTATGATGGAATATCTTCTGGTTTAGCTGTAGGAATGGATAAGGCAGGAATTTTATATGAGGAAGAGGAGTATTATATTCCTGAGCTACTTATGTGTTCTGATGCTATGTATGCAGGTATGGATAAGTTTAGACCTCATCTAAAATTTGCTTCTAATGGGATAAAACATAAGGCTGTTGTGGGTGTAGTAGAGGGCGATACCCATGACATAGGTAAAAATTTATTCAAAATTATGCTTGAAACCTGTGGTTTTGAAGTACATGACCTAGGAAGAGATGTTCCTCCTATGGAATTCATAAATAAAGTAAAAGAAACAAAAGCTACATTAGTTGGAATGTCTACTTTAATGACTACAACTATGGATAATATGAAGGTAGTTATTGATATGTTAAATGATTCTGGACTTAGAGATGATGTTGTAGTCATGATAGGTGGTGGACCCATCTCTCAAAGCTTTGCAGATAAAATAGGGGCAGATGGTTATGAAGTAGAGGCTTCAAAGGCTGCTCGTTTAGCCAAAGAACTTGTTTCAAGGAGGAGTGTAGCTAATGTTTAAAGATAAAATGACTCCTATGGAAAGGGCTATAGCAATTTCTCAAGGAAACACTATCGATAGAATACAATGCAATCCAAATCTTTCCAACGGCATTGCAAGGGTAGCAGGATTAAAAATTTCTGAGTTTAATCATAGTAGTAAAGCTCTATCCCATGCAGTTATAGAAACCCACAAAAGATTTGGTGGAGATGGTGCTAAAATATTTACAGATTTATTTATCATCTCAGAAGCCATGGGTGCAAAAATGAAATATCCAGAGGATAATACTGTAGACCTACTTGAACCAGCAATTAAATCTATAGATGAACTAAGTAAACTTACCCCTGTAAATCCATTAAAGGATGGAAGGCTTCCTATTCATATAGAATCTATGAAAATCGTAAAAGATGCTATAGGTTCTGAAGTTCCTTGTAGTGCAGCAATAGTAGGACCATTCACTAATGCATGTTTCTTAATTGGTGTTCAAGAAATGACCAAACTCATGATAAGAAATCCTGAAGCCGTTCATAAACTATGCAAAATTTCTCTTGATAGTTGTATTTCTTTTGTGAAAGAATCTCTAAAACAAGGCGTTGGAATTAGCATCTGTGAACCTATGGCATCTTCCACTGTTATTAGTCCTACTCATTTCAGAAAATACTGTACGCCATATATGGAACAATTAGTTAACTTCATAAAGGATAAAGGTTCAACTCCTTCTGTTCATATTTGTGGAAAAACAGATCCTATTTGGCAAAATATAGTAGATTTAGGCTTCAGTGCATTTAGCATAGATAATGTAGTAAGCCTATCAAAGTGTAAAGAAACTATAGGAAACCAAATAAAAATCATGGGAAATGTAGATCCTTCTACTGTAATGTATAGCGGTACTCCTAATGAAGTTAAGGTAGCTACATTAATATGTATAAGGGATGGTTATGATAGTCCTAAAGGCTATTCGGTAATGTCTGGATGTGGACTTCCTGTTGAAACTCCTATGGATAATATCCATGCTATGCTGGATGTTACTAGAGAACTTGGATGGCCTATAGATCCAGAAAAAATAGACTTTCTTATTAAAAAGTATGGTGGTATTTAAATGTATCCTATTGGTTTATAAATGAGTTTTAAAATATTCAAAATTGAATCAGCGCTGAAATTTTCTTACATTGTTGAAAGTAATCTTTCTTATAACTATTAGGTAAGTTTCAGCGCTTAAATTACATGTAGTCTATTTATTATTTAAATGTAACTTTGACCAATCTTCAAAAAGTATATTAGCTGTAGGTTTAGCTTCTGGTACTCCATCTAGGTTTTTTTGTGCTACCATAAGGTTTTGTTCATAATCTATAGCATAAATTGCTGCATCTGATGCAATCTGACGTTGTATATCTCGATAAATTGCTTTTCTTCTATCTGCATCTACCTCTTCTGCCCCTACCTTCCATAAATTATCTACTTTAAAGTTAGTATATCCTGTTTGATTATAGTAAGAGCCTGTTTCAAACATCTTTCTATAATCTTCTGGAGCTAATCCTAAAGAATATCCACTAATGTATAAAGCACATTCATCATCTTTACTATATAACTTGTTATAAAAATCTACATTTTCATAAGGTACTATGTCAACCTCTATATCTATGTCTTTCAATTGTTTCTGTACAATTTCTGCATACTCCTTATGAGCAAAAGCTTCTGTATTATATGCTAACTTAAGGTTATTTATAGCAACTCCGCTTTCTTCTATTAATGCTTTAGACTTTTCTATATCATGATTATATACTTCTACCTCATCTTCTATGTATAGTTCTGCCTCTTTAATTAAAATTGAATTTCCTTCTTCTACCTTCTCTGCACCTGATTCTCCATAGGCTGCAACTATCATTTCTTTTCTATCTAAAGCATAGGATAGTGCTTTTCTAAATACTATATTTTGCATTGAACTAACATTTTGATTAAAAACTATATAGTTTAATCTTCCTTGGCTAAAGGTATAAGATTGCAATTCTTCTCCCTTATAGGCTTTATCATATAATTCTGGGTTTGCTTTAACTAAGGTTAGCTCTCCCTTATTAAAAGCCTCCTCTGCAGCTTCTTCTGATGAAAATACTTTTATTGTTATGAAATCAGCCTTAGGACTTCCTGAATAATAATCATCATATTTTTCTAAAACCATACTATCTTCTTTAGTCCATTCTTTAAATTTAAAGGGACCAGATCCTATAGGTGTCTTATTTCTCTCTGAGGTGGCAACTATACCTTCATTTTCATAAATATGCTTAGGAATAGGAACCACCTTGGAAAGATTATATAAAAACATTGAGTTCTCAACTGGAAGGGTTATTTTAATAGTTAATTCATCTAATTTTTCTGCTTTTATAGGCTTTTCATCTATAATTAAATACTCTCTTAAGGGTGAATCCTGATTCTCATCTAAAATCAGGTTTATTGTATACTCCAAATCATCTGCATTTATAGGTTTACCATCATGCCATTTTAGATTTTCCTTTAATTTAATAGTTATCTCCATATTATCCTTAAAGTCAACGGACTCTGCTAGATAAGTTCTAACATCTCCCTCTCCATAAGAAAAAAGTGGAGAATAAATTATATTAGACACTAGCTGAACCTCTCCTACATTGGTAAATGCAGGGTTTACTATTTCTGGTTTCTCTGTTACTGGAACAATTATATTTCCTCCAACCGTAGTAGATATTTGCCCTTCATCATTTTTAGGACCTTTTAAATTACCGCACCCAGTAAAATTCATTATACTTATAATTATTAATAACATAGAAATCATTCTTTTAAGTTTCATAATGTCCTCCTTGATATAAAACATAAATTATTTTACTTTAGCTTTTGCACTTTAGACTAATTTTAAGCATGAAAATAAATTATTCTTAAAATAAAGGACCACTATGAAATATACCCACACAAAAAAAGACTATCTCAAAACAAATTACATCTTATATTAGTAAATTGTTTTGAGACAGTTCTATAACCTTAATGAAATATTGAGTTTAAAATAAGTTAAATAAAATTATACTATAAACTTGGTTTACAAATAAATTCATCTATTTTACAATCTAAAATATTAGAACCATGAGACGTACGCATAATAATGGCAGTATCTACTCCTAGGCCTGTTCCCCCTAAAGCTATAATGGGCTCCATATATCCTATAGCACCACTATCTAAAGCCATTACTGCTATTTCCACTGCTACTTTAGTACCTTGACCTAACATACGTAGAGAGTATGCAATTATTTCTACAGGATTTACTCCTCCAAACTTACGTGAAAGTCCACGCTCTGCTCCACTAAGCACATGGGTTGTAGTTACAACCTTAATTCCTCTACTTTTAAATAACGCTAGTTTCTCTTCAGAAATTTCTTGAACTCCGGGCTCTTTAAACCCATTAACATGTGTAACGCATACTATGTTTATTCCATCTATATCTAACTTAAGAAGCTCCTCTATAGTATTCCCTGTACTAGTAGGTACTACTATAGTCTTAATACTCCTTTTACGAGCTGTTTTTAATGCACTCTCTAATGTATCTTTAGTATTCTGTTTTCCTGGTTTTTCAAAATACATACTAACTTCCTCCCAAAATTATATATAATATATTTAAATTATAACATATATCCTCTTTGCTAATAATTCTACCCTAATTAAAATCCTTTAACTTAACGACTTTAAAATCAAAGTGTAAGCATTTTCTTTTATCTTTTCTATATCCATAGTTTCAAGGTTTGATGTAGAACAAAAATAATTTGAATAGCCTAACATAGCACTTATAAATACATAATATTCATACTCTCTATTTTCTTGTGCTCTAACTATACCCTCATCTATTCCAACTTCCATTAACCTTCTTACAGCGTCAGACATTTCTTCCTTTCGCTTTATAAAAATTTGGTTACCTTCTTCTAAATATTGTCTTAGTTTATCTGTTTCAATACTTGATAAAGCCAGGATAAAGTTTGAGTTTTTGCTTCTAGAATTTTCTTCTATTAATTTAAATAAACCATAACATTTATTTTTAAATCCCTGAGCCTTATTAACTATGCTGAACACTTCATTAAATTGAATTTCTATATTATATATAATAGCCTTAGCTAATATTTCTTCCTTAGACTTGAAATAATTATACAGGGTTCCTTTTCCTATACCAGCTACTTCTGCAATATCAGCAGCTTTTACTGAATGAAGGTCTATGCCTTCATTAATAAGCTTTATTACAGCATTAAATATATCTATTTCTCTTCTTCCATAGTTGCTATCAAACATTTTTAATCTCCTCAACCTCTACTACTGCTACAAAATCCTTCCTATGCAACATGTCATATATAATAGGAACAATAAACAATGTTAATATTGTAGCATAGGTTAATCCTCCTATGGTTACAATAGCCATTGGCTGAATCATATCTGCTCCCATTCCTATTCCCATAGCAAGGGTTGAAAGTCCTAAAATAGTAGTTAATGCTGTCATAAGTATAGGTCTAATACGAGCCTTTCCAGTTTCAATTAAAGCACTTCTTTTATCCACACCCTGTAACCTTAATTGATTTACATAATCAACAAAAACTATACCATTGTTAACTACAATTCCTGCTAATACAAGAAAACCTAACATGGAAATCATACTTATCTCGAAACCAGTTATTACTAATGCTAAGAGTCCTCCTGTAAACGCTAGAGGTATAGTAATCATTACTATTAATGGTGATAATAATGACTGAAATTGAGCTACCATTATTAAATATATTAAAAAAATAGCTAGTGAAATCATTTTTATTAAATCTACTAAGGTTTCATTAATAGTTTCACTTTCTCCAGTAATATCTATGGTGTATCCCTCAGGTAATTTATAAGAACTTATTTTGCTTTCTACATCTCTACTCACAAGTCCAATATTATGTTCATTGTCTATACCTGCAGTAACCGACATACTTCGTACTTGATTCTTATGATTAATAGAAGCTAATGCCTGGTCTTCTGAAATTGTAGATATATCCTTAAGGGCTACTTCCTTTTCTTCACCATTAACTGTAGCTTTTATAGTATAATCCTTCAATGTTTCCCTTGTTAATTCTTCCTTAGATTCAGTTACAACTATTACAGGATATTCATTAGAGTTAATTGTAATATTAGTTGATTTAGTTTCATTCTTAATAGCTGTATCCACTTGTTGATATACTTGTGCTACAGTAAGGCCATATTTAAGTGCCTTATTTTTATCAACTGTAATTCTAGTCTCTTCTGATGCATCTTTTAGGCCATTTGATATATCAATTGTTCCTTCAGTGTTTTCTAAAATTCCTGTTAAATCAGTAGCTATCTCCTTAAGTTTATCTAAGTCATTACCTTTAACAAGAACTTCTATACCTGAGCCACCCATAGCTGACATATCCATATTAGATGAATTTACAGTTATATCGCAATTTAAGTCCTTTGTCTTTTCATCTATGCTAGTAGCCACTTGTTGACTAGTGTTACTTCTTTCGTCTTTTAAAATTATATACATAGATACTGCTTTATTGCTACCATTACCACCCAAAAGGCCCATAGAACCATTGCCACCTTGCATTGCACCTACTGTTTTAACATCTGGTATTGTAAGGATTATATCCATTACCTTATTACTCATTTCTCTAGCATCTATGGTAGTACTTTCCTTAGGCATTTCTATTGATACCATTATCTCATTACTATCAACCTCTGGCATAAATGCTGTCCCCATAGAAAAAGCACTATAAGCACTAGAAATTAATAATACTACCACTAAACCTATAATTATAATCTTATGATTAAGGGCTTTATCTAGTAACTTTACATAAATATCTATAATTTTATCAAAAAGTTTATGGGGCTTTTCTTTAGTATTGGTTAGCATAGTAGATGACATAGTAGGTACCAAGGTTAGGGCTATAATTAAACTAGCAATTAATGAATACGCAATTGTTAGTCCCATGTCAGTAAACAGTTGTCGAGATATTCCTTGAGTAAATACAATAGGTAAGAATACACAAATTGTTGTTAAAGTAGAAGCAAATATTGCTCCTGAAACTTGAGCTGCACCATAAACGGCAGCCTTAGCAGAAGACATACCTTCACTTCTTAATCTATATATATTTTCAATTACTACAATACTATTATCTACTAACATACCAACTCCCAACGCTAGTCCTGCTAAAGATATTACATTCATAGTAACTCCACTAAAATACATTAGACCTATTGCAAATAATAAACTTACGGGTATACTCATTGCTATTATAAATGTTGGTTTTATATCTCTTAAAAAAACAAGTAATATTACTATTGCAAGAATTCCTCCTAAAATTAAGTTATTTAATACAGAATTTATTACAATATCAATATACATTCCTTGATCACTAAGCTGATTTATATGCATATCTGGATTTTCTTTTAATAATTTTTCAATAGTTTTATTTATATCATGGGATACTTCAGCAGTAGAAGCTGTACTTTGTTTTTGGAAAGAAAGTAAAATACCATCATTACCATTAATTTTTGCATACATGTCATGGGAATTATTTATAAATCCTATATCTGCCACATCTTTAAGCTTTACTGTACCAATACCATCTATATCCAAGGTTATCAATTCTAAATTTTCTATTTCATCTATATTTGAAAATTGGTCTCCTACCTTAACTAAATACTCATGTTTATTTTCTGTAATATATCCAGCTGGCATGGAAAAGTTTTCTGCTGCTAATATACTACTTAATGAACTTTGGGAAATCACTCCATCTAATCCTGCTTTTTTATAAGCATTTTCTTCTGCAATTTTAAATTCTTCTTTTCCTTTCTTAATAGCCTCTTCACTTTCTTCTAGTTGAAGTTGTGCCTTGGCTAACTCAGAGTTAAGGGTGGCCTTTCCAGCTTCTAATTGTTTTTCTCCCCCTATAATTTCTGATAACTTCTTCTCTAATTCCTTCTTTTGCTTTAAAATCTCTTCAATACTTTTATTAGTAGCTTCCAAAGTTATAGATAATTGTGTTAATTTTAATTTTTCTTCTGCTGAAGTTTCTTCTCCTGCCTTTATTTGCTCTTCTATAACTTTCTCTAGATTTTCCTTTTCCTTTTTAATCTCATCACGCTTTTTTTCTAATCCTTCTTGACCTTGGATTAATAGTTTTAGCCCTTGTTCAACTTGATATTTTCCGGAAGAAAGGCTCATACTACCTTCCAATAACTTTTCCTTCTGCTTATCACTTTCTTCATTAAACTTAACTTTACCATCTTGTAAAGCTTTTTCAGCTTTATCTAATTCTGCTTTAGTTTGAGATAGCTTTCCATCAATAGATTTAAGAATTCTATTATTAAGTTTATCTATTTTTTCTTGCTTCAGAGAGATTTGTAAACTTTCCTCAATTATCCCTGTACCAGAAACAGATGCTACTCCATCCAATCGTTCAAATTCAGGTATAATCTCCTCTGTTACTTTCTTTGATGTTTCAGTAATATCTTTTCCATCAAAGTCTACACTAGCAACTACAATTGGTAGCATATCTGGATTTATCTTTATTAGCATAGGTGTCCCCACTTCATCATCAAGTTGGGATTTAACCATATCAATATTTCCATTCATCTCAATCATAGCTCTTTCCATATTAGTCCCTTGAGTGAACTGAATAATAACCATGCTTGAGTTTTCACTAGAAATACTATTAATTTCTTCTACTCCACTAGTAGTAGATAAAACTTGTTCTAGTGGCTTTGTCACAGTAAGCTCAACTTTCTCTGGACTTGCACCAGGATAGGCAGTTATTACTGCTACATAAGGTAAATCTATACTAGGTAATAAATCAGTAGTCATTGATGTAAAAGATATAATTCCAAGAATAATAACCAGTACAACCCCTACTATAACTGTCATAGGTTTCTTCACGCTGAATTTTGATAACACTTTAGTACCCCCATTATTATTAAATTCAAATGACTGACCGTCCAGTCACCAGATATTATACCATATATTACATATAGCTACAATAAGTTCATGGCATTAAAAAACTGCTTAAAAATAGACTAAATACTTACTAAAGTACTTAATCTATTTTCAAACAGTATACTCTCCTTATATATTTTTTTAGAATGTATTATTCATAAATATTAAACTCAACAGTCACCTTAAACAAATCCCCATCTATACCTATTTCTAAAGCTCCGTCATGAAGTTCTATTATGCTTTTTGCAATGGCTAAACCTAAGCCTGAACCTTCTGTATTCCTTGATTCTTCTCCTCTTTTAAATCTTTCTGTAATCTCACTAGCGTCAAAGTTTAATTCATAGGCTGATATATTTTTCATTGTTATATATACCTTACCATTTTCAGATTTTACATCCACATAAACTCTAGTGCTTTTTAGGGAATATTTTATAGCATTAGAAATTAGGTTTTCAAATACTCTCCAAATTTTTCTCCCATCAGCATTAATATATATTTTTTCTGATGGTATATTGGTTTTAAAATCTAAATTTGCTTCTTTAATTCTATTCTCTGCTTCTCCTAACGTCTGCTTTATTAAAGCATTTAACTCTATTTTTTCAAAATTTAACTGCATAGCTCCACTGGCAGCCTTTGAAGCCTCAAATAAGTCTTCTATTAATATCTTTAATCTTTGAGATTTTCTATCTAAAACTTCTACATAGGCTCTTGCTTCTTCTGGTTCAATGCCCATTCTTTTAAGTAAATCTACATAATTAATAATTGATGTTAATGGAGTTTTAAGATCATGAGATACATTTGAAATAAGCTCTGTTTTCATTTTCTCACTTTTATTTTCATTTTCTATAGATTTTCTAAGTCCTTGCTTCATATTGTTTATACTATGGGCAAGATCTCTTAATGCTCCCTTACCCTCTTCTGATATATCATCATTAATTTTTCCTTCTGAAATAAGCTTAGCACCATTAGTTATTTTATTTAAATAAGCAAACTCTTTCACTAATTTATATATAACAATTGCTGTAGCAACTATATCAAAGCCAAGGGCAATAACTGCTCCTACTGCTCCTACTATAACCATTAATATTAAAGATACACTAGTACAAATAGCTACATATACACCTATAACCAATACTAATTTTCTTCCTAAAGTACCTTTTTCCATAGCTATACATAAATGATTATAAAGTTTTACTCCATAACTATCCTTAAGAAGTGTATTCTCCTTATAATTTTGAAGTAAAGCTTTGATAATTAAGTAATAAGCTATCAAAATTAGTGTTACCACCATTATATTATTAATATTGATGGTGTATCTATATTCATTACTCCAATTATGTGTAAAAAACATATGATAAGATATCCATCCCATTAATATACCTAATAACTTAAATTCTAAAGGCATATTTTTCAATTTTTCTACTATTCTATTTGAATAGCATGGCTTATATCTAAACTTCTTAAGGACAAAAATCATAATTACTACCCCAAATAAGGAGGCTACCAAAATGCCTATTTCTGTATCTACAATAGAATTAGCTTGCAGAAATTTTTCATAGGTATTATATATGCTATCTCCAGCTACTAGTTTACTTGGGACTGCTACATATATATCCAAATCTCCCTTTACTCTAAAGCTCTCTTCATTAGTATAACTATTACCATTCTCATTATAACTATGTTTAACTACTACAGTAGCTCCATAACCTTCCCTGTAGTTACCATATTCATTTACTTCCTTGTCTTTAATAAGTTCTCCATTAATAAATATATTTTTATTTTCTACTCCGCTAGAAATATGATATTCCGAAAAATAGCCACTATTTTTCTTTAACTCTGCAATGGCATCCTTACCTGGTTTATAGTTGGTAAGCCATATGTCATTAGCTTTATCATAGGCAATGTACCTTAAATTTGCATAACTGTCCAAAGTCTTAATATACCTATTATAATTCACCAACTTCTCTTCAACTATTAACTTTTTTAGTTCTTCATCACTATAATTGTACTTTTCCTCTATGCTTTTATAGATAGCTTCTTCCTCTTTGTTAACCTTCTCTTCATCCCAATTGTTAGTGTATTTTTCATGTAACTTACTTCGCTCATTATCATACTCTTCTTGAATCTTCTTTCTTATAATTTCTTTTTTCCATTGAATTTCTTCCTGGGTTAAATTTTTTATTTCCTTAATATAATCTTCTGTTTTATAAAGTTCCATTACTTCAAGAATCTTTTCTGTAAAAGAGTTGATTTCACTTCCTAAAAATTTACTTCCATACAAACTTCTTTCATCAAAAATACCACTATTAACTCTAATATCTTTAAAAGAAATTAGGGATATGGAGACCATTACTACAGTTATTATAATAGCTATAGTCTTTGCTATTTTTATTCTTCTACAGTCTTTTACCATTTCTTCATACTCTCTATCCTTTTCATCAACACTTGTCGATTTTGTATCCAATTCCCCACACCACCTTTAAATATTTTGGTTCCTTTGGATTAATTTCAATTTTTTCTCTAATCCTTCTTATATGCACAGCTACAGTATTATCTACATTGTAGCTAGTTTCATTCCAAACTCTTTCGTATATTTCTTCCATGGAAAATACTCTTCCTTTATTCTTAAGCAATAATTCCAAAATTTTAAATTCTATAGGTGTTAGTTTTATACTTTCACCATCAACAAATACTTCCTTATTTTTAGTGTTTAGTTCTAATCCACCACTTTTTAAAACTTCCTTTTCTTCTTCTTTGTTAAAATTACCCAAGGTCACATATCTTCTAAGTTGTGATTTAACCCTTGCAATTAACTCCAAAGGATTAAAAGGTTTTGTTATATAATCATCTGCTCCCATATTTAAGCCTAAGATTTTATCCGTGTCCTCTGACTTTGCAGAGATAAGAATTATTGGAATATTTTTTTCTTCTCTAATTTTAAGAGTTGCTCTAATTCCATCCATCCTTGGCATCATTATATCCATCAAGATAAGATGTATTTCCTTATCTACTAAAGTTTCTAAAGCTTCAATTCCATCACAAGCTCTATATATTTTTAATCCTTCGTTTGAGAGATATATTTCAATGGCATCTACTATTTCTTTATCATCATCAACTACTAATATATTGTAATTCATTGTACTCCCCTCCACTTCATATTAATTATACCATGACTTCTCTCAAGCTATACTTCTATATTACCCTTGAAATATTAAATAATTGTTTATATAAACCTTAAGAAATTCTTACAATATGTTCACATAATAAGAATGGTAGCTATGAAACATAATTCATTAACTTTTATAAAATATAGAGCCTATACTTTAATATTCTTAAAGTATAAGCTCCATGTTTATGTTAATATATTTCATTCATTAATTTATTATTTAAAATAACTATCGATTGGTCTCCCAATTCCTTAAATCTTTTTTCAACTAACTTCTTATCATAGCCAACTACACCATTACCTTCATAGGGATCATTAAAATAATATTTATCTTTATCATAACCTACAAATACCATACAATGCTCATTACTTATCCACTGAAACTTCTCCCCTGATTCTCGCAAATACCATTCTGCACCTGATTCAGTAGGAAGTAAATTAATGCTTGTCCAAACTAACACAGGTATTTCTTTATCTATATAATTTTCTATAAGTTCATTAAACCCACTTCCTGTGGTATTTTTTACGCAGTGCTCTTTTCCTAAGATTTTATTTAATGAATTAACAATTACAGGGGCATAACATCCATAACTATATACACTTCTTGGGTCTCCAACAAAAGCTTCATTAGGATTAGGACCATATAAATCTCCATTAACTTCTTCTAAAAATGAGCTCTCTAAATAATCATCTATAAACTCATCAACAGATATATTATATCCATAATATTTTAGTATCATAGATGTACTTACAACCTCACACCCTGTTGGATATTCTCCAGCTTGACTTATATAGGGTACAGAGATAAGCTTGTAACTTTTATTAGATTGTTCATTAATTTTGTGAGTTTTTAATTCATTATTTAGTTTCTTATAACTCCATAGTGATATCTGCTCTGGTGTATAGGAATTTAAAATAGCTGACATATATACTGTCAAAATGCATAATGTAAAAAATGATACTGTTCTTAGACTTATTGATTTCCCTTTTATTGAATAGTTTTTATCCTTATCTCTTACTCTTTTTGTAATCTTCAATGGATTTTACCTTCTTTCCAAAGGATTTATTTGTTAAATATAGTATACTATGTAAAACAGAACAAATAATTAAACAAATTGTAAATTATATACAATTAAAAGCTTATCCTATAGAATTTAAATCCATAGAATAAGCTTTATCTTATTATCATATTGTTCCTAATTTAAATATCTTGATATACTTGTACAATCTTCTCCCAAGTTAATGGCCCAACTATACCATCAGAATTCAATTCAAAGCACTTTTGAAAATCTATAACTGCTTGATTTGTTGCCTTTCCAAAAATCCCATCCACATTTATATTTTTTATAGAGGGATACTTATCTGCTATAGCGCTTAAGTAGGTTTGTAATTTACTTATGACATTTCCTCTAGAACCTTGTTTTAATATATATCCTGGATACTCATATCCATCTCCTTCTGGCTTATTACTTCCATTAATTATATCTTTATATACAGAGTATATTTTATTCCAAGTTTGCTTTCCAACTATTCCATCTACATCTAATCCAAATTTCTTTTGAAATTGTATTACTGAATCTAAGGTACTTACACCAAAAATACTATCTCCATTAATTGGAGGCACTTCTTTATAATATTGAGATACAAAATTTAAGAAATATTGCATTTGAGATACAGCATCACCTGTGGAGCCTTGCTTTAATAAATATCCAGGATACTCACCTGCACTTTCTAATTTTTCTCCTTCTGACTCTAATTCTGCTAATCTTTTAACTCCTACATAAATTCCTGATATTTTATACCAAGTTGATTTTCCAACGATTCCATCTGCATATAAATTAAATATTCTTTGGAATGCCTTTACAGATGATTCTGTCTCTGATCCAAACACTCCATCTACAGGTTCTATTTTAGGTATTGCTGGATAATTATTAGAAATTCTATTTATTTGTCTTTGAATTGTTTCTACATCACTTCCTGTAGTATTAAGCTTTAACGGAGTTCCACCAAAGGATTCCTCTATACCTCTTATATCATTAGTTTTTGTTAGTTCAATATTATCACCATAGTAATTTTTTAGTATCTCCATAGTTTCATATCCATCTGTAGCAAGTTTTACAGTATCCCATTGTGATAACCCTTTACAAGTTACAGTTGTGCCATTACAATATTGTGCCAATAGTGGTTCCATATAACCTTCTCTAGTAATATATTCATTAAATATATCATCTACAATTCTACTAATATTCTCAAAAATATTTCTTCCCTTAATAAAGTATTGATCATAGGCTGTAGAGTTAGTTATGTGAAAGTTATACCCCTTATTTCTATACCACTCTGTATATACTCTATTTAATGCAAAGGAAATTTGACAATATATATTGGCTCTTATAGCATGCTCTGGCCAAGTAGGATATATTTCACTAGATGCCACATTCTTTATATACTCTGGAAATCTTACAGTAACATTTTCTGCATAGGATGATGGTGCACCCAAATGTACTGTTATGAATTCCGGAATATATGGTCTTATCAACACCTTGCTTTGAAAAATTGGCTCTTTCTCATCTACCTGAACCCTAGGCATCTCCTCTATCAACTGATGCGGTGGAATATAATTATGCTCTAGTTCCTCTAAGAATTCTCTTTCCTTAGTAGTAGGTATCATTTCTACTTGTTGTATTGATACTTCATTAGAAAAAACTTGAACCCCTTCTACTACTGCATCCTTATATCCAGGAGCCCTAACATATAAATCATATACTGAATATGGTATTTGATCAGAATCTTTATTTTTTGATAGTTCAATATCTGGTGTATCTACTTCTAATATTTTCGTTATTCCGCTAGAATCTGTAGTTAATATATGCCCTTTATCAAAATCTACTGAAGTACTTTTTAAAATAAATATATTTCCGCCTGAAACAGGTACCACCTCTCTTGCAGTAAAGAGTTCTACTTTTATAAAACCTCTTCCCATAATTTTCTCCTAAAAAATATTATCCATAGTTATTATATGGAGAAAAGCTATTTATGTTAGTAAAATTCCAAAATATAATTATCTTAATTTATCTATCTGTAATCACTTTATGAATTTTCACATCATGTTCATCATAAGGAATATAGTCACAAGTAATCTTTTCTCTACATATAACAGCTGTAGTAAAGGTAGCATGTTCTAAGTAACGATCATAAAATCCTCCTCCATAACCTAAACGATACCCTTCTTTATTACAAGAAACACAAGGTATTATAGCAAAATCTATTTCTTCTGACCTAATTAATGGACATTCATCCTTAGGTTCTAATATCCCATACTTTCCATCCTTTAAAGATTTATAGCCCTTAATTTCATGTACCTCCATACTCCCCTTACCTATACATTTTGGAACTCCAACTCTTTTACCACTTTCTAATGCATTCTCAATGATATTTCTTGTATTAATTTCATCTTCTGTACTTACAAAACAAAATATAACCTTTGCTTCTTTATACTCCTTAAGATTTATTACTTTTTCATAAATTTTCTTATCCGCTTCTAAAGTATAATCCTTTGATAATTCAGCAATACGTTTCATAATTTCATTACGAAGTTGCCTTTTTTCTTCTTTTATATTCATTAGTAATCTACTCCTTTCTTCCGATTAATATCTTTATATATTTTATAATACATTAAATAAAGGAATACTCAAAACAATAATATTGTTTAGTAGTATTCCTTTAAATTTATTATAATGTTATTCCAAATATTTTTAATATATATGGTAATACTCCTATGGCATTTAACCATATAATGAATATTAAAACTGGTGCAATATATTTTATCATTATTACAAAGAATTGTTTACTTCTAAATCTATATTTACCATTGCAACTAATCTCATCTGAGATATTATCAACACCCCATACATAGCCTATGAATATACACATTAGAAGTCCTCCTAGTGGCATAAGTAGATTTTCAGCTAAGAAACTCATAAAGTCAAAGAAATTGTATCCAAATATTAATACATCTTTCATAACTGGTCCATTGGCCAAGGAACAAGGTATTCCTATAAAAAATAAAATTGTTGATATTATTATAGTAGCCTTCTTTCTTTCTATTTTAAAAGTATCAATTACAAATGCTACTACAACTTCAAGCAACGATATGGCTGATGTTAATGCTGCAAACAAAATTAATATGAAAAATAAAATACCAAAAAATTGTCCAAAAGGCATTGAATCAAATACTGAAGGTAACGTTATAAACATGAGGCTTGGTCCAGCTCCCGGCTCAAATCCAAAGGCAAACACTGCTGGTAACACCGCAAATCCAGCAAGAAGAGCTACTGCTGTATCTATAGCTGGTATAATTACTGCATTCTTTTCTAAGTTTTCTGTGTTTCCCAAATAACTACCATAAGTAATTATTGCCCCCATTCCTAAGCTTAATGAAAAGAATGCCTGTCCTAAAGCTGCCATAACTGTTCCAATTGTAACCTTCGAAAAATCTGGTTTTATAAAAAACTTTATTCCTTCCATTGCTCCATCTAAAGTTACTGATCTAATAGCAATTATAACTAATAATATAAATAGTGCTGGCATCATAAATTTACTTGCTTTTTCGATACCTCCAGCTATTCCTTTCAATACTATTACACAACAAAGAACCATAAATACTAAATGCCATACTATAGGTTGAGTAGTACTTGCTATGAATCCACTAAAATAATTTCCTGCTTCTGCTCCTGATATTCCTCCAATTAAATACTTACCTATATAATTTAGTACCCAGCCACCTATAACACTATAAAATGCTAGTATGCAAAATCCCACAACTACTCCAATAAAACCTACAAAGGCCCACTTTTCACTTAACTTTTTGTATGCTCCTACTGAACTTAAATGAGTATTACGTCCTATTGCCATCTCACCTAGCATAATTACAAATCCAATGATTACAATCATAACTAAGTAAATAACAACAAAAGCTCCTCCTCCATTGGCACCTGCTAAATACGGAAACTTCCATATATTCCCCAAACCTACCGCTGAACCTGCTGCTGCTAATATAAAACCTATATTAGATGCCCATTGTCCTCTGTTACTCGTATTTTTATCCATAACTTTCCCCCTATCAAATTTGATAATTGTTTAAAATATATTTAATTATAGAATATATTTTATAATTATTATAATACAAATTTTCAGATAATTGAATAGAAATTTTATCTATATTCATTGTTTTGCTTATAGCTATCATATTCTCTATAGCCGCATAAATGTAATTCCTTATATTTAAGGGCTTTCCAGACATTAATTATATTTTGAAATCACCATAAAATATATTGTTAAATCGTTTTTGACACTTTATTAACAATATATTGCAATACCATTAAAACTCTATAATGTCCCTTTAAAAATTTTCAGTATATAGCAATATCCTATATTTTAAATAACAATGAATATAAGAACTTCTATTTATACTTTATTAACATATAGAAGTATTTAATTTAAAATTATATATAAAATAATTATAAATTTCAACAAAATTTTGTCGTTTTCTTTCAATTTTTCAATTTAAAGCTTTTCATCTTTTTTAGCAAATAAAAAACAGATGAGACTATCACCTGTTTTTCTATTTAACTAAATATTACTTTATTTTTTAAACACTTTAGGATATAAATATTCAGCTATTATATTATAAGCTTCCACATATCTATCATTAGGTTTATATGTGTATAAATCCTTTGGTAATACGATGTATTTTCCTTCTTTAACAGCTCTTAAAGAAGACCACACTTCATTTTTTTCTAAGTCTTCAATTCTCTTTTCCTTTATCTTTTCCGTATCAGATCCCATTTCTGTAACAAATATAAAATCAGGGTCTTCCTTTAACAATACTTCCATGCTAAAATCTACAGAACTTTTACCTTGTACAATACCATCACCAATAATATCAGCACCTAAATCTTTCAAAATTTCACCTGTGGCACTATCAGAACCTTTAATTTTTATTCCTTTTACCGTACTCATCATTAACATTACTCTAGATTTTTCACCTTGAGGAACCTTGGAAATCATCTCTTCAATTTCACCTTTTATATCTGTGGCATATTTTTTATAGCTATCTTCTCTTTCTAAAAGTGCTGTATAAATTCTAACCACCTTAATATAATCATCTATATTATCAATTCCCATACATAAAACTGGTATATTACTTTGTTCTAAAACCGTTGCTAATTCTACATGAGCAGAAAACCCATTAGAAAGGATTACCAAATCAGGCTGTAAAGAAATAATAGCCTCAGCACTAGGTGCACCTGCCGTTCCTACAACTGTTGCATCTTTACTTTCTGGAACAGATTTCTCATCTGATTCTTCTACACGACCAACAACCTTTCCGCCCAATTTATACCAAAGATCTAAATAAGAATTATAAGCACAAACAACTTTTGTAGGATTTTTTTTGATTGTTACTTCTTTATCTCTACTGTCAATAAAAGTTATACTATCCCCATTATCCTTTATACCATAACTTTCAAATGAATCAGCTGCAACTTGTTCCCCTTTCTTATTAGTATCTGTTGCTCTATTATTTTCTTTATTAGTAGCTTTACCTCCACATCCTACTAATAAAGCCATAGTCATAGTTATAGCAATAACTAGTGACATAATTTTAAACTTTTTCATCATTTATTCCTCCATTTTATTTATTTTTCTTATATACTTAAATCACACAATTTTTGTGGAATTATATATGAACAATCATTTACTCCATCATGATAAATATTAGCATCAATGGCAAATACCTCTTTTACTAATTCTGAAGTTATTACATCATTAGGCTTTCCAAAGTTACAAACCTTTCCTTTTTTTAAAACATAAATTTTATCTGAATATCTAATTGCTTGGTTCAAATCATGCAGTACCATAACAACAGTAAGATTTAAAGATTCATTTAATTCTTTAACCGTTTCAAGAACTTCTAATTGATATGATATATCTAAAAAAGTTGTAGGTTCATCCAACACTAAAATACTAGGTTTTTGCGCCAAAGCCATTGAAATCCACGCTCTTTGTCTCTCTCCACCCGAAAGTGTAGATACATATCTATCTTTTAAATTGTATATCTTTGTCTTTTCCATTGCCCACTTTATTATTTTCTCATCATCCTTATTTATTCTTGTCCCAAATTTCAAATGGGGCTGCCTTCCATAAGACACCAAATTCTCAACGGTTACATCCATATTAATATTTCTAACTTGAGGTAATATTGCCATCTCCTGTGCAATTTTCTTGGTATTAAACTTATAAATATTCTTACTATATAACTCTACTTCACCACTAGTTACCTTTATAAATCTAGACAGAGCTTTTATAAGGGTAGACTTCCCTGAGCCATTAGGACCAATAATTGTTACTATTTCACCTTTTTTAACTTCAAAATCTAAATTATCAATAATTTTCTTTTTACTATAACTCACATTAATTTTTTTTGCTTCTAAGGCAATCATTATTTAGCCCCCCTTGATCTAAGTAAATATAAGAAGAAAGGTGCACCCAATACAGACATTATTATTCCTACTGGTATTTCAATAGGAGAAAATAATGTTCTTGCAAGCAAATCACATATAAGCACAACAATAGCTCCTAATAAAACTGCTGCTGGAAACAAAAATCGGTAATCAGCTCCAATAATCAATCTAGTAATATGTGGTACAATTAAGCCCACAAAACCTAATAAGCCTACTACACTTACTGCACTACCTGCAAGTAATGAAGATAAAATTATAAATATAAATCTTAGTCTTTCTACATTAACACCTAACCCAGTAGCAACTTCATCTCCTAAAACAAGAATGTTAAGCTTGTCAGGTAACATTAAAGCAATTATTACTCCCACTATTACATAAGGTAATACACTATGTACATCTGCCCAAGTAACTCCATTAAGTCCTCCAACCATAAAATTTATAACTCCCGAAACTCTATCAGGGAAAAAGGTTAGTAAAGCATTATTTCCTGCACCTAATAAAGAATTCACTGCAACCCCTGCTAAAATTAGCCTATTGGGCAACAATCCATCTTTCCAAGCTAATCCATAAATAAGCATGGTTACTATAAAAGCCCCTACAAATGCTCCTAAGGGAACCAGATGATAATATTGAGGAAATAAAATTAGAATTAAAAGCGCTGTAAATCCAGCACCTGAAGATACCCCAATTATGCTTGGACTAGCTAATGAATTTCTCATAACTCCTTGAATAATTGCACCTGATAAAGACAAGGAAGCCCCTACTAATACAGAAACAATAGTTCTTGGTAACCGTATATTCCAAATAATATGATAATTTGCCGTTCCCTTTTTAATTGTAAGAGCTTGAATTATTTCTTTAGGGCTAACATTTATAGCTCCCATGCCAACACTTAAAAATAGACTAATTATAAAAATCACTAATAAGATGACCAAGATAATATATTTATTTCTATTCTTAATTCTCATAAACCCTCCTTACCTTAAATATTCAATTAGGTATACACATTTTTCAAAATACAGTTAATATTATATTTCTACAAATAAAAAATCCATACCAAATATGGTATGGAAATAAAAAGCACATCAAATTAGTTATGACAACGCAAATTTAGTCGGTGATAAGATAAGAATACCCTCACCGATAATCTCTATTTTTGCACACCCTTAGATACGAAGAGTATTGTACAACTAACATAGGCAGGTTTCCTGACTTATGTCCACACAAAACGCCTTCCCAAGTAACTCAGTGGCATATGCTTTGTGTATAGGACAATTACAGTAGCGGCTCTGCGTAGGATTTTCACCTAGCTTCCCTTTTAACATAAATGCACCCATATTTCCATTATTAACATATTATTATTATACGTTTATATAAATATAAAGTCAATGTAATAACCCGTATTACATATTTTAAAAATAAAGAGAGAAATCCCATTTTATACTGGAATTCTCCCTTTATTAATAAGTATAACTTATACCTTATATTTTAAATTGCTGAACCACTTCATTTAATTGTTGTGCCAGTTCTGCTTGGCTTTGTGCCGTTTGAGCTACTTGCTCTATAGCTTTTGTGGTTTCATCCATATTTTCTTTTATAGTCTCTGCTTTTTCACTAGATTCTTGAGCAGACTCAGCCATATTTTGAATGGCTTCGCTTACTTGTCCCACTGTAGCTGTAATTTCCTGTGACATAGCTGCTATTTCTTCTGACATATTGCTTACAAAATCAGAATCAAAATGATATTGATTACCTGTCTCTTCATATTCGTCATAAGTTTTCATTATATCTACATCAATGAATTTTAATATGTCATTTCCCGTTTCTATACTTTTATTAAATATTTGTTTTACTGACTCTATAGTTTTTTGTATTTCTACTACAGCACCAGAAGATTGTTCTGCAAGTTTTCTTACTTCTTCTGCAACTACTGCAAACCCACGTCCTTGTTCTCCTGCTCTTGCAGCTTCGATAGCAGCATTTAAAGCTAGTAGGTTAGTTTGATCAGCTATAGATGATATTGTATCTGTCATAACCCTAATGCTATCTATTACAGAACTTTCTTCTATAACCTTCTTCATATTAGCTTCCTTTTGAATGTATAGTTCTTTTGCTATCTTTTTAATCTCTTTGCTATTCTCCTTTACCTTGCTGGCTCTCACTTTAGAATCACTTGCATTATTGCTTCCTTCCATGGCCTTTGAAGATAATATATTCACACTTGAATCCACTTCTTCAACAGATGCAGTTATCTCCTCTGTAGCAGCACTTGACTCCTGCATACCACCTGCAATAGTATTAACAGCCTCGTTAACATTTACAGTTTTAGCTGCCAATTCCTCAACAGTTGCTGAAAGTTCTTCCGCAGATGCACTTATATTTTCCGAATTCTCCATTATAATTTTTACGATAGAATGAATGTTTTCTGTCATCTTATTCAGATACTTACTCATTTCACCAAGCTCATCATTGCTTTTTAATTCTAGTTTTTCTGTTAAATCTCCATTTGCAATCTTCATAGCAAAAGCATTAACCTTTTTAATGTTCTTTCCTATATAATTAGCAAAAAATAATATAAATAATACTACTATTACAATTGCAACTACTATTATTATACTTATTTTATTTCTTAGTGAATTAATTTGAAGATATACTTCTTCCTCAGGAATACATACAGCAATAATCCACTCTGTACCTTCTACGGTGCTATAATAAACCTTTTGAATTCCTTTATCATCTGTAAATGTTCCTTGACCATTCTTATCAGTTAACATTTTTTCACCTAAGACTGACAATGTAGAATTTTCATCATCTTTTATATTAGTTTTCATAATTTTAGATTCATCTACATCTGCAACATATAAACCACTTTTATCTATTAAAAATGCCCTTCCTTCTTTACCGATTTGCATATTTTTTATATTATTTTGTAAAGTAGATAAATCTATATCTGCTGTGGTAACTCCTATAAAATTATTATTTGAATCGTACATTGGACATGTAGCAGTTATCATAGAAACTTTCGCTACATCATCATAATAAGGTGATGACCATTCAACACTCTTATCAGTGTCTTGTCCTATTTTATACCAATCACCTGTTTTATAATCTGTCTTACTATATTCATCTGTATAAGTACCTTTACCGTTTAACTTGTATGCATAAGGTCCAAATAGCTGAATATCTTTCTTATATTTAAATGGTTCAAACCAAACACCAGCTCCAAAAGTTTCATCATTTGTGTCAATTAAGCTTTCCAACACACCTTTATAATTTTCTTCAGTCAGCGATGATACAGAATTCTCAGCCACTTTAGCTAAACTTTCAGATATTTTCTGATGCCTCTCCAAACTCTTTTCAATTTCTTGCGACTTTTCATTTAGTTTACTATTCATGTTTATTTCGAGCTCACTATTTATTATCTTTTTTGCACTTGAATAACTCATATATGCCAGTACAACCATAGAAGCTATTATTACAGGCATAAGTAACAAAATCATCTTTACCTTAATACTTTTAATTTTTATACCTTTAACCTTCACACCCTTAAACTTCATAATTTCAGCCTCCCTCATTTTTAGCTTATATTTTACAATATATTATTTTATTTATCGTATCAATTAATATATTAAAATAGTATAAGCTTAATATTTCTTGTTATTTCATTAAATTGATTTTATTTTCACATACAAAAAATAGTATAAAATATATATAAGCTATTTTATACTATTTTTTGTAATAATATTTTGTTATTAAATGTTAATTTAAATATATTTTTTAGTTTTCATCTTCCTATGATACTTCATATAATTCATTATGTTAACCTTACTATACCATTTACTCCTATTAAAATCTTAAAAATACACATTAATAATACTATTTATATATGTAACTAATTAGGTCATGACATTTAATATCTACGAGAAAGGGAAAAAGAAAGACTATGAGTTATTAATTTAGATATCTCATAGTCTTTCTTCTTATATTGAAAAATTTTAAATTTATATCTTAAATTTTTGAATCATTTCATTTAATTGTTGCGCAAGTTCAGCCTGAACCTGTGCTGTTTGAGCTACTTGCTCTATAGCTTTTGTAGTTTCATCCATGCTTTCTTTTATAGTTTCTGCTTTTTCACTAGATTCTTGTGAAGATTCAGCCATATTTTGAATTGCTTCGCTTACTTGTCCCACTGTAGCTGTAATTTCCTGTGACATAGCTGCTATTTCTTCTGACATATTGCTTACAAAATCAGAATCAAAATGATATTGATTACCTGTTTCTTCGTATTCATCATAAGTCTTCATTATATCTACATCAATGAATTTTAATATGTCATTTCCTGTTTCTATACTTTTATTAAATATTTGTTTTACTGTCTCTATAGTTTTTTGTATTTCTACTACAGCACCAGAAGATTGTTCTGCAAGTTTTCTTACTTCTTCTGCAACTACTGCAAAACCTCGCCCTTGCTCTCCTGCTCTTGCAGCTTCAATAGCTGCATTTAAAGCAAGCAGATTAGTTTGATCTGATATAGAAGATATAGTATCTGCCATAACTCTAATATTATCTATTACAGAACTTTCATCTATTACCTTTTTCATATTCGCTTCCTTTTGAATATATAGTTCTCCTGCTACCTGCTTTACCTTTTTGCTATTATCCCTTACCTTGCTTGCTCTTCCTTTAGACTCACTGGCATTATTACTTCCTTCCATAGCTCTTGAAGATAATATATTTATACTTGAGTCTACTTCTTCAATAGAAGCGCTTATTTCCTCTGTGGTAGCGCCGGATTCTTGTACACCTTCTGCAATTATATTTACAGCTTCATTAACAGTTACAGTTTTAGCTGCCAATTCTTCAACTGTTGCTGAAAGTTCTTCTGCAGATGCACTGATATTTTCTGAGTTTTCCATTATTATTTTTACTAATCCATTTACATTTTCTTGTGCAATATTTAAAGCAATAGCTGTTTGTCCAAATTCATCTTTACTCTCTATACTAATAGGTGCTGAAAAATCATAAGAAGCTAATCGAGTTGCAAAATCTTTAATTATAATTAAAGGTTTTATTATTTTTTTACTTACAAAAGATGATAAAACTATTGCTACTATTAATGAGGCAATAAGT
This sequence comes from Clostridium sp. UBA3061, assembly GCF_002367465.1. Classification (NCBI taxonomy): domain Bacteria; kingdom Bacillati; phylum Bacillota; class Clostridia; order Eubacteriales; family Clostridiaceae; genus Clostridium; species Clostridium sp. UBA3061. The sequence continues at coordinate 83,988 of NZ_DFCF01000015.1, read as the reverse complement.
AAAATTATATTAATAGCTATACTCTTTACTAAGTCTTTTTTTATAATAGCTTCTTTTTCAGCTATTATCTTATCAATCTCATCTATATAATTCCCTGTTCCTATTACCCAATTAAAAGGTTCATATAATTTACTATATCCTCTTTTAAGTGATGCTTCTATTTCTCCCGATTTTGGAAACCAATATTCAGTATATCCTCCATTCTCCTTTTTACCATTCTCTATTATTTCTTTCACAAGATATTTTCCTTTAACATCTTGTGAATTTAATCTATTTGTTCCTTCAGTTTTAGACCCTAAAAGCACAATATTTTCACCCTCAACAGTATCGATCCAAAAATAACCCTCTTCACCAAACTTCAACTCTCTTACTAAATCTGCACTTTGTTTCTTAGCTTCATCAACAGTTAGTTTGCCTATTTCAGTCTTTTTATTTATTGTATCTATCATACCAATTACAATTTCTACTTGTTCCTTAATTTTCATATCATAATCTTCATTTAAGATTTGTCTTTCACTATCTAATAGTGCATTGCTAGTTTGAATATTCATATAAGACATTACTACACTTATAGTAATCGCTGTTATTAGAGTTATTATTACTGTTGCAATACTCATTTTAGAACTAACTTTTTTTATACCCTCAATTCTCATAATATCAACTCCTTCACACTTTATTCATATTATATATATATTGTTTGATTTATCGTAACAATTCGGTTATAAGAATAGTGTAAAATTCAATTTTTATTGTATTTACTTTGCTATTGAATTTTTGCTTAAATAGTCTTCTATACATTATAAAAAAGATTGATTCAAATAATTATCCGAATCAATCTTTTATTAATATAGAGTCATAGCTCAATCATTGAGGCTGAACACTATTTTCTTTTTAAATAATAGAATATTGGAAGACCAGCAAGAGCTATACCAATCCCTATTATAGAATTCAATGGTGCAGATACAATTGTACTATATAATATATAAATTCCTCCCAATATTCCCACCATTGGAATGAATGGATAAAGAGGAACTTTATATGGTCTTTTATCTGCAGGTATTTTTTTTCTAAGTCTAAATATACCGAAGACACCCATAACAAAGAATATCCATAAAACAAATATTAATAAGTCCGTAAGAGTATTAAATGTTCCCGAGAAAATATAAATAGTAGCTAATACCCCTTCAAGAATTAATGCATTAGTAGGAGTTCCAAATTTTTTGTGTATTTTACCCAGTTGCTTTGAATAAGGCAATTGCTTTCTCTGTCCCATAGCTAATGGGACTCTAGCACCTGTTAATAAATATCCATTCATAGCTCCAAATACAGATACTATAATTCCTGCAGTTATAAATGCAGCACCACCTTTTCCAAATAGTGAAACTGCTACATCCGATGCTGGTGTTGTTGATGCAACTATATTTTCAATGGGCATTACATTAACCATTGCTATACTTATTAATGCATATATAAATATAACTGAAGTAACTCCAAAAATAATTGCCTTAGGCATTTCCTTAGAAGGATTTTTTAATTCACCTGCTATGTTTGTAACCCCTATCCATCCATCATAAGCCCATAAGGTACCCAATACTGCAGCTCCAAAACCAGCTCCTTCAGTCATAACGGTAACGGAGCGAAAATCATGAGTTTTACCACTAATTAAACCAAATATAATAATAGCAACTATTGGAAGAAGCTTTCCCACCGTTGAAATAGTTTGAATTACTCCCCCATATTTAGTACTAATTATATTCATGATTATTACAAACACTAAGATTCCTACTGCTAGAAGTTTTTGCTCGAAGTTATTCATTGGAATAAAAAATGTAGCATAAGTGGAAAAAGCTATGGCTAAAGCTGCTCCCGATGCAGGATAAGATATTACTGTTTGAACCCACCCTAATAGGAAACCCCATACTTCTCCATACAGCTCCTCAAGATAAACATATAACCCACCAGTTTTAGGTATAGATGAAGCTATCTCCGCAATTGTAAGAGCAGAAGCTAAAGTTATAATACCTCCAACTACCCAAGCCATTATGCCCATTATAGGTGAACCTGCATCATTAAAAACAATACCTGGTTTTAGGAATATTCCAGATCCTATTATCATTCCAACTACTATTGCAATGGCTTCAATAAATGTTATTGTCTTCTTTTGTATTTTTTCTATCATTGTTTCCTCCTAAATAGCTTTTTATAGCTTTATTATATCTTACAATTTGTTTTTTATGCTTAAGGCTTAATGTTATAAATTTCTATACTTCCATTAGAAATCAAATTTTTAACACCTTATTTTTTTTGTGTAATTTAACAAAATGTATTTCTTTTATATCAATTTTACAACTTAAAATCATGTACCTTATATTTTAAAAAATTTTTGCTAATTAGTCTAGTGTAAAATCACTTATATAAGAAAAACTATGCATAAAAATTTTTATTGATAATTTTTTATTAGAATGAATAATATATTTTTTTTTGCAAATTATAAGTTAGGTAGGAGGTGATATGTCATGGAAAACAACAATTGTAAAAATAATAACAACAAAAACAACAATAATAATAACAACAATAATAATAACAACAATAATAACAAAAATAACAACAACAACAAAAATAACAACAACAACAAAAATAACAACAACAAATAATATTTCACATACACAACTTATGGGAACAAAGGAATTTGTTTCTACATGTAAGAAAGTGGCAACAAAATCAGTATTAGCTGGCTTTGTTGCCACTTTTATTATAATAAAGTAATAAAAAAGTTATTTAGTTTTAAATCAAAAACCTGTTCCTAAAAATTATTGTAGCTAGTCTTCTGGTTTATAAACCACTTCACCATCAATTATAGTATACAAAGTTTTCGTAAATATCTCCATGGGATTGCCATCAAAGATTGCAATATCAGCATCCTTTCCAACTTCAATACTTCCAACTCTATGTGATACATTACATATTTCAGCTGCATTTATTGTAATTGCTTTAAGTCCTTCATCTATACCCAATCCTTCTTTTGCTGCGAATCCAGCACAAATTGCCAAATCTTGTATTCTTGTAACAGGATGGTCTGTAGTAATAGCTACCTTTACACCTGCCTTATGCAACAAGCCTGCTGTTTTAAAATCCATATTTTGTGTCTCTATTTTATTACGTACTGATAGCGTTGGCCCAATTATAGCTGGGAATCCAGACTCCTTTATCTCTTCTGCAATTAAATGCCCTTCTGTACAGTGATCAAGAGTCATTTTTAATCCAAATTGTTTAGCTATGCGTATTGCAGTTAGAATATCATCAGCTCTATGTACATGTGCTTTTAAAGGTATCTTTTTATCAAATACAGGTAACCAACATTCTTTTCTAAACTCTTCATTAAAATCCTTGTCTTCATTACCTGATTGTTGAGAGTTTTTCTTATTTTTATAATATTGCTGAGCTTCAAACAACTCTTCTCGTAAAAGAGCAGCTATGGACATACGTGATGTTGGCATCTTATCTTTATCATTATAATTTGATTTTGGATTTTCTCCAAATGCAACCTTCATTGCAGCAGGTTCCAGAACAACCATATTATCTATTGCTCTACCGTGAGTTTTGATAAATACAAACTGCCCACCCACCACATTTGAACTTCCTGGTCCAACCATTACTCCAGTAATCCCAGCACTCAAGGCTTTGTGGAAAGTGGAATCCATAGGGTTAATAGCATCTAAGGCTTTAAGGTAAGGTGTAACTGGCTCAGTCATTTCATTGCAATCATTACCTTCGAAACCTTTTCTTTCTTCTTGAATACCAATATGACTATGAGCTTCTATTATTCCAGGCATAACTATACAATTGCTTGCATCAATGACTTCAGAAATGTCACTGTTATCTTCATCAATGTATTCTCCTACCTTTATAATTTTTTTCCCATCTATTAAGATACATCCCTTATCATAATCCACACCAGCCATGGTCAATATTTTACCATTTTTAATTAATAACATAATCTTCTCCTTTCTAACATATAATAATCATTTGAAATTATAGCTAAACAACTCTAATTTCATCTTAATCTAAATGCATTTCTTAGCTAGACTTATCTCTTATCTAAGTATTTATATTTTGTAGGATTTTAAATAATTATTCATAATATTTTAAAGTTAAATATTACAAAAAACTTTCTTTAGATATTGAACTTTAAATCCACTTAATGTAAGTAATAGTTGAGAAGGAAGATAAAATAACCATATTAAAAAACCCAGAAAAAATTTTATGTTGCCTCCTGCTACTATATTATAAAGTCCCACATTTAAATCACACATAAAAAATAAAAACATACCTAAAGCAATTATCCATGAAGTTTTTTGAGAATATTTACCTCTAGTTATGGTACTCACTGAGCAGTAAAGACTAGTGATTAATAAAGATGCATATATAAGTGCTAAAACAACAAGATTTTTTCCTATTGATGCTATTTCTATTTTTAATGAAACTGTTAAGGCTATGGACAATGATACTATAAAAAACAATAAGTTTTTATATTTACTATTTTCCATAATACTATGCCTTATTATGTAAGTTATTTGAACTAGAGAAAAGAAAAAAACTCCCATAATATAATTGCCGGAAATTGCAAGAAAATAATCTGCAATTAAGGTAAATAGTCGAGCAAGCTGAACTAAACCTTTATCTCTTTTGCTATATCCATGGGATTTAATTAATAAGGATATGATAAAGCAAAGCACTATAGCTGAATATTTTAATGTCACTGAATATTTGTTTTTTAAATCTTTGGTTATAAAATCAATCCATAAAAAAATAAAGTAAATAATAATTATTATCCTAGAGCTAATTTTTATAAGATTTTTATTGCTTATAAGTTTATCCATTTACATCACCCAAGTATATTTATTTGCATTAACTGAGATTTATATTATTCCCCTTAATTGCTTATTATACTATTTGAATAAACCTTATTTATACAAAAAACTAGTAAGGATTCTCCCTACTAGTCTCTTTGTTATTAATATTTCTTTATTAAAGATGCCGCTTCTGTCTTTCCCTCAAGAATATAATTAAAAGGAAAAGCAAATTGGAGATATTTAAATACCCACTTGTTATTTTCTTTAATAAGCACACCCTCTAATCTAAATGGCCATATACAATCTTCACCTTTAGCATTTTCTTTGAAGGTTTCAGCAATTCTTCTTCTAATGTTAAAAAGCTTTTCTTTATCATTTAAATCCTTATTAAATATATCCTTTATTTTATTAACTGTGTTTTCAAAGGACTCTTCTTCTGAAATAACTTTTTCCATAATACCTCTTATTACTACCCAAGCTATATCCTCATTAAAATCAACCATAGAATTTTCACTGTCTAACCTGATCTCATCATAGCATCCTCTATGATCCTTAATTAACTTCTTAATTTCTTCTTTACTAGTGAATATTTCTTTATCTGTATTAGCAACAAATATATTATTAGAAGAAAAATATTTATCAATTATCAAATTTAATTCCATATCCTTATCTAGATACTCACTATTAAAGTCTTTTATTAATTCTATTATTTCATTTTTATTTATCTTATTTTTATGATAAGCTTCTTCTAATTCCTTTATTTTTTTATTAACCTCAGTTCTATCACAACTATCTTTATATTCCCTTACATCTGGTAGATGTCCAACTACAGGTAAAGAAAACTGCATATGCTTTATAATCCATCTATTTTCTTTTTTTATTAATATAAAGGAAATACGTATATCCCATAGATAATCTCTTTCTATATCATCCCTTTGATTTAATAAATGACATAAGGACCAATTAATTTCTGTTAATTTAACCTTATTAGATTTTTTACTTTCATCAGAACTTTCATCAAAATATTCTTTAATATATCCTAAATAACGTGTATATGTGTCACTTCTACTGTTAAAAGAATATTTCACTGTAGCTGGAGTATAAATTATAGCTGTATTTTCAAGTTCCATTACAGTAGCCTCATCAGCTATAACTCTTAAATCTCCCCAATATTCCCAGTCACTTAAAAATATATCCTTAACTTCCTCATATCCAATACACCACTCGTCATCACATGTGCCTACTATAGTTACACTTTCATCCTTATCAAATAATTTATCCATAAAGATATCTATTTCATTAATATCCCTTTTAACATAGGCTTCATTAAATATATTCAATATTTCCTTAAATTCATTTTTTACTTGATTTTTCATATACTCATACCCCTTATCCTATTTATTTTTTCATTTTTACCTATCTAATTTAAAGGGTTAGATGTTTTACCTCTTCAACTAAATTAAAAAAGGCTGTAATAAAGCAACGCCTCATTACAACCAAAATATCTACAATATTTTACACAATAAAAAATATACTATATAAAGTGTAAAAAAGATTTTAATTTTAGTTCTATAAACTTCACATCGCTTACTTGTAAATTTTCTAAAGAAGCACAACAAATAAACCTAAATAATTAGGTAGTTAAGACTTCTTTCAGTATTAATTTTTACATTAAAAATTAATTAACAAGTAGCAATAATCACTTTATAGCACCTCCCATATGTTATGTGTAAATTTTACCATAGAAAACTTATAAAGTAAATAAAAATTATTAGACTATTTTATCAATTTATTGCATCACCAATATTTTTTCAGCAAAGTTACATAATTTAAGCTTAGTAGCATATTTTTTAATACATTTATCATAAATTATAAATTCCAACCAACCCATAGTGTATTAGTATAATACCTATACATTATTATCTATTAATCCTAGATCATATATCTTTTTAGCTATATCACTAGGACTGTCTTTACTTGTATCTACATGTAACTTTGCAGTTATGTCTTTCCATTCAAGTAACTGCTTGTCTATCATACTTTCTACTGGCTTTGGTAAAACTCCATTCATCCTTTTTGCAAATCTAGATTTTATTATTTCTGCATCAGCTGTAAAATTTATAGTAATAGCATCGTTAATAAATTTAAATTTTACTATATCCTTTTTTTCTGAGATTACATAGATTATTGATTTTGAGTGTAAATCTTTGTTATTACAACCTTCTTTCAATATTTCCTCAAATAGTTGCCATGCATTATTTTCATTTTTGTCCATACGTAAATAATCTTTTCCACTGTAAATCTGTACATCTGTAAGTTTTTTTAATTCTTCTGCTGCTGAAGATTTCCCCGAACAGCTTGGCCCCATAAATATAAATAACATAAATTCCCCTCCTAAAAATTTAATATAAACAGAGCTCTTTACTCCCACTTTGAAGAATATTGGAGTATTAGAGCTTGTAGGCATCGGATAAACAGTATCTGTTAACCTATTATACTAAGTGTAAAATATATCCATGCAAATAACAATCCTTTATATGTTATTATTTGTTAATTTATTAAAATAACTTTTCAAGTTTTATCTTTCTTCTTAACTACATTGATATTATTTACACGAATATTGCATACTTATTTTAAAATCCTTCAAAATTTACTTGTATATATCAAAAGTTTTATACATTCAACATCTATATCTATATCCATGATAATGTGCGCTATTACTAGATTAACACTCAATCAAATAATGCTATATTGATTTTAAAATATTTCATATTCATTTTTCACTTTTCCAATAATTGCAGTTTGACTTTTGTTTTTATTCATTATATAATTTTACTCACCATATAATTCTATAATTTTAGGTAAAAATTTAATTTATATAATAAAAATCATTAGAAGGGATTGGTAAAATGAAAAAAGGCAAAATAAGTTTATCAACAAAAATATTTATCGGATTAATCCTAGGTTTAATGACAGGTATTATATTCAACTTCATTCCAGAGGGTTTCATTCGCGATGAATTATTAATTAATGGAGTTTTCTATTTAGTTGGACAGGCATTTTTAAAGGCTATTATGATGCTTGTAGTACCTTTAGTTTTTATTTCTCTAGTTAACGGAGCTGCCAGCATGGGAGATATTAAAAAGTTAGGTAGAATTGGAGTAAAAACAGTATTATTTTACTTAGCTACTACGGCTATTGCCATTTCAATTGCATTATCACTGTCTACAGTATTTAAACCAGGTGTAGGATTAAATTTATCAAATTCTAGTTTAAGTGAAGTTACTATCAAAGAGGCTACACCATTAGTTGAAGTTATCCTTGATATGATACCGAACAACCCTATTGCATCCATGGCAAACGGGAACATGCTACAAATTATTGTATTTGCCATGTTAATAGGTGTAGGATTATCTACTCTAGGTGAGAAAACTAAAATGATAACAAATCTTTTTCAACAATTAAATGACCTTATTATGAAAATCGTAGACTTCGTAATGATAATTGCACCCATTGGAGTATTTGGTTTAATCGCTCGTACCTTTGCCACTCAAGGTTTTGATGCAATGATACCTTTAATAAAATATATGTCATTAGTTTTAATAAGCTTACTTATTCATGCTACTATTGTCTATGGTGGGCTATTAAAATTATTTACTAGATTAAGTCCTATAAGATTTTTCAAAAAATTCTTCCCAGCCATTTCAGTAGCTTTTTCTACCTCAAGCAGTAGTGCAACCTTACCAGTATCCATGGAAATTGCAGAAGAAAATTTAGGAATCTCAAAGGATGTTGCTTCCTTTACATTACCACTAGGGGCAACTATTAACATGGATGGGACCGCTATTATGCAAGGTGTAGCTACCGTATTTATTGCTCAAATTTATGGTGTTGATTTAACCTTAAGTTCTTTCTTAACTGTTATTTTAACAGCCACCTTAGCTTCAATTGGAACAGCTGGAGTACCTGGTGTAGGAATGATTATGTTATCCATGGTATTACAATCAGTAGGTTTACCAGTGGAAGGTATCGCTTTAATCATGGGAATTGATAGGATTCTAGATATGGCAAGAACCTCTGTTAATATTACTGGTGATGCAGTATGTACAATGATTGTAGCAAAGGCTGAAGGAGAATTTAATGAAGAAATCTTTAATTCTGAAACTGTAAAAAACAAATCCCTATAGTGATATAATTCTCATTGTTATGTCATCTATATATATACCAAACAGGTTAACACCTAAATTGAGTGTTAACCTGTTTTTTCTAGTATACTGTTTAAAATTCAATACTATTTCATTTACTAGTATAAAATAATTGGTTTTACACAAAATATAATCGGAGGTGCAGTATTATGGAAATAACATTATCACAAAAAGAAAGAACTTTACTAGAGGATCAAAAAAAACATGAGGAAATTTGCATTGAAAAGTATACAAATTATGCAAATCAAGCTAAAGACAGTCAGTTAAAAGATATTTTTAATGCTAATGGACAATCAGAAAGAACCCATCTAGGTAGCATCAATCAATTATTAAGTGGTCAACTTCCTCAAATGGGTCAGCAACAACAAGGTCAACAGAATCCGCAAAGTCAAAATCAAAACTCAGGGCAAAATATGACAGCTCAAGGTTCCACAACAAATACAAATAATATGCAATCAGGAGGAGTTAATTTATCTGATGCTGATATGTGTACAGATTTATTGATGACTGAAAAATATGTTTCAGGAACCTATGATACTACAATATTCGAATTTAGAGATACTAGAGTTCGTGATGTATTAAATCACATACAAAAAGAAGAACAAAAACACGGAGAAGCTATATTCCAATACATGGAGAAGAATGGCATGTATAACGTTCAATAGTATTAGGATTGTATCCAAATTATCTCTAGTAATATAATATAAAAAAATCATGGATAGTTCAGTATAAATAACTGATATCTATCCATGATTTTTAAATTCTTAAATTGTATAATTAATTGTAACAATAATCTATACCCCATATGTAAGATTATACCTATAGACTGGACACCACCTTTATTATAAGTTTTATGGAATATATTTGAGTTATATTCCATAAAAAAACCTTTTTAGAATATTTGTTGTAGTCCAAGTTAAACATATTTTCATCCAGAGTATTATTATATTTTATATATAGTTTCAAATTCGGAAGTATGTTTTCTACTACCTTCGTCTTCGTAAATATTTAGGTACCATGTTATTCCTTATCTAAACAAGCTATATTTTTTGACTTTAGTAAGTTTATCAATAGTGATTACATCACCGCATATTTAGTACATAGCCTGTCTAAGAAGGTCTTATATTCTTCAATATCCGATTTTCTATAGTACTTCATGCTATATGTTATTATTCTCTAAGATAATATACTGATTTCAGAATCATAGAATGGTTTGAAATTTCTGTATAAAAGATTCCCACAAAAGTTATATCGCCGACATAGCTTTAGCTTATTTAAATCCTTATTCTTTACATTAATTTCTTTTCATCCGTTGGGTCAAAAAAATTTCATCAATTTTAACCTCTGATACACGGAGACATTAGACAGCTCATCTTTCGCAGGTGTTACATTCAATGCATATATAATCTTTGAAAAGCGAAGTATATATTTTATACAAAAACAGTACCACAGCTAAAAGACATATTACTGTGCTACAAATTAGATTTTTGCTTAATATTTTTTCATTTTTTTATATCCTCACAATTTATTTCAATAGATTTTTCATACATTAAAAGATGATTTTCAATATAGTCCTTTATTTGATGCTCATATAACTGTTTACCGGGATAAAATTTTATATTATCATCTATAGCTTCATATGGGAAGATATAACTAAGAGTAATATTTTTTTCATCGTTATATTTCACAATGTTATCTTCATTGCCTTCAATCGTGTATGGAACTTCAATAATGGTATCTTTATATAGAGTTTTACTCTGATAAATCAAGTCATTGATATTAACATCCTTATTACTAGTATTTTTAATATAAAGATTAATACTGATAATATTAGTGCTTTTATTATTTGTCAGCTTACAGTCAGTAATTTTAATATCAGTACTATCCAGTTTTACTTGATCATCCATCATGAACACTTCATTTTTAAATTTCTGAGGAACTCCAAAATTCATTTTATAATATCTATAACAGATAAATAATAATAAAACACAGCTTAAGCATAGTGAAATAATAATTTTAATCTTGTTTTTATGCCTCATTTTCATTTAAAATTCCTCTCACAAGTTTTTTATTGCATATTTTACCATTATCTATAGTGTAAATTTCATCACATATGTTTTCTAATTCTTCAGTATTGTGATTTGATATTAATACTAATTTATTCTGACTCTTTAATTCTCTTATTATATTGTTTACTTTTTTTACAGAGTCCTCGTCTAAGGCATTTATAGGTTCATCCAGGATTATAACCTCAGGGTTTTCCATTACAGCTTGTACAATACCTAATTTTTGCTTCATACCTAAAGAATATTTTTTAAATGGTTTTTTTTCCTCAGGATTAAGTCCCAAAGCAATCATAGTATCTTTAATCTGTTTATCGTCAATTTTATTATTTATCTCTGCCAAATATTTCAGATTTTTAAAACCTGAGTAACTATGCAAAAAACCTGGATTTTCTAATAACACTCCTACATTTTTAGCATATGAACCGTCCATGCCCACAGGCCTACCACCAACAGTTATTGTACCTTCAGTTTTAATAAAACCGCAAATAGCCTTGAATAGCATGGTTTTACCTGAACCATTTTTCCCCTTGATACCATAAATTTTTCCTTTATCTAAAGACAAATTTATATTATCAAGAATTATATTTCCGTTTATTTCCTTTATCACATTCTCCATGTGTATATATGAGCTCATAAAATCCCTCCTGTTAAAATATTTCTTTTTTTCTAGATATAAAAATTCCTGCTAATAGGAAAATAAAGCTCAAAACTATGTTGTATAAAATAGAATATCCTATAGATAAATTATGAATAGTGTCAAAAGGGTCATGTCTTAGCACTAAATTATGTTGTCCTGGGAAAAAACTACTTTCAAAGAATACAGACGAGACACATATTATTATAGCTATAAGAAAGCAATATATATGCTTTAATTTAAATGACAGTGTGTATAAAATAATGCATAATGTTAATGAAGTTAATGAATATAATAGCAATACAGTGATAATTAAATTATTAGTATCCATTTCATAATAATATGGAGCCATATCATTATAAGGAAAATAGTAAGCTACACCTAATACTACACTCATTAAAAGCAATACGCTGTAGTAGAATAGAATAACAAGAAAAGCCCATATTATTTTAGAAATAAAAATCTGCCATAGCTTTTTGTTCCTTACAAGTATATATTTGCTATTAACTTTTATATCCTTATAAAAATAGTCACCAATTACATAAAGAATATAGGCATTAATTAACAACCATTTTATAGGGAAAACAAAATTATTAGCTAAACTCCCCCCAAACTCGCAGCCCTTAAAATTTTCAAGAATAACACTTTTAACATCAATAAGCTGATAAGATTTTAGCACTTGTATTTCTGCCCAATTTAATAAAAAATAAAAAGCAAAAAATATACCTAACTTAAATAGTACAGATTTAATATTTATTTTTATATCACGGAACAGTAGTCTTTTAATATCATTCAAAGCTTAGTCACCTTCTATAAGTTATTATTTTTAATAAACTGATCTTTTTTCACCATAAAAAATTTACCCAATATATATAAAGACCATATAATAAATATATAACACAAGTTTTTGATAGCTAGGGTATTTATGTTAATAATATTATTCGAAGAAATAATATCACATTTTAATGGAGAGAATGTACATACCTTGGTATAATCAATAAAGACCAAGGATACCATAACTATAAAAACATAACGTTTTTTTATGAAAATGCTCAGTACATTTATAATGCTTCCAATCATGGAAAGACATATAAAAGTTGAAAAGAGCATAATAAGAAGTATTTTCTTTGTTGTGAGAATTCTACTTAAAGATGTCCATATGTTGGTATCACCGTATACTTTATAGAAAAACCCTCTGTCAGTAGGCCATGTGTTGGTAAAATCACCAAGAACTATACCACCGATAATATACGTTCCCAATACCAATAAAACACTGATGATAAATGAAAATAATATAATTAGAAAGAAATTATTATTCCATAAATCACCTTTCGAATTGTATCTGATTACTCTCACCATGCGTGAATTAATAGAGATTATGTATAAAGAACAGGCACAGAATAGTGGGTTAATCATATATGTAAAGTTGGTATCCTTAAGTATGGAATTAATGTCAAACGAAAGAATAAAATCCATATTACATAGAGAATATTCATGTAAACTACTTACTATATCATCAATATTGATAATATAATAAGCTGAAGATATTGCCCATATTAGTAAGCCTACTGTAATAATAAATTTAAGTTGCCCTTTTTTAAATAAATATAAATTATTACAGTATCTCATTATGTTTGCCTCCCCAGTAAAAAATCATAAAAGTCGATAAAACCATTACAATAAAAGAAATTACCATACTTAAGATATTTGCATCGCTATATAAATATAAAAAGTTGATAGGACTATATGACCTTATATTAATGACTGCAAAAAAAATGGATGTAAGCTGCATAACTATAAAAGGAATGACTAAAACAATAAATTTATTTCTGGTTATAATACTAACAGCCAGTGATATACTGGCAATAGCACCAGAGAAGATAAAGTATATAAATAACCATAGAAACGTATAAATCATAGGATGATTCAAATATAAATCTAAATTAAGACTTCCTATTCTGAGATTATTTGTATTTAAAATTTCTGGCTGAAGAGTTGCTTCAAAACATATATGAATTAAGAAATTTATTAGCAGTGGCAGAGTAAAAGCTATTCCAGCAAGAACAAAGTTGGCAAAAAATTTATTTATGAAGTATTTATTTTTACTACATCTTGAAAAAATGCTCTTTAAAAACCCACTGTTTAAATCTTCCAAATACGAATCTCCATATGCTATAGATACAATGATAGGCATAATGCAAAATAATATATTAGATACATCTGTAAATCTAAACATAATAAAGTTTTCACATGAGGAAACTATTCCACATTTCATGAAATCTTCTAAAAAATACGGATAGTTTGCATAAGGCATTGAAAGATAATAATAATCATTTTTAATAATATTAATTGCGCAAAAAATAAAAGCTATCAGCAAAGCTATAATAAATGATTTTCTTTTCAATCCCCTTTTAAGTTCAAGCTTTAACATAATAATCTCCTTTTAAAATAGAATATGATAAAATAAGCAAACAGTATGAGAAAAATTCTCACACTGCTTAAACATATGGATTAAACAGAATCCGGGCTCCATTTACCCTCTGAAGAACCACAGCCACTATTATAACCTCTATATTTAGAAATGTGCATCTTAACAGAACGATATCCATTTTCATAGGCATTACTTGGAACATACACTTCTACATTCCCTGGAAAACTAACTGCTGGAAGGACTCTATAAGTACCTGTCAAGTCTTTTCCATTATCTCCTCGTTTAAGCTGCATACCCATTCCATAGTTCCGATCGATGTTACCAGATATAACTCGACCATAGCCAGAGGTAGTATCAGTTTTAGGTCTTGCTTTAGTTAGCATTGAAGTTGAATTAGTATAGCTTGCATCAAGGTACCAGTCTGAATCCTTACAATTATTAGCCAAGGCTGTAGATAAGCTAAGACCTGATAATAATATTGCTGCAGATAAAGCTACATAAATTTTTTTACTTTTTTTCATCAAAACACCTCATCTATAAAATATTTACTATATAAGTTCTAATTAAGTCTATACATTAAAATTGCTTAAAATTTTAGATAGTATTAAATAGTTAAATGTATTTTCTTTACTAAAACCTACATAATACATAGTATACAAAAAAAGGATTATAGTAAATATATAGATATATAGTAAATAGAATTAAATATTTATAAATATATACTTATTTATAAATATTAATATAATTATATGAATAATTAAAAATATTGTATTAAATATTATAAATGTAAAATAATATAAATTAATCCAATATACTTCCCTTAGTATAGAAAAGTAAAAAAATAAAACTATTTATTATAAAAATAATATAGATGACTCTCAGTTAATAACTACCAATGAGAAAATTTAAACACAAGTTTTCTCAGTAATTATTTATACTGCTCCCCAGGCTACTTTCATGGTTTTAAAAGCAGCTTCTATTTCAGGTCAATAGTATAATTACCGCATTATAAATCCCATTAAGATTTCCTTCATAACAATAAACCTAATATTTTAAATTATTTACTGTAACAGGATAAACATCATTCTCATATTATTAAGATAGTTTGTCCTTCTTACATTACAAAAGGTGCTTATGAAATGATACAATAAGAAGATAATTAAGGAATTATCAAATTTTTGTGGTCATGCTTGAAACTTTCTACATTTTGAACTTGACATTTACATTAGTATAGCTATTTAAAATTTAAAAATGTTCCATAGGTCCCTGGGGTTATTTTTAAATTTTACCTAAATAATTTTATTAAGGATCATCTTCATAAAATTCTTTTTTATCTTCCTTTTCCTTTTAAAGCAGAAAATGAGAAATCCTGTATAAAGATAGAGATTAATAGTGAAAAAGATAAAAGAACTAATTTTTGAAAAAAAGATTGTTCAAAAATTAATTCTTTATTAGTTTATCTTAAATTATTTTTGTAAAAAGTTTGCCCATGATATATTTTGCATTAATCCCTTAAATCAAACTGCCTTTTCATCTTAATTAGTTAAATACCACTTACTTTGAGCTTCATACATCTCAATATATCTTCTATCTATACTCATAAGTTCATCATGGGTACCTACTTGTACAATTTCACCTTTGTCCATAACTACTATTCTATCTTCACTCTTAGCAGAACCAAGTCTATGAATAACTATTATGGCAGTTTTATCCTTGGATATCTCTTTAAACTTCTTATATATCTTACTCTTATATAGGGTCTATGGCCACTGTAGGTTCATCTAGGCTTATCATGTTACTATCATTGTAAAAACCCCTAGCTATAGTTAGCCTTTACCATTGCCCACCTGATAAATCTATAC
Source organism: Clostridium sp. UBA3061 (assembly GCF_002367465.1). NCBI lineage: Bacteria > Bacillati > Bacillota > Clostridia > Eubacteriales > Clostridiaceae > Clostridium > Clostridium sp. UBA3061. The sequence goes on along the minus strand of NZ_DFCF01000015.1, from coordinate 67,937 downwards.
CATCAAATTCTCTAGATAGCATGGTATCATAACCATCTTGAAATTTTTCCTTTGAAACCTGAAAATCTGCTTTATCTATAGCTTCTTTTAACAGTTCCTGGATAAGTAAAACTTACATTATCAATTGCAATACTAGGCACTCCTATATTATCTAGGTTATTCTTTATTTTTCAATATCACTTTTACAATTTCAGGTCTGTTAAATAATCTTATAGGTATAATACTGTTTCCTAGTCCTCTACTTACATACATACAAGTGTTATCTTTCTGATACTCACCCGCTGTATATTTCGGGAAAAATCCTTGGTCGGGAGCAACTATTCCAATGTCAACAAATGGTATTCTAAACTGGCCTCCGTGTGCATGTCCACTTAATACTAAATCCACATTGCTCTTTGCATAATTATCTAATTGCTGTGGTTCATGGGCTAATAAAATACATAAGGCATCACTTTGTACATTCTCCATCATATCATTTAATGTATTATCTAATATATTTACATTATCATATGTATTAAAATTCTGGTCTTCAATACCCATTAAATAAAAATTATCATTTACTGATACATAGTCATTATCAAGCAGATGTACTCCTTTATTTTTCATATTTTCTTCTAACTTTTTAAAATCACCTTTACTTAAATAACACTCATGATTTCCTGTAACATAATACACAGGAGCTATATCAACAATATTCTCAACAAATGATATAGCAACATTAATATCTGTATGTTTACTATCAACTATATCCCCAGTTATTACAATCATATCTGGATTTTCTTCTGCTATCTTATCTATAAGTTTCTTGTTATCCGTTCCAAATTTCTTATTATGTAAATCAGATATGTGAATGATCGTATATCCATCAGTATCTGCTGTTACTTTTTCATTAATATAATCATATTCCGTTATCATTAAACCATTATTTTGCCAATAAAAAAAATAGTACAATAAAACAGCAATTACTACTACTGTAGCACAAACTATACTCTTTCGTTTTAACTTACTTTTCATATATGTCTCTCTCCTTTAAAGTAGTTTGTAGTATATATTATAACACCCTCTTTACTTAAATAACATATTTATACATAAATGTTTATTTATAATTGAAATAATCGTATTAGTGAAAGCTAATTTTTATTAAAATATTGCTTTACTCTAGGAGACTTAGCCTTAGTCATATCAATGGCATAAAGGTGCAAGAACATAAAAACATTGATTCTCATAAAACTTAACTTAGAGTTATATTATTGTATTTTTTAATTTTCTTTCTAACTTTCTTCAAAATAAAAAGAGAAAATCAGGTAACATTAATTTAGTTAGCCTTCTTATCTCTTACTTAAAATATCACTAAAATATTTCTAATCACACCTATGGGAATTTCTTTTAATATATTGCTGTGTATATGGACATATCTCAATACATTTTCCACATAAAGACATTTCTATTCCTATTCTTTGTTTTAGTAGTTCTCTTGCTTTTTTACGACATTTAAAAGGATTTATTAGTTCTTCTCTTGTTGAATTTATATTCCATAAATTACCTTTTATTGCTGCTGCTGGGCAAGCATCAACACACTTACTACATTTTCCGCACCTAGAATCATTGATATGCATATCTGGTATGACTGGCATATCAGTTAGTATTGAAGAGATACGAACTGCACTACCATATTGTTGAGTAACTAAAAGAGTATTTTTGCCAATCCAACCCATTCCTGCCCGTGTAGCAACTCTCTTATGTGGTAAATAAGTAGTCAAATTTTCATCACTAGTAACATATGTTGAAGTTTGAGCTAGTGCACTATATCCCTGCTTCTCTATGTATCTTACACAGCATATAGCGATATCATCAAGTTCTTTGTTTATTTTTTTGTATTCCTCATAATATTCTTTTGTTGGTCCTTCATAAATACCTTGTATAATTTCAGTCTTAAATTTTATTGCAAATGCAATACCATACTTTAGATTATTATGCAATGAGGTATTAACGCTATTTAAATCTGCAAATCCAACCAATGATGCCCCTAGACTTTTTAGATATGACTTTAATTCATTCTCCCTCACAATACTTTCTCCTAACTCAAAGAATTGATAACATAAATTTTAAATAGCTTCAAATTGCTAATTTTACAATTAATCCCTTCCTTAATTTTTCTTATAATACATTCTTCAGGAGTTTCTCTTTTCTTTTTAACAATTTTATACTTACATGTTTTGCACTTTCTTTAAAAGTTTAATCAAAAGTATTTTTTTCTATTCCTGGCAGGATACTATAAATAGATTTTCCTATTTTACCCTCAAAATATTCTTTTATTTCAAAGGTTTTTTTCCATTTCTCTAGTGTAAAATCAGTAAATCCATATCTCATAACCACATCAACCATCCTTTTTTCTATTAAACAAAATCCTGATGGAAGAGCCAATACATCACATAATTGAATTAATTTATCGTATGAATTATATTCGATATTATCTAAATAATTTTTAATAAAGTCGTATTCTGTTTTAGTTAAATCCATTTCTCCACATATATCATCTACATTACTGCATAGAAAACCATGGGTGATTGAAATTCTAGCCACAAAATCATATCCATTTTCTAATGCATAGTTATATCCATCAATAGCATGTCTTACATAATGTCTACCATTCCTTCTTCCAATATCGTGAAGTAATCCCAGTACATAGGCTGTATCTTCATCCAAATCCCTATCATATTGAGCAATTAGAGCTGCTGCCTCTGCTACATATCTTGAGTGTTCCACCCATGGACCAGGATTTAAAATAGATGCTTCCTCTAATATTTTTTCAGCTATCTTTCGATTGGGAACTTTGTATTTCAACTCTTCCATGATTCTTCTCCTTATTACTTAAATAGATTAATAATTTAAATTTTTTCATAACTTTCTCTAAACTATTCTATAGTCATCATTCAAATTCCTTTAAATACAAAAACCATGAAACTTATTTTTAAGAATCATGGTTTTTATCTCATTTTTTATTAACTTTAACTACTCAACATTACAAATTACTTAATTATAAAAGATAAAACTCCTAAACCTATACACGTAATTCCACCTAACAATTGGCCTATTCCAGAAGCTTCTCCTAATATTAAAAGGTTAAAAATATTTTTTCTTGTTTGCGTTTTCCCTACAAACGCCTTATCTGTTTTCATTCTATATACTCCCCATAATGTTAATACTACTCCGAAAAGTATAAATAATAGTTTTTCAATTATCATAATATTTTCCTCCGCTCATTATTTTATTATTTTAACAATTTTATTGCATACATTTTTATAATTAGTCATCTTCTTCAAATATAAAAGTTTCTTCAATTGGTAGGTTAAAGACCGAAGAAATTTTATATGCCAATAAAACAGATGGATTATATTGTTGTTTTTCTAAAGAAATAATTGTTCTTGAAGACACACATACTTTATCTGCTAATTCTTGTTGTGTTATCTTATGTTCTAAACGCAATTCTTTTATCCTATTTTTCATAGCCTTCTCCTAATTAAAGAAAATAATTATAATATTTTTTAGCTAATATATTCGTAATCATGCAAAATATTATAATTATAAATAAAGCAGCATTTGTTGGAATTGTAATCCATTTTGAAAGAAACATCATAAGTATAATCACAATCATTAGAATTCTCATGGTAAAGTGTGAAGCTTTTCCTTCTATTAAGTCATCTCTTTCATCATATTCTTTTGACATCTCTCTTTCCAACTGTTTTCTATTAGCATTATATTTAATGTGGGAAGTTATAGCGAAAACTAAAAACCCTACCCCTACGAAAAACATTATAATACCTGAATAAAGTCCTTCTGTAATACTAGCTCTAGTATAATTAAAAATTATTTCAAATAAACCCATTATGAGAATTGCCAATGAGCATAAATATAGCTCAGTAAATCTATTTTTCAAACGAATCGCTCCTAACATAGTATAATATGAAGTTCACTTCATGTGAAGCTAACTTCATATTACTCTATGTTGAATGAGATGTCAAGAATTAATTTATTTTGTTAGGACCATTGCATTTTTGACAGTGTTTTGGAAAATTACTCTTGATAATCTACATATTGTTCAATAACAAGAGCAGCAGGCAACTTGATTAGTTATAAAGCAAAACTAGCCTATATATTAATTTAACTAGTAAATTAATATATAGGCTTCTGTAATTATTGAATATACTTATATCTCGCTAATATCTAAAACTTCATCAACAGCTCTATTAAAACTCCTTTTTAGATTGAAGATGCATAGAATAATTAGTATAACTGCAATACTTGTAAAGGAGTTACCTATACCAATTAAATTATATAGTGGAGTAGCAATTAAAAGCCCTAGGATAGCAAAGAGAGTTAGTAGTATTTTGTAGAAGGAGAATACTCTTCCAAGATACTCTTTAGGTATACTATTTTGAATTATAGTGCTAGAATATATCCCCTGAAGGTTTTGAGCTAAACCTAAAATAATTAAAATTCCAAAGGTTATAATAAAGCTTTGTGAATATCCAAATATAATATAGCTAATACCAATAATTACTGTAGAAATAGTAAATAATGTTACATGATTTTTCTTAGATAAGACCTTAACTACGAAAGGTACTGAAAGTCCTCCAAGGGCCAAAGCATAAGAAAAGTAAATAATGCCTTCTGGGTTTAGATTTAATAAAACATCAGAAACTGCTACTTTATAGGTTTCATAGAACCTTCCTAATACTGCAAACATGCTCATTATAATAAATACAGTTTTAACACTAGAATATCTTGAAAATATCTTATATCCTTCAATGCCACTTTTTATTATTCCAGACCTTGTTGCAGCTTTATCAGACTTTATAAAGTCATATTTAATTAGACTAAATAAGACTCCAGAAATTAAGAAACTTATAGCATTTATAGTAAACAAAATATTGCTACCATAAAGCTTATAAAGAACTCCTCCAATAGCAGGAGAAAGAAATACACTGGTGGATTGTAAAAATGAAAAAATAGAATTAGAGTAGGACAGCTCTTCCTTAGATACTAATTCAGGAAGAATGGCAGTTTCAGAGCTTACATCAATGTCATTAAGAGATTGCAGAATAAATGCTAGAATATACACGAGCCATAATCTCTGTTCATTAATAAAAATAAAGAGAAATGCAAAAATCACACTAACTAGATTAGTAACCATAATAACCCTTTTCTTATTATAAGAGTCAGCTATGAGTCCTGATAAATACAGCATAGGAATTCTTAAAACACCCCTAGAAAGCCACATAAGAGCCACTGCACCAACGGATTTTGTTAAGCTATATATGTATACAGTTACACCTATATTGTAAAGATAATCTCCTATAGAAGAAATAAATCCTCCAATAGATAACAAAGTAAAATTTTTATTTTTAAATAAATCTTTGTACAAAGCACCATCCCCCAAACAATTATTATCTTTAGTTTAATAGCAAAATTTAGAAATTTAAAGTCTATATTTTGCATTTTTTAAGTGATATAATTAAGTTAGGGAAATAAATTATTGAAAAAGAGGATATTTATGTGTTATCAATATGAGCCAAAGACTTTATATTAACTCTTCAATTTTTTCATATAATTCATCTGCTGAATCTGCCAGAATCATTTCGTCATTAACAAGTGCATATGGATTAGTAGCACAGTCTCCACAATATCCTAAGCATGATTCTACTGTTACATCTACGTCAGGATAATTCTCTTGTAATTTCTTCATGGTATCTTCAGTTCCATATGTAAAATTATTTTCACAAAATTTTATTTCTGTCATATTTATTCTCTCCTTTATTTTCTACTTTGTATGTTATCCAATAATTCTGTTACTGAAATTTTAGATAAATCAATAGCTTCTAAAGATATTTCTTTTTCAATGGCTGATTTTAATATTGGTGATCGTTTCGTATCTCCAATTACAATAGCCCCTACTATTTTTCTATCTCTTACAAACACCTTCATATATTGACCTTCATCATCATCCTCTACAAGAACATTAGTTGCATTATTTTCATCTACACATCCCATAGAAAATAAGGATAATTTAAAAGCGTTTAAAGTAGTAACAGGAACAATATGCTTATAAGTACTATCTTTTCCTATCATATTATATCCTGCAACTTTACCCTGGCCTATTGATATATTCCACAGTCCTGGAACAAAGTTATCAAGTTCAGCAACATCACCTGCTGCATATATATCTGCTATATTAGTTTCCATCTTTTCATTTATAACAATTCCTTTTTCACACTTAATAGGCGTATCTTCAAACATTTCTATGTTAGGCTTTATTCCAGCAGAATATATAACCTTATTACAATGCATAAATTCATCTGAACTTGTTACAACACCTTCAACCTCATTATTTCCTGCTATTTTATTAACTCTCGTATTTAAGTATATATTAATGCCAAACTTTTCTACTGAATCCTGAAGTATTTTAGATGCCCTTTCATCTAATTGATTTGGCATTAGTCTAGATTGAATCTCAACAATAGAAACATTGATTCCATGCTGATTCAAATTCCAAGCAGTTTCTAATCCTTGTATTCCTCCGCCAATGTTTATAACACTTTCACCTTTTTTTATTTTACTTTTAATATCCCATGCATCCTGTAACGTTCTTAAGTTAAAGACACCTGGTTTTTCTATTCCTTCAACTGGAGGTTTATTATTTCTTGCTCCATTTGCTAATAAAAGTTTGTCATACTTAAGTATACTTTCATCACATAAAACTACTTCTTTATTTTCAATATTAACCTTTACTACTTTTTTGCTTACGTAAATATTAACCTTATTTTCTTCATACCATGATTTCTTTAGAAGAAGAGTATTATCTTCAGAGAGTTCATCAAATAGATTCTTAGACAATTTTATTCTGTTATATGGGTAAAATTTCTCTTCTCCAAATATAAATATTTCTGACTCTTTATCTACTTCTCTTATGGCTTTCACTGCAGTAATTCCTGTTATTCCATTTCCTATTATAATAATCCTATTTGTCATATTCTTTCACCACCCTTTTATATTCCTTTTGAATATACTGCTGATGGATTTGGAGCTAATACTACAAATAATGACATATCATTATTGCCATTATTTTTTATACTAAACACTTCTACTCCTTTACAATGAATTACATCTCCTTGTGTTATTTTATTTGAATTTCCATCTACAGTCATTTCACCATCTCCACAAAGTACATGAATAAGTAAATCACTTTGCTCATGATTATGTGGTGGCACTCCTTGCCCTGGTCTAAAATTTAAAACAAAATTCAATATCTTATCTTCTTTATAAATTATTTTCTTAGTTAAGGATTCATCATTGTACATTATTTTGTCAGATATTTTTTCTATTTTCATAAATTAATTCTCCTTCATCTTTGGTTAGTATTATATAATATAATTCTTATGCTATTAGTATTATGTAATTTTCATATTATTATTAAATATATTTTTAAAACATAATAATAACTCTTTTTGCATTTAAGTGGTGATATGCTTATTAGAAATACTTCAAAGGTATTAAAATCCGTATTTACTAATGAACATGTAATTTCAAAAATGCAATCTACATTGGATACTGCTGATAGCAATATGTATACCAATAAAAAACATAAGAAATTATAAAAAAAGACTAGACATTTTTATTTTAAAATGTCTAGTCTTATATCTTTTATACTTTATAAAATTTAATTCAATCTTATTACAAATAATTAATATTTATCTTAAAATTAAATATTTTTACATATAGCTTCTATTACTTATTCTACAGTAACTGATTTTGCAAGGTTTCTTGGCTTATCTACATCGCAACCTTTTTCCATGGACATGTAGTAAGAGAATAGTTGCATTGGAATTATAGCTATAACTGGAGCTAATAAGTCCATTACTTTTGGAATGTAGATTGCTGATTCTACAGATTTTTCTATATCTGTGTGACCTTCTTGAGCCACTGCAAACACTCTAGCTCCTCTTGCAATAACTTCTTTCATATTACTTACAGTCTTATCAAATAAGTCTTCTTGAGTTGCCATAGTTACTACTACTGTTCCTTCTTCAATTAAAGCTATTGGACCATGTTTTAATTCTCCTGAAGCATAAGCTTCTGAATGAATATAAGATATCTCTTTTAATTTTAAAGATCCTTCCATTGCTACAGCATGGTCAAGGCCTCTTCCTAGGAAGAACATGTTATTTTCACAGCAAGTTTTAGCTGCTAGAGCCTTAACTACATCATCACACTTAAGTGCTGCTTCTGCTTTTTCTGGAAGAGCTAACATTTCTGTTTTAATAGCTTCTATCTTATCTTGAGGTACTGTACCCTTTTGCTCTGCAAAGAATAGAGCAATTGTGTACATAGCTATTAATTGAGTTACATAAGCCTTTGTCGATGCAACTGCTATTTCTGGGCCTGCCCAAGTGTATAGTATATCATCGGCTTCTCTTGAAGCTGAACTTCCAACTACATTAGTAACAGCTATTACTCTAGCACCCCTTTTCTTAGCAAGTCTTAAAGCTGACATAGTGTCTGCTGTTTCTCCAGATTGGCTAACAACTATCATAAGAGTGTTTTCGTCTATTATTGGATCTCTATATTTAAACTCAGATGCTATATCTACTTCAACTTGTATTCTAGCAAGTTTTTCAATAATATTTTTTCCAACTAATCCAGCATGGTATGCAGTTCCACATGCTACTATATATACCTTGTTTAATTTTTCTATTTGTTCTTTTGTAATAGTTATATCATCGATTCTTATAGGTTGACCAGGAATAATCCTTGAAGCCATAGTATCTCTTATAGCCTTTGGTTGCTCATGGATTTCCTTCATCATGAAGTGATCATATCCACCTTTTTCAGCAGCATCAGCATCCCAAGTTACATTAAATACTTCTTTCTTAACTTCTTTTTCATTTTGGTCATATATTTTTATTCCATCTTTAGTCATAACAACAAATTCTTTATCTTCTAAAAGATAAACTTTTCTTGTTTGATTTAATACAGCTGGTATGTCTGAAGCAATGAAGTTTTCATCTTCTCCAAGACCAACTATTAATGGGCTTTCATTTCTTACAGCTACTAGTTTATCAGGCTCATTAGCGGCTATAACTCCTATAGCATAGCTTCCTTCTAGCTTTTTAGTAACTTCCATTACTGCCTTTAGCAAATCCCCTTTATAGTAGAAATCTACAAGGTTTGGAATAACCTCAGTATCTGTTTCTGACTTAAACTCATAGCCTTTTTCCATAAGCCATTCTCTAAGTTCCATATAGTTTTCTATAATACCATTGTGAACTACAGATATAGTTCCATCCACATTAGTATGAGGGTGTGAATTTAAATCTGATGGCTTACCATGAGTAGCCCATCTAGTGTGTCCTATACCTATATGTCCTTTTATTGGGTCTTCTTCTAACTTTTCCTCTAAATTTGCAAGTCTACCTTTGCATTTTGTAAGATCAATACCCTTCTCATTTAGTATAGATACTCCAGCTGAGTCATATCCTCTATACTCCAGTTTACTTAATCCTTCAATAAGCAGTGGTGCTGCTTCTCTCTTTCCAAAATAACCTACTATTCCGCACATAAAAAAATCTTCCTCCTAAATGTCTTCTATTTCAAATTAGATTTAACTCTATATGAATAAGAAAAACCTTTGATTTAGTATGATCTTTAAAAATACTTATCAACTTATCCACATTTAGTTAAGGTTTTACACCAGATTGCTTTGTAACAGGAATCACTTCCTGTCTTTATCAATCGTTAACGGTAGTGCGATACCGTGGGGCACCCGCCGAAGATTCGATACTCCCCATCCTCGTCAACTCCTCAGAGTCCTGGCGCTTAGTTATGTGGTTAGACTATTTCCTCCTTTCCAACACTTGGTTTTCAAAGTGTATTTTAAAAGAGTTAGGATGTCCACATTTTATATACTCTCCTATACTCATACTCCACATATACGATATAAAGAATAATAAAGTTTGTGAACTTAATATTAAAATTAATTTTTAAAACCAAATTTTAATATTTATTTATCCAAAATCTAAAACCAATTAACCTCATTATATTATATTCATTTAATACATTTTGGTCAATGGTATTTATTAATAGTGTCTATTAAATGAAATTCATCTATATATATACATATTCTAATTATAATATTATTCAATTAAATATTATTTTATTTCAAATTAATTCCACAATTATTAATATTTATTTAATTTCAATGTGAATTATACAAATATTTATATATAAACATAGCTAAAATTTTTTATATATAAATATTTAACTATGAAACTATAAATCTATTTACCTATAAAACTATATAACTATATAACTAGTTAACTAGTTGTTCTCCCCATGCGGCCTTTCAGGTTTTTCACATTTAAAATATAAAATAAATAATATAAAAATGTATAGTAAACTTGACATTCAATGTAAAGTGTACTATACTTAAATTGTAAAGCATACTATACATTTAAATTCTAATATTTATTACAAATAATATTAATAGAACAGGATGTGATAAGTTGAAAAATAAAATCCAAGAACTTCGAAAAGAAAAACGTGTTACGCAAAGTGAACTTGCTGATGCTGTAGATGTTACTAGACAAACAATTATCTCTTTAGAAAACGGGAAGTATAAAGCTTCATTGGTGTTGGCCCATAAAATTGCTCAATATTTTGAAATGAATATTGAAGATATCTTTATTTTTGATTTGGAGGAGGAAAATTTATGTTATTAAAAGCCATTATATCTAATGCAACAACGGATAAGGACTACAAAAAAGTACTAAAGAAAAGAATTTCTTTACTTTACATTGTGATTATTCTAGGAGTAGCCACTCTAGCTATTAGCTTTATATTCTCTGTTGGAAAATATGATTATCTACCTGATTTTTTAAGTGGATTTTATACAGGAATCGGTGCTTCACTAATTACAATAGGTTTAATATTTATCATTAAGATAAAAAAACTTTTAAAAGATGAAAATAAATTAAAAGAAAAAAGATTAGAAGAACAAGATGAAAGAAATCAATTGATCACACAAAAATCTTTATACTCTGCTGCTATTATATTAAATATTCTTGCATATATCGGTTTGATGATATCTGGAATCTTTAACCTTGCTGTATTCTGGACTCTATGGACTGTCCTTATTATATTTATGGTTATATTTGTTATCCTACAAGTATACTATAGTAAAAAACTTTAATTGAATTTTATAAGTAAAGAACCCGTGAGTTTTCACGGGTTCTACTATTTATCTATTTGCTTTTTCTTCTATTTTTTTAGCTAGGTCATGAGCCATTTTGTCTATCTCTGCTTGATTTTCACCTTCTAGCATTACTCTTACTAGCGGTTCTGTACCTGAAGGTCTTATTAACACTCTACCGCAACCTGCCATTTTATCTTCCATTGCTTTTATATCTGCCATGATTTCTTCATCTTTTTCATGGATGTCCTTCATGTTGTTTGGCACCTTAGCATTTACTAATACTTGTGGTAATTCCTTCATTGTTGCTGCAAGTTCACTTAAAGGCTTTCCAGTACTTTTTACTGTCTCTGCAAGTTGAAGACCTGAAACTAAACCATCTCCTGTGGTATTGAAATCTAAGAATATAACATGACCTGATTGCTCTCCTCCAATAGAATAGCCCTCTTTAGCCATCTCTTCTAATACATATCTATCCCCAACTTTAGTACTAACAGTTTTAATTCCAGCTTCTTTTAAAGCTATGTGAAGTCCAAGGTTACTCATAACAGTTACAACAACTGTATCATGATTTAATTTACCTATAGACTTAAGGTGTTTAGCTGCTATTACCATCATGAAATCTCCATTTACAAGATTTCCTTTTTCATCTACTGCCAGGCATCTATCTGCATCTCCATCAAAAGCTAATCCTAAGTTACATCTATTTTCAACAACAAATTTCATTAGATCCTCAGGATGAGTTGATCCACAATCCTTATTTATATTGATTCCATCTGGATCACTATTAATGATAAAAACTTCTGCTCCTAGTTCTTTTAATGCTTTTACTGATGTTTTATAAGCTGCACCATTGGCACAGTCAACGGCAATTTTCATACCACTTAGATCACCATCAATAGTAGATTTAGCAAATTCTACATAGTCATTTATAGCATCTTCTCCTATGTATTTTCTACCTAACATTCCTCCTGTAGGAATATTGATTCCTTCAAAATCACTTTCTATTAACTTCTGAATTTTATCTTCTAATTCATCGCTTAATTTAAATCCATCTTTATTAAAAAACTTAATACCATTATATTCAACAGGATTATGTGATGCAGATATTACAACTCCTGCTTCCGCCTTATACTTTCTTGTTAAATATGCAACGGCTGGAGTTGGAACTACTCCTAAACAAAGAGCTTCTGCTCCTACTGATAAAATCCCTGCAACTAAAGCTGATTCAAGCATATCTCCAGATATTCTTGTATCCATTCCTACGATTATTCTAGGTTTGCTAGTACACTGAGTTAAAACTAATGCTCCCGCTTTTCCAAGTTTATATGCAAGGTCTACAGTTAATTCCTTATTAGCAATTCCTCTTACTCCATCAGTTCCAAACATTCTACTCATATATAAATCTTCTCCTCTTAGTATGATTTTTTATCTTAAATAATCTCATTTTTCTATTAAGTTTACATTACTATGTGAAATTCTCATTACAACATACAGGTTAATTATAATACAAATTATGTATCATAACAATAACAGTTTACCATTATACATTCTATACGAATAAAAGCAACACAAAAACTGTGTTGCTTTTATTATATATTATTCCTATCTCATATTAACTTTCTAATATAATACCATTTGTTTTCTCTATAAGCTCTTCTACAGTACCATCACTGCTTTCATACTCCATTAATTCTTTACTTCCTTTAACAAAAACCAAGGCTATAGTGAATATAAATGACATTCCTAGAAGAGATAATACTGCTACTCTTATAGGCAAAATTTCACCTAAGACTCCACCAACTAAAGCTCCTATTGGCTGTAAACCTCCACTTATGGTATTCATTAATGCTCCAATCTTACCTCTCTTATCTGACGGTACTACAAGCATTATTGCAGAATTAAATATTGTATTAAATACTACATTGCATAAAAAAGATATAAATGCTATAGGTATCATTACATAAAAATTTTCCACTATAAATACAAAAGGTAATGTTCCAAGACATATCAATGCACCAAATTTATAAATTTTAAATTTGTGATTCTTTTTTATATTAATTATTGATAAAAGTCCACTACCTATTAACATTCCCATAGGAATCACTGCCATAAAAAATCCGTACCTTTCTTCACCTAGGAAGGGCATAGTTTTAAAATATGGGAGTATTAATATAAATGCAGCATTAGCAAACAGATTTAGTAATGATGCAAGTAAGAATAAGTTTCTTAATGCCTTAAAGTTCCAAAGGAATTTAAATCCTTCTTTAAAGTCATCTACAAAAGTAACTTTTTCATCTTTTTTCTCTCTTTTAGGCTCAGTTATAAACATTTCTGTAAAAGCTGAAATTAAATAAGATATACCATTAACTAAAAACATGTACGGAGCACCTATAGTAATATATATAAGTCCACCAATAGCACTCCCTATCATATCCATACCAGATGTTGCAAGACTTGTAACCGAATTAGCCTTCACAAATTTAGACTCATGAACTAATTCTGGTTTTATAGAACTTACTGCTGGACCAAAGAAAGCAGAACATAATCCACTAATTATCCCTACTACAAATACCATCCATACCTGTATAAATCCAAATATACCTGCAATACCCACAAAAGTAACAACTACACCTCTTATAAAATCTGTTATAACTATGATATTCCTTCTATTCCACTTATCTACAAAGACTCCTGCAAAAGGTCCTAAAACTATCCTTGGTAGCATTGTAAGAGCACTTAAAAGTCCCATAAGTCCAGTAGATCCAGTAATGTCTAGTATCCAAAAGTTTAATGCCATCATATATAATATGTCCCCAAGCATAGATACTAGCTGTCCTTGCCAAAGCAAGAAAAAATTCTTATTCCATAACCTTATATTTTCTCCATGATTTTTTAATTTATCCTCCATGATTTCCCCCTCATTGTAAAATACATTTACTGCTAACTTCTTATATCCTTACAGATTCTTTAACTATTCCATTATCTTCTATAATAAGTTCACCTGAGTATTCAACTTTGTTAATTATTGAACCTTTTCCTATAGTAACATTTTTGCCTCTTACTATATCAACCTTAGAATTTTTAAGTAGTATGTCATCTCCTTCTATACATTCACATTGAAGGCTTCCTTTATTTTTAAATGAACTTGAAAATAGTGAACCTATTATTCCATTCCTTGATATATTTTCTGTTACTGCTACAAATCTTCCACCTATTTCTTTAATATGATGGTTTCCTGACATGGTAATGTATATCTCATCACCATTTATTAGTCCATTACTGTTTATATCTCCACTTATAGTTATCTTTTCTCCTTCTATGCCATCCTTTACAGCTATATCTCCAGATATGACTATATCTCCCCCAGTAACTTTACCTCCACATTCTATATCTCCTGAAGCTTCTATTTTATCTGCTTTCAAGTTTCCTCCCATATCCGCATCTCCGCTTAAATGAAATAGACCACTGCAATATAGATTACTTTTTACCTCTATATCCCCACTTATTTTAAGAGTTCCACACTCCACTCTTCCATCAACATTTACATCTCCACTTACCTTTAATTCGTCTTTTACATATAAGTTTTCATGGATATCTACATCGCCACTAACCCTTAAAGTTCCACATTGCAGGTTATTTTTTATGTCCACATCTCCACTTACCTTGAACAAATCTTCACAGTATACATTTCCTTTTAATTCTGCATCTCCACTAACATTGATAGTTCTACAATTAACATCCCCTTTTATAGTTCCATCTCCGCTTATTTTTATATCTCTATAATTTCCACCTTCTGATATCCAGTCATCATTTATTTTTAAATCATTACAATTGTCGTAATTCATTTTTACACCCCATTTTTATACTATTAACTATAGCGTTAATCTCATTTTAAGATTTTCTATAATATTTTTAATGTTTATTTCTCCTATGATTTTACTACCATCATCCACAATTATTTTTTCTCTGTATGCTACTACACAAATTCCAATTCCTAATCTTCTTATGATATATAGTGTTCCATCCTTTTCTTCTATATTTTTATATTCCTTATTAATAAGCTTTAGTATAATTTCTATTTCACTAATGGTTAATTTTCCTAAGTCAAATTCCCTTTGAAGAATATCCATGAGTAACACATCTTTAAAATTATATTCTTCCTTTTCTCTAAATATATCCTTATATATAGGAAGGGTTTCTTCTCTTATAATTTCCTTTTCTATAAGATACTCTTCACTTACATCATCTACCTTAGGTTTGTTAGTAAACATAGCTGCTAAATCATCTAAAGGCATATCATCCTTAAGATCTATAATTTTATTTATTCTATTTATTATCTTTTCCCTAGGGAAAAATGTTTCTTGACCTGTATAACTTGATTTTTTTATAAACCACTCCTCTGGAATAAGTTCTTTTCTCTTCCATCTATACAGTTGTCCGTAAGATATTCCCGTCATATCTAATATTTCTTTTTTAGAAATTAACTCTTCTTCCACTTTATTTCCTCCTCTTTTTTAGTTTAGTTTTTAGCTTTAATTAAACTTTTTATCTTTAGTATTTTAAATATTATAAAATCTATAGTTTCATTTCCTCTTCAATAACAGATTCTGAATTTAGTTTTTCAAGACTCTCACTGTATTCTATTCTTTTAATCTTACACCCCTCTCCTATGGTAATTTTTCCTCCACGAACCACATCTGCTATGGTGTTTTCCAAGTAAATTTCATCAGCTTCAATAGTTCTAATAGTTAAATATCCAAAGTTCTTACTAAATAATTTACAAATAAATCTTCCTATAGCATTCATAGTAGAGTATTCCTTTAAAACTCTTACCTTAGTTGCTCCAATTTCTTCAACCTCACAACCACCATTTAACTCTATATTTACTTCATCCCCATTTACCATTCCTAGGGTTTTTAGTACACCTTTAATATTTATAATCTCTCCCTCAATACCATGACCTACTTTAATTGAACCTAAAAGCTTAACATTAGTTGCATTTATTCTTCCTTCAATTCTTCCTGATCCTGCCACAGTGAGCTCTTCACCTTTAAAGTTACCACCTATTTTACCACTTCCACTGATGTTAAATTTCTTTGCATGAATAGAACCAAGAACAGAACCACTTCCGCTGATACTACCAGTAACGCAGTTTAAGTCTCCACTTACCTTTCCGCATCCACTAATACTAAAACCATTGCTTATAACAGCACCTTCAACTTTTCCACTACCACTAATACTAAATTTTTCACAGTTTACATCTCCAACAATTTTTCCACTTCCACTGATAGATGCAATCCTATATCTTCCTCCTGCCGCACTCCCTGAACCTGATATTTTTAAATCTCCAAACTGTTCATTACTCACCATAATTTATACCTCCATTTTATTTTCACGTAATAATGTTACATCAAATAATTACACACATCTCCTTAATATAGTAAATAGCCATATATTCAACCATCTTTTATCATAATATTATAGTAACATAACATTGTTACGCTTGTAAATAGTTTTTTTCAATTTTTATACAATTGTTGTCATAAATAAAAAGTATAAAACTTAAACAATAAGTTTTATACTTTTTACTTTTATCCTTATTCTCTTACTTAGTTATATATAAAAAAGTGGCTTTCGCAAAATATATTACTAATCTTAAAAATGTTGAGCTTGCCTTTTATATTATTGTTAGCGAATGCCATTTGCATAAGTAAGAATCTAAATCTTTAATTTAGTTATTCGAACTTAGTTCTTCTAACTTGTTAGAAGAACCTCCAAAACATTGACTACTTAGCATTTATGAATGGTAAAATCGTAAGCAATACAACCTGTTTGAGTGTATACGAGTTGTTGTATTGTAGATTTTACCTTGAATAAATGCTTTAGTAAATCAATATTCCGAAACGGCTGAGCGTTAATAATATATGGGCATGCTCAACATTTCTTTTAGATTAGCTAATTTTGCGAAAGCCACTTTTAGCTAATATGCTTATTTTACTACGTATGATGCTCCAATTTCTAAAGCTTTTCTATTGATTTCAAAGAATTTTTCTTTTCCGTGATCTCTTAGAGATTGAAGTAAAGTTTCCATAGAAACTATTTGTGTTTTTGCAACTAATGCTCCTAGAAGCACCATGTTTGCAATTTGTTTACTTCCAAGGTTATCAGCTTCTGTTTGAGCTGGTATTTTTATAACTTCAATATCTTCTCTTTCAACTGGTCTCTCAATTAAGTCACTATCTAATATTAATAGTCCACCTGGTAAAATTTCTTTTTCAAACTTATCAAGGGAAGGTCTATTCATAACAACTAGTGATGTAGGGTTAGTTACTATTGGAGAACCAACAGCTTCATCTGAAACAATAACAGAACAGTTTGCAGTACCTCCACGCATTTCTGGTCCATAAGAAGGTAACCATGAAACATTCATATTAACATCCATTCCAGCATAAGCTAAGAATTTACCCATTGATAATATTCCTTGTCCACCAAATCCAGCAAATATTATTTCTTGTGATGCCATATTATTTCCCCTCCTCAGTTGTTGTATCTTTTTTAACACCTAGAGTGTAGAATGGCATCATGTTATCTCTTAACCATCCAAGTGACTCTTGTGTTGATAATCCCCAGTTAGTTGGGCATATTGATAGAACCTCAACCATTGAGAAACCTTTTCCAGCAATGGCATTTTGGAAAGCTTTCTTAATAGCAGCTTTAGCTTTATTTACATGTGGTACATTATCTACTGATACTCTTTCTACATAGCAAGCGCCATCTAATGTAGATATCATTTCAGAAACTCTTATTGGATGACCTTGAAGTTTAACATCTCTTCCATATGGAGAAGTTTCTGTAACTTGTCCTGGTAATGTTGTTGGAGCCATTTGTCCTCCTGTCATACCATAAATACAGTTATTTACGAAGATTGTAACTATGTTCTCTCCTCTTGTAGCTGCATGTACGATTTCTGCTGTTCCTATAGCTGCTAAGTCTCCATCTCCTTGATATGTGAATACAACTTTATCAGGATTAGATCTTTTTATTCCTGTAGCTACTGCTGGTGCTCTTCCGTGTGCAGCTTCAAACATATCACATGCAAAGTAGTCATATGCCAGAACTGAACATCCAACTGGAGCTACACCTATTGTTTTATCTATAACATTTAATTCTTCAAGTACTTCCCCTACTAGTCTGTGGATTATTCCATGGGTACATCCTGGGCAGTAATGGGTAGGCACGTCTAATAATGCTTTTGTTGGTTGAAATACTATTGCCATTATTTAGCACCTCCTATGAATTTTTTAACATTTTCAAGGACTTCATTAGGGCTTGGAACCATTCCACCTGATCTTCCAAAGAAGAATACTGGTTTTCTTCCTTCAACAGAAAGTCTAACATCTTCTACCATTTGACCACAGCTAAGCTCTATTGATGCATAACCATGTTTAGTTTTGTCCACAGTTTTTTCAAAAGCTTCTACTGGGAAAGGCCATAATGTTATTGGTCTTATTAAACCTAATTTTATTCCTTCTTTTTCAGCTAATTTTATAACAGTCTTGCATATTCTTGAAGTTGTTCCGTATGCAACCATTATTAAATCTACTTCATTTTCACAATTGTATAATTCATATTTAGTTTCATTTTCTTTTATAGCTTTATATTTTGCTTGTAATTTCAGGTTATGAGCTTCAAGGCCTTCAGGTTTTAAGTATAAGGAGTTTATTACATTATGGTTAGCTCTTCCGTTTAATCCATTAGCAGCCCAAGTTTTTTCTGGAAGGTTTTTTTCACTTCTTTCTTTAAACTCTACTGGCTCCATCATTTGTCCAAGCATTCCATCTCCCATAACCATAACTGGAGTTCTGTACATATCAGCTACATCGAAAGCATCTTGTACTAAATCTACCATTTCTTGAATTGAACATGGTGCATATACTGGCATATTGAAATCTCCATGAGAACCACCTTTAGTAGCTTGGAAGTAGTCTGATTGAGCTGGTTGAATTCCACCAAGGCCTGGACCACCTCTAACTATATTAATGATAACACAAGGAAGTTCTGCACCTGCTATATAAGATATTCCTTCTGCTTTTAAGCTTATTCCAGGTGAACTTGAAGATGTCATACATCTTACTCCAGTTCCTGCTGCTCCATATACCATATTTATTGCAGCTATTTCACTTTCAGCTTGTAGAAAAACTCTACCTATTTTAGGCATTTTTCTTGAAAGATATGCTGATATTTCTGTTTGTGGTGTTATAGGGTATCCGAAGAAACATTGACAACCAGCTTGGATAGCTGCTTCACCTATGGCTTCATTACCCTTCATTAAAACTTTTTCTGACATGAATCTTTCCCCCCTATTATTTCTCCACTGTAATTACAAGATCTGGACACATTTTTCCACATGATGCACAACCAATGCACTTAGGCATATTTTCTTCTGTAACTGTAGCTGGATGATATCCTTTTACATTTAGTTCCTCAGAATAAGTTATGATTTGTTTTGGACATGCAATTATACATTGTCCACATCCCTTACATCTTTCTTCCCTAAAAGTTACCTTTGCCATAATACTTACCTCCTTATATAGAAAGTTTAGAATGTTTTATTTACTATATATTGTTTAAGACCTACATTTAAGCTGTAATACGTTTACATTTTATTGTCCCATATACCTAAGGATAATAGAATAAATACGTTTACATATATATAATTTATCACTTTTTAGTACAAGATGTCAACTTAGCACTTGATAATTAGTGCTAAATTGAATCTTTTCTCCATGGTGGCAACATATATATGTGAATTGGAAATATCTTTCCTGAAACTTTACCTTCCACTTCATCTACAAGTTCTTCAGAACACACAGTATATGCATGAGGAATATCTAATTCTTTAGAAATCTCTGCTATTTCCATATCCCCTTTAATTATATGTTCCTTTGTAGTTTCATATGATAAGTTTGTATTAGATACTAGATGAGTTACTTTTAATCTTGAAGCTCTTTCTATATCTCTAAGAAACTCTATAGTATCTTTGTCATTAGATGTAAATGGTCTATTACCATTTATCACAAAGTACATATCATAAGGTTCTTCTTTAAAATGTTTGTTATATTGACCAAGAGCTATTGCTCCTGAATCATCTCCTCCAATATCAAAAATTACCTCATAACTTTTATCGTTAAATACACTTCTAACTTCTGCTGGTACCACCATAAGTTCAGCATTAACATACTCAGGATTTGAAGAAATAACCTTTATATTATATTTTTCCTTAAGTTCCTGTGTAAGATCTCTAATACAAAAATATGGATTTACTATATCTAAATCTACAAGGGCTACTTTTTTCCCTTCTTTAGCTAACTTAATTGCATAATTTATTGCTATTTCTGTCTTTCCACTTCCAAAGTGACCTGTAAAAACCCTTATTCTACTCATATCTTCACCCTATTTATATTCCTTAGCAGCTTCTTGACCTGTTAATACTCTTAGTCCACCTTCTGCTAAGGCAAGTAATTCATCTTCACCTGGATAAACAACTACTTGTGATATAAATTCTACTCTTTCTTTAATGTATTCTACTATATATTTTCCGTATGCAATTCCACCAGTTAGTAATATTGCATCAACTTTTCCTTGTAATACTGTAGCACATCTTCCTATCTCTTTAGCTACTTGATATGCCATAGCATCAAATATTAATTTAGCTTCCTTATCTCCTTCTGCTACTCTGTCTCCCACAAGTTTAGCATCATTAGTTTGTAGATAACCTACTATTCCACCTTTACCATTTATCTTTTTCTTTATTTCATCCATGGTGTATTTTCCACTAAAGCAAAGTTTAACTAAATCTCCTACTGGAAGTCCTCCACTTCTTTCAGGTGAGAATGGTCCTTCTCCATCTAGTGCATTGTTTACATCTACAACTCTTCCTTGTTTATGAGCTCCTACTGATATTCCTCCACCCATATGAGCTACTATAAGGTTTAGTTCCTCGTAAGAAGTATTTGTTTCTTTAGCATATCTCTTTGCTACAGCCTTTTGATTTAAGGCATGGAATATACTCTTTCTATCAATTTCTGGCATACCAGATATTCTAGCCACATCTTCTAACTCATCAACCACAACTGGATCTACTATAAAAGATGGTACATTTATTTCTGTTGCTATTTCATGGGCTATTATTCCACCTAGGTTAGAGGCATGTTGTCCTAAAACTCCTTGTTTTAAATCCTTAATCATAGCATCATTTACACTATAAGTTCCACCTTCGATAGGTTTTAAGAGTCCGCCTCTACCTACTACTCCTGATAATTCTTTTATATCGAAGCCTTTTTCTTTTAGTACTTGTAATATTACTTCTTTTCTAAATTCTAATTGGTCATATATTTCTTTGTATTTACCTATTTCTTCTGCTGAATGTCTTAAAGTTTCAACTAATATAGGATTTTCATCATCATATACCCCTATCTTTGTTGATGTTGAACCTGGATTTATTATCAATTGTTTATGTCCCATTTTCTTCCTCCTTATTATCTTCCTGCTACTAATGATGCAAGGGCAATAGAATTCATTTTCGTCTCTGGTGAATCTGCTCTTGATGTTACTATAACAGGTGCTGCTGCTCCCATTAATAATCCACCATTTTTAGATTCTGTAGTATATGTTAAGCATTTATAAACAGCATTTCCTGCTTCTATATTGGCCATTAATAATATATCAGCTTCTCCCGCTACTGGACCTGATATTTTTTTATGTGCTGCAGCTTCTTTTGAAAGTGCATTGTCAAGAGCCAATGGTCCATCAATTATACAACCCTTAATTTGACCTCTCTCACTCATTTTGGAAAGGTTTGCAGCATCAAGTGTAGCTGGCATACTAGGGTTTACAACCTCAACTGCACAAATTGGCGCTACCTTTGGCATGTTATTTTCAAGAGCATGAGCTACTTGAACTGCATTTTTTATAATATCTATCTTTTCTTTAAGTTCTGGATACATATTAAAAGCTGCATCTGTTACGAATAATAATCTATCATAGCCAGGAACTTCGAATATTGCAATGTGTGACATCTGTTTTCCTGTTCTAAGTCCTACTTCTTTATTAAGTACTGCTCTTAAGAAGGTAGCTGTATCAACTAAGCCCTTCATCATCATATCTGCTCTACCTGAAGATACAAGTTTAACAGTTTCTATAGATGCCTTGTTTACATCTTTCTCATCTATAATTTCATACTCATCTATGTTCATTCCAATTGTTTCTGCAATTTTTACTATTTCTTCCTTATCTCCAACTAAGATAGCATCTGCAATGCCATTTTTTTTAGCATCTCTTATAGCTTCAAGCACTGGTTCATCTTGCGCTACTGCTACTGCTACCTTCTTCATTGATTGAGATTTAACCTTAGAAATTACCTCATCAAATGTTTTAATCATTATGATTCCCCCCAAATGTTAATCAAATTTAACTTCATCGTCATATATCTTTGGTGTTTCTTCACCATTTAATACCCTTAATGCTCCTTCTGCAAGGGCTAACATTTCATTTTCACCTGGTACAATTTCTACAGGTGCAATAAATTTTACATCTTCAGTAATCCAGTTAGTAACTCTTTTATTATAAGCTATTCCACCAGTTAAAATTATAGCATCAATGTTACCACATAGTGCAGTAGCCATTCCACCTATTTCTTTACTAAGTTGATATGCCATAGCTCTTAATATTAATTCTGCTTTTTTATCGCCTTCATCGATACGTCTATCAACTTCTCTTCCGTCATTAGTTCCAAGATAAGCTACTAATCCACCTTCTCTTGTAATTTTGTTTTTTAATTCTTGCATTGTATACTTATTATTAAAGGCAAGCTTCACTAAATCTCCTACTGGAAGACCTCCTGTTCTTTCTGGTGAGAAAGGTCCATCTTCATTTGCATTGTTGCAATCAATTATTCTGCCACCTCTTACTGGTGATACAGTTATTCCTCCACCTATATGTGCTACTACGAAATTACTTTTCTCAAAATCTAAGTTTTTATCAGCACATACTTTTCTTACTACAGCTTTAATGTTTAAAGCATGCACAAGAGAACGCCTAGATATATCTTCCATGCCTGATATTCTTGTTACTTCGTCAACTTCATCAACAGCAACAGGATCTACTATATAAGATGGTATTCCTGCCTTCTCTGCAATTTCAAAGGCAATAACTCCACCTAAATTTGAAGCATGCTGTCCTTGAAACCCAACAATAAGGTCGTCTAACATCTTGTAAGTTATCTTATAAGTTCCTCCTGGCATAGGTCTTAAAAGTCCACCTCTACCTACCACGGCATGAAACTTTTCAAGTGAATAATCGTTTTCATTAAGCCAATTATATATGACTTCCGTTCTCATGTCCTTTTGTTGACATATATGAGAATACTTTTTCACTTCCTCTGCACTGTGAGATAAACTAGCTGAGGCTATACATTCCTCCCCCAAAAATACAGCTATTTTCGTAGATGTCGATCCTGGATTAATCACTAATACTTGCTTATCTTCCCTCATCACTATACCTCCACATAAATATTTATATTAGCTTTAATTTTTTTGCATTAGATTTAGAAGTATATAAAATTTATATATTTCTAAATCTTAGCAAAATTTATCCTAAAGGATAACAATCTCTAATGAGCAAAAGCTCTAAGAAATCTGTTTATCCTAAATCCTATCTTCACTTCTTGCTGCAAACTCATATCCCCGTAAAAGAAAAGAAGAATGGATAAAATAATCTTCTTAAATATTATATTATCAATGGATAATATAAATATCAAGTTTCTCTTTGTTTTATTTTGGTGAATATTCTGTGATAATCTGTTCTGCCACTCTAAGTCCATCTACTGCTGCTGATACAATTCCTCCTGCATATCCAGCACCTTCACCCGTTGGATACAATCCTCTAACATTAACACTTTCATAATTTTCATTTCTATTTATTTTTACAGGGGCAGAAGTCCTTGTTTCCATACCTGTTAATATTGCATCTTCTCCTGCATATCCTGGTATTTTCCTATCAAATACAGGTAATGCTTCTTTTATAGCATCTACAACAAAATTTGGTGCACAGCTTTTTAAATCTACAAATTCAGTTCCTGGAGTATATGTTGGTTTCACCCTTCCAAAATTCTTTGATACTTTGTCATTTAAAAAATCTTTTACAAGCTGAACAGGGGCGTTATAATTTCTTCCTCCAACTTCATAAGCTAAAGCTTCATAACGCCTTTGAAAAGCAATTCCCCCTAATGGGGTATTTCCTTCAAAATCACTAGGATCTACTGATACTACTAAAGCAGAATTAGCATTTATCCCATCTCGCTTATAATTGCTCATACCATTTACTACTACAGTATTTTCTTCTGATGCTGAAGCCACTACCTGACCACCTGGACACATACAAAAACTGTATACAGATCTAGATAGTTTATTACTAGTATAGGTTAGTTTATAATCCGCAGCCCTTAGTTTTGGATGAGTTGCATATTTACCATATTGATTTTCATCTATCATATGCTGTAAATGTTCAACTCTAAAACCAACGGCAAAGGGTTTTGGTGATATAGAAACACCTTTTGAAAATAGTATTTCATAAGTATCTCTAGCACTATGACCTGTAGCAAGTATAAGATTATCACAAGGTATATGTTCACCTTCTACTACTATCTCAGAAATTTTACCATTTCTTATTGATATATCTTCAAGTTTAGATGAAAATCTTACTTCTCCACCATATTCCTTAATTTTTTCTCTTATATTTTTCACTACATTTTTTAATATATCCGTTCCGATATGAGGCTTCCCCATATATGTAATTTCTTCTGGTGCACCTGCTAAAACAAGTTTTTCTAGAACATATCCACATCTATGATCTTTAATTCTAGTTGTTAGCTTTCCATCTGAAAAAGTACCGGCTCCACCTTCTCCAAATTGAACATTACTTTCTGCATTAAGTATCCTATTATTCCAAAAGCCATCTATAGTTCTAGTTCTACTGTCTACATCTTCACCTCTCTCAATTATAAGAGGGTGATATCCCTTTTCAGCTAAAAGAAGTCCAGCAAATAGCCCTGCTGGTCCCATTCCTACTACTATAGGTCTACTCTCTAGCTTCTTTGTTCCAATTTCAAAATCAGCTTTATAATTATCTCCACCTAATTTAACATCATTACTATTTACTCTAGCTATTACTTTAGCTTCATTATCACATTCAATTTCTACAGCATAATTTATTTTTATTTCTGATTTTTTTCTAGCATCTATAGATTCCTTAGTAATTTTAAAGGATTTAAAATCACTTTCTTTTATTCTAAGTTTATTAGCCACCTTTGATTTTAAGGTGGCTAAACTATCTTCATTTATTCCTAAAACTAAATTATTTATCTTAACCGTCATTATTACCTGTCTCCTCTGTTTTGGCTTTTATGGTTATAGTTATATTTTCAGGTGTTTGGCTCTTAACTTGTACTGTATTTGGTACTCCTGCTAATTGTATCTTAACTTCATGGGAGCCTTCTGTTAAACTTTTCAAATCTACTGTAGCCTTAAGTTTATCTTCACTGATTTTACTTAGTTCACTCTCTTCTCCTGTAATAACTAACTTTAATGTTGGAGTTGAGTTTTCTAGTGTAAGTTTTTCTCCCAAATTAGTATAGTTTATTGGTATACTTAAAGTCTTTTCACTAATTTTCTTAACTGTAATTTTAACTTTTACAGTTTTCTCATTATTTACACTGTGTACACCTTCCGGCATTATTAGATTTGCATCTACCGTAGTGCTTTCAGTTATATTACTAATATTTATAGGTTCTGTATTAATGCTTTTTATGTTATCTATTATTTCACTTACACCAGCTACCTCTATACTCTTTGGTGCTGCTTCCGTACTTACTATAGTTACTCCTGGTACTGCCGTTCCAGTAGTCTGTATATTTATCCCCAAATATTTTCCTTTTTTCACCTGGATTTTCACCTGCACATATTCTGGATATATAGATAGTCCAGTAACTTCTCTTTCGTCTGAATCTACTAAAGTAACCTTACAGTTTTTATCTATATCAGTGCTTGCATTAGTTATATCTACTTGAGCTACTGCTCCTACCACTTGATCTAAATATCTTTGTGGCCCTGAAATTTTTACAGAATTAGGTGATATTACAGAATCATCATTATAATATCCTTTCGCTACTTCACCTACAATTCCAGATGTTACATTTACATATTTATCTGCTAAAGTATCCACATCTACTTTCATTAGAAGACCATCAGAGTTTACAACAGAAACTCCAGGAATTGCTTCTTTTACTTTAACTTGAACTTTATTTTCTCCCGGGGTTAGTGCATACCCTTGAAGGTCTGCTACTAGAGTGAACTCTTTTTTATCTAAATCTTTAATTGTAGATGCCGGAGCCTTTACTGTTAAATTTATATAAAAATCTTGATTTGGTATTAGTACTAAATCTCTATCTGCAAGAGTATCTTCATTTAGTATCTTTACCGGTACATATTTTATTACACTAGTAGTGACAGGGTCTTCGCTACTACGAATATACATCCACAATACTAGTGCTGCTATTACACAACAAATTCTTATTATGATGTCTTGTCTTTTTTGCTTATCCATAGCTTTACCCTCTCTTTAAATGATTCTTTTCTATTTTGTCTACTCTTCATTATTTTAAGTAGTACATTTCTCAGCTTATCTTTATCGTAATTTCTAAGTAATCTTCCATTTATAGCTAAAGAAATTACCCCTGTTTCTTCTGAAACTATAATAGTTATACAGTCTGCTACCTCTGTAACTCCTATTCCAGCCCTGTGCCTTGTGCCTAACTGTTTATTTAACTTATCATCATTTGTAAGGGGTAAAAAGCAACCTGATGCTACAACCTTATCATTCCTTATGATAGTGGCACCATCGTGAAGTGGAGTATTTACAACAAAAATATTTTGAAGAAGTGCTGAAGATACATCACCGTTTATTTTAGTTCCCGTGTTTATAATATCTCCAAGACCAGTCTTTTGTTCTATTATTATAAGTGCTCCAACTCTATCCTCAGCCAATACTTCCACAGCATCTACTATTTCATTAACCACACTCTTCATAACTTCTTCATCTTCATAAATTATTTTATCTACAAAAGAAGTTCTTCCAATATGTTCTAAAGCCTTTCTAATTTCAGGCTGAAATATAATTATAATAGAAATAACACTAATTGTTAAAGTATTCTCTAATATCCAATTTAGGGTTGTTAAGTTTAAAACATCACTTACTGGTATTAATAAAAATATAAGTACAATTCCTTTTAATAATTGTTCTGCTCTTGTCTCTTTTATTAATGTATAACCTTTATAAAATATAAAAGAAACTACAATAATGTCAATTAGAGAAAATATAGTCATTCCCTTAAAAATATTTATGAGTGCATTAAAGCTTTCCATATAGTCACCACCTAACGATAATACTATTTTAATTATACACCAATACTTCTATTTGTAATATAAATTTTAATTTTTAGACCAAAAATATTTTAATTAAATAAATGTTAATAACTACGAATATTTTAGTTTTAACTTTAATATAAAGAATTATAATATATTTTTTACAAATACAAAGGGGGATGCTGTAAGTGAGTGGAAAAAAAATTAAAATAGACAACATAGTAATGAAATATTTATGCTTTTTTATTATAGGTATAATTTTGTTTTTTATGAGTTATGGTTTTTTTAGTAAGTTTTCTTTTAACAAAGAAGAAAGATATATTTCTAACACTATGAAATCTATATGGAAGGTTAATAATAGCTGTAAAATCCTAATAGATAATAATATAGATGTTGAAAAAGCTCTTAGTGTTTTAACCAAAATGAAAGCTGACTTGATAGATATATCTATAGATTTAAATTCAAACCCTTCTGCTAAAGAAGTAATCTCACCAGAAAATTATGAGAATTTATCTAAGGGCCTAAATGAAAATATTCTCATTATAGAGCAACTTGAAGCAATGCTGAAAAATCCTAATGGAAGTGATATTCAGCTAGCAGTTAATAATTTAAAAGCCTTCAGAGATGCTACAGAAAACTATTATGACTTAATCAAGCTAAAAAAAGATTATAATTATGATTTAGGTGTTCCTATGTATTCAGTAATTGATTCAACTATAGACTATTGTATATCTTCTAATAATTTAAAGAAAATATCTGATTTAAAATCATCAGATATTACTAAATTTATTCATACTTTAAGAGAGCTAGTTATATCACTAGATAGCTTAAAATATAACTTCTATGAAGATGTCTTAAAATGTCGTAGTGGCAATATGACCTATGAACTTTTAATTTCTAATATAGATGATACTTCTAAAAAATTAGCTTCAGTACAAAACATTTTATCTCAAATGTCTATACCTGATGATTTTTCATCACTATATAAAGATTTTACGGAAGTTGTATCTTCATATAATGACTACTTATATGAAATTAAGTATGCTATTTTAACTGAAAAAGTTCGTAGAGATAGTAAGGATGTAAGAGAAGATTTTATGGACTCACTTTATGCTTCAAGTAATGAAGCCTATGATAAAATAGAAAAAATGTATAAAAATTTTACTAAGGAGTATAATAACCTAAATAGCAATTACTGAAAAAGGAGATGAATTATATGAAAAAATTCATTTTGATTCTTTTACTTTTCTGTAACATCATTATCGTATCTCCATATCACATAGATACCCTTAATAGAGTTAATCCTACTAGAATAGAAGTCTAATAACTTTAAAATAAAAATAGAGAGAATGGAGCTATAAAGTAGCCCATTCTCTCTATTTATGGTAGAACTATAAATAGGTTCTATTTTAATATAGCCTTTATCCTACTATTGTTATATTCTGATTTGCTAAATCTATTAGTAAGAATTTTAGCATATTTTTTTGACTTTTCTTTATCTATTCCCTCATTATTTATTGCTAGAGAGTAAAGACATTGTTCTATATATGAACCATTTTTTTCATACTTGTCTACATATATCTCATAATACTTATTTGCATTTTCTATATCTTCTAAACCTTCATAGGAACTGGCCATCATAAATAGTATATGTTCATTTAGATACATACCCTCACTATATTTATAAACTAAGGTGAAGTTCTTTATCGCATTATCATATCTCTTATCTGCAATATAACTAACTCCGTTTTCATATAAGGACAATACTCCTTTTTCCTTTATTAAAGTTACTGCATTTTGAGCTATGTTCCTATCATTTATACTTAAACTTTCTATATCATATTTTTCTATGTATTTAATAATGTTTTCATAGTCTTTCGCTCTTACGTAGGATTTTAATGTACTTACATTAAAACTTTCATTTTCAATATTAGAACTCTCATTTTTTTCTATTTCTTTTTTAATTTCATCACTTTCTGATTCTTTATGAGAATTCCCCTCTATTTTTTCACTATTTCCTTGGAAATTGTCTAAATTTGTTTTATCCTTATTAATTGCTTCATTCTTTTTTTCTTGTTTGATTTGTAACCATTGATGAGTTTTGTTGTATCCTTTAAATATTCCAATGCCTATTAATAATACAATACACACTGCAACTATACTTGTTCCTAATACCACCATAAACTTCTTAAATTTTACCCTAGTCTCTTTGGGTATAAAATTTAATTCTATTAACTGCTTTTTTAAGCTTAAAGCTTCTGGATTATGTTTATCAATAGTTAAAATATCCTCTATATATTTAACAGCTTTATTATGCTGCCCTAATTGCATATGGCACTTAGCTATGTATTTCCAAAGATTTATACTGTTAAAATGGGAACTTTCACACTTTAGAAAACACCTTAAAGCATCTTTTACCTTAAATTCATTAAATAGATGTACACCTTGACTAAATATATATATATCCCCTTCATCATGTCTAGAATCATCTAAATACTTTTTAGATACCATATCTCCATTTAATTTATAGCTTAACTTCCAAAGAGTCTTTGCTTCTTCTAATTGTCCACGAATATAATATATTAGTCCCTTTAAATTCAATGTAGGAGAATGACTTCTATCTTTGTTTAATACCCTATCACAATAATTTAATGCTTTATCTAATCTTCCATCACAATAAAAATCCATTGCCTTTTTATAAGTCTTATTTATATTAACCATCACTTCACCACTTATATTTTATTTTATAACTTATTATATATTTTATAGTATCTATTCCTATATATCTTTTTACAACTAATTTTATCATGTTACTAGTTTTATTATCAATAACTATGAATAAGAAAAAAGGTATTGCAACCTTTAGTTGCAATACACTATCTTATTCTATTTCTATTACATCTCCAAGAATATAATTGTCAAAAGTTTTAGATTTGTCTTCTTTATCATTCATCATGTCATCTAAATAAAGAACATATTTTAATATTAAGCTATCATCTTTTCTTGTTATAGATACAAACCGCTCTTTATCCTTAGCCGTAGCTATAAGCATTTGTTCACCTGTGGTTACATCTACGATTATAATACGTTCACCATTAACTAATGTTCCATATCCTAAACCATGAACTATCATAAGATGAGTGTCATCATACCAACTTATTGATAGTGGTGATTGCTGACTTTTTTTCTCTATTGCAGTATACTCATACATCTTATTTGTAGACGTATCTTTTACATAAAGTATACCTATTCCCTCTTCTATAGCCTTTTCTCCTTTACCTTCTATACTAGCTTCATATTTACCATCTTCTGTAGCTATAAATGGTGTATTAAAAGTTAACTCCTTAGACATAGTCACTTCCGCTTTACTATATAAGTCAACAATATTCACATTTACTGATTTCTTTATATCATCACTAGTCTTTTCTTCATTTGATGATGTCTCTGGAACGCTTTCTATAGGTTCGTTACTGTTGTTTTCTTCTGCAATTTCAGATTTAACTATATTTTCTTGCTTAGTAGAATTCTCTTCCTTTCCTGATGAAGCTGCTGAAAATATTTCTTTACCATCCATTAATTTCATAGCTACAGGAGTAACTATAACCCCTAATAAAAATGCAGCTGCAATAGCTAATGCTCCTTTGTATTTTCTTTTCATTCCTCTTCTCCCCCTTGTATATTTATTTTTATCTATACTCTCCATTATTTTTTCTGTAGAGTTTTTAAAGTTAATGTTTTCATAAGAAAAGGCCTCTTTAAAAGTTTTATATTCTAAAACTTCTTTGTCATAATCATCTTTACAACTTTGGCAGGTTAAAAGGTGACTCCTCATTTCTTCATCTGCTTCGGCTGACAAATTTTCTTCAATATATTCTGTTAACTTATCTTTGAACTGACTACATTTCATTGTGACTCCTCCTAACCTTACTTGCAAAAGACTTTGAATCCATCTCTTACTTTATAGTATCTCCTTTTCACAGTAGTTTCTGTAATATCTAGAGTTTCACCTATATCTCTAAAAGTT
The DNA here is from genome assembly GCF_002367465.1 of Clostridium sp. UBA3061. Taxonomy (NCBI): domain Bacteria; kingdom Bacillati; phylum Bacillota; class Clostridia; order Eubacteriales; family Clostridiaceae; genus Clostridium; species Clostridium sp. UBA3061. The sequence goes on along the minus strand of NZ_DFCF01000015.1, from coordinate 36,187 downwards.
AAATTCTGAGAATACCTTAAATTTAATATTTGCTTATCAACTTGATCTAGAGTTTTTATATATTTATTTACATTTTCTTTTACTTCTAAATATTCTAAAGATTCTTCCGGTCCCATCTCAGAAGATGATATATTATATGCTTCATCAATATCACTTTCATAAACCTTTCTATATTTCCTCATATAATCTATGGTTTTATTTTTTGCGATCTGCAAAACCCAATTTATAAAACTATATTTATTATTATACATATCTAATTTATTATATACAGTTATAAATACCTCTTGAGTAATATCCTCACTTGCTTCCTTCTGTTTTATCATTCCATAAATAAATCTAAGTATATTAAGCTGATATTTCTCGACTATAACTTGAAAACTATCTACGTCTCCCTTTAATACATTGCTTACAAGAATGGCATCTTCTACAGGAGCTCTTCCTTGCGATTCTTTCATCTTCTTCCCTCTCTTTATATAAATAATACGATATTAATTTAATAAAGTTTACTTTATTAATAAGTTGACTAAAAATTTTATTATAATATTAGGACAGACAAATTAATATAATAAATAACATACTTATTATTATAATTCCTGCTATTAATGTGGTATTATAGGCATACTTGCCTCCATTATATTCTCTTTTTCATACATTCTTAAAAGGATCTTTTAACTTAGACATTGAAAAACCTCCTAAGTAAATAATTTACTTTCTCCTTATATGTTATCATAGTAGCACTGTAAATAAAATCTTTATTCCCCATTTTGTATTGTAATATAAATTCTAATTGCAATATAAAAAAAGTCTTCATTAATAATTTATAATGAAAACTTTATTATATAACTTATATTGTAAATTTAGATATAATCACTTTTAATCCCCTAGCACTTTCTTCATTTCGCAACATCTGATTTTCTATCTCTCCAATATTGATGTATAAACAACTGGTCTTTTCTACAACTTCAACTATACCTGTTGATCCTTTATTTACTGTTTCACTTATATTTACCATGGAACTTGTTATAGTAGATACAACAGCCTTTAATTCTTTTGCCATGTGACTAAATCTTTCTGTTAACTCATTTATAATTATAGAATCTCTATTATATTTTTCCCCTATGATGTACATTTTTTTATAGTCTTTAATTATTATATCATCTATAAATTTTAAAATCTTATTGGAGCTTATAGATAGAGTATCTACAGATTCCTTAACATTTTTAATTACCTGTTGCATATTTTCTACGGTAACTCTTGAATGTTCCGCTAAATTTCTAACTTCATTTGCAACCACAGTAAAGCCTTTACCGTACTCACCCGCTCTAGCTGCTTCTATAGATGCATTTAAAGCTAGTAAATTTGTTTGATTTGCAATATCTAATATTGATCCTGATAAATTTTCTATCTCACTGACGGATTTAGATTTTTCCAAAGCTTCTATGAGATTTTTCTTTGTTTCTTCTAATATTTGAAGTGCCTTCTTGTTAGATACCTCCACATTGTCTTTTAATTCATTAGCCCTCCCTCTAATATCTATTGCAGTTTTCTCTCCTTCTTTAGCCTTATGGGTTATATCATTTATAAAACTCTCTACTCCTAAAGATAAACCACTAACCTCATTAGAGTTTACTGCCGCTTCCTCAATGGCCATGGAAATTTCATCTACAGTATTCGTTGTTCTTTCTGCATTCATATGAAGCTCTTTTATATACCTAGCTGTATCCCTAGAAGAGCTTAAAACATTATCTGAGGAATTATTAACTTCCACTATTATCTTTCTTATATTATTCATAAACACATTGATAGCTTGTGATAATTCTCCTATTTCATCTCCTGACTCAACAATTATATCTTGAGTTAAATCACCACCTTTATTTACTAATTCATTTATCTTCCCCTTTAATCTATTTAATGGATATACAATTGAAATTGTTAAATATATACACACTACAATAGTAAATAAAATTATTCCAAAAGTTACGCCTATAAATGTAATTAATACTATTTTATAACGTTCATTAGCTTCTTTATTTATACTGTCTAAATAAATTAAATTCTTTTGTTTAAGTTCATCAATAGAGCTTATCAATTCATCAAATTGATTTTTAGATTTTCCCTTAATTAAAGTTAAAACATTTCTCATTTCTTTATTTTTTTTATTTATTTCTATAACTTCATTGTTAACCTCTAAGTAAACTTTAAGTTTTTCTTGTATATTTTCAATATCCTTTTTTTCACTATTGCTATCACAATAATTAAAATAATCCTCTAAAATTAATTGTATATTTCCTTTTGATTCTTTCATTTCTTGTTCTATTCTATTTTTTTCTTCTGAAAATGTCTCCATTATATATCCATATTCTTTAGTTCTAAAATTTAAAACATGATAACTAAGTTCATCTGACTTTTGAATTTTACCACCATATATACTTGATATACCTTCTATACTATTATGTAATTTCATCATTTGAAATATAGAATATACTCCAAATATTATTGTACTAATGCTTAATACTGATAAAGCTAAAATTAATCTGGTCTTGATGTTAAACTTTTTCTTAAATATTCTATTGAATTTTAATTTTTCTTTAGGCCACATTATTTCATCACTCTTTCTTATTTTATTTAACAATATAAATTTAACTTATTGCCAAATAATTTTGTACTTATATTAAGAAAATTTAAACTTCCTAACCGAGATTTAACACAAAAAATAACGCCTATCTAAGAATAAAATATCTTAGACAGGTGTTATTTTATTTATAATGTTTTTCTAACTACATCTATAACAGTTCCATCCCTATATTCTACAACTGCAACTATATCCTTAGATAATTCTATTGCTTTAGGAGTACCTGTTATTTTTTCAGCTATTTCCTTTAATTCCTCTATAGTTACCACATTAAGGTTTGCTTCTTTTAATTTTTCAATTAAATCAACCCTCTTAGGGTTAACAGCTATTCCTCTTTCAGTTACTATTACATCAATAGTTTCACCTGGAGTAGTTATAGTAGTCAACTTATCCTTTATTATTGGTAACCTTGCCTTAGTTAGTTTTGTTACTATTATAGTAAGTTTAGAGCCTGCTGCGGTGTCTGCATGACCACCAGAACCCCCCATTATAGTTCCATCTGAAGCAGTAGTAACATTTACATTAAAGTTTGTATCTATTTCTGTTGCTCCAAGTATTACTATATCTAAGTTATTTACTACAGCTCCTTTGTTATGAGCATTTCCATACATAGAAGCTGACATAGTTATATGTTTTTCATTTTTATCACAAGACTCTACTGCCTTTAAATCAAAACATTGTACATCTAGTAAACTTTGGAATAATCCTTCTTCAAACATATCTACAATATAGCCAGTTATTCCACCAGATGCAAAACTACCTTTGATTTCATTCTTATTCATATATTCTCTAAGCTCTGCAGCTACAGCTAGAGATATTCCTCCAGCTCCTGTTTGAAATGACATACCTTCTTTAACTAGTCCTGAAGCTATCATAGTATCTAAAGCATTCTTTGCAATTTTAAGGCCTATAGGATCCTTTGTAATTTGTGTAGTTCCTGATACTATTCCTGCCGGATTTCCTATAGAATCTACCTTAACTACATAATCTACATAAACTTGGTTTATTTCCATTGGGAAGTTTGGATATGGCACTAAGTTGTCTGTAATAGCTATTACAGTGTCTGCATATTCTGAATCAGAAACTGCATATCCTAAAGCACCACAAGCAGATTTGCCAGTAAGTCCATTTATATTACCGTACATATCACTAGAAGGTGCTGCTAAAAAGGCTATATCGATATGTAAATCTCCACTTTCAATAGCTCTTGATCTTCCACCATGGGTATGCATTATAGCTGGATATTTTAATTTTCCCTGTGATATAGCATCTGCTACAGGTCCTGATATATAATTTGCATATATTTTAGATACAGTACCATCTTCAATATAAGCAACTAGCGGCTTATGAGTTGGAAATATAGAACTTGCTGCCACAGTTAAATTCTTTATTCCTCTTTTAGCCATGGATTCTACAACCATGTTAAGAATATAATCCCCATTTCTTAAGTGATGGTGAAAAGATATACACATTCCATCCCTAATTTCCACTTTATCTAAAACTTCTTCTAAAGAATTTACTAACTTTGCATCTCCAGGAACTACAGGTTTAATCTTTGCTGACACCTTTTTTAAAGGATTCATATTTTTAAAAGCACCTTCAAAAATCTTTACATTTCCGTATCCATCTATATACTCCGGAATTTCTCTTCCTAATACATTCTTCATATTATTATCACCTCAATCCCCTCATTAAATAAGGCCTAGTTTTTTACTTAATTCTACAGTGGTTTTTGCTCTATTTATAACTGGTGCATCTACCATTTTACCATCTAGAGAAAATACTCCCTTACCTTCTCTTTCAGCTTCTTCCATAGCATCTAATACCCTTTGAGCATGGATTATCTCCGCTTTAGTTGGAGCATATACTTGGTGTATTGTATCAATTTGTCTTGGATTAATTGATGCTTTGCCAGTCATTCCAAGGGATTTTGCAAGTAGAGTATCCTTTTCTAATCCTTCAAAGTCATTAGTATCTGTAAATGGAGTATCAATAGCCCCTACTCTCATAGCCTTGCAAGCTACAGCTACCCTGTTTCTAGCATAAAATATCTCACTGCCTTCTTTAGTTCTCTTAATTCCCATATCAGAAGTTAAATCTTCTCCACCTAAAAGAACTGCTACTATTCTGTCTGATGATTTTATAATGGTATATACATTTTCAACACCATAAGCACTTTCCACTATTGGTATTAACCTTATAGCTTTGTCTTCAAAGCCTTCTTCTTTTTCTATTTTTTCAAGTCTACTACTAATCTCTATAAGTTCATCTTCCGTTGCCTTTGGAACCATTAGTGCATCTGGCTTAACTCTTCCAATAACTTCTATATCCTCACTTGAAAATTCTGTAGTAAGTGGATTTATTCTAACTACCACCTCTACTCCACTATAATCAACATTTTTAATTGCTTCTCTAACAAGAATTCTAGCACTATCTTTTTCTGTAAGACTTACTGCATCCTCTAAATCAAGAATTATAGAATCTGAACCTAAGATTGCAGCATCTTGTAACATTCCTGGATTATTTCCAGGCATAAAAAGCATAGTTCTTCTTAATTTCATATTTATACCCCCTACTGCGCTCTTTTTACTGCAGTTTCAATTCTAGCTCTTATTGTATAATCAAGAGCCCCTTTATCTTGAGCTTTGACAATGGCATTTTTTACTTGTAAAGTATCTAAAGTTTCTCTAATAGCTCTTTCTATTTCTGCTCCAAATTGTTTCATAACCATACTCTCAAGTTCTATAGCTATTCCGCCCTCTTCGTTAGGCATGATTATAACGTATATATCATTGGATTCTAGGGTTCCAGCCTTTGAAATTTTATTAATTTCCATCTAAATCACCTCTACCTATAAAACTTATTTTTTACTACTTAAGTAAGCTTCTCTACCTACTTCATATAAATTATTTCCTTCTGAATCTATTACTACAACTATAGGTAAATCCTCTACTTCAAGTCTTCTTATAGCTTCAGCTCCTAAATCTTCATAAGTCACTATTTCTGCTTTCTTTACGCATTTACCAATAAGGGCTGCAGCTCCACCTATAGCTCCAAAGTATACAGCTTTATTCTTTTTCATAGATTCTATTACTTCAGCATTTCTTAATCCTTTACCAATCATTCCTCTTAAACCATGGTCTAAAAGTGCTGGTGTATATGCATCCATTCTATAACTAGTAGTTGGTCCTGCTGAACCTATGGCCATTCCTTCTTTTGCTGGAGTTGGCCCTACATAATATATAACAGCATCCTTTACATCTATAGGAAGTTCTTCTCCTTTTTCTAAAAGTTCTGCAAGCCTCTTATGAGCAGCATCCCTACCTGTGTATATAACTCCACTTAATAAAACACTGTCTCCAGCTTTTAAATCTTTTACCTTTTCTTCTGTTAGTGGTGTAGTTATTCTCTTTTCCATAAACCTTACCCCCTAATTATAGCTCTATTTCTGCATGTCTTGTAGCATGACAATTAATATTTACAGCTACTGGAAGGCCTGCAATATGAGTTGGATATGTTTCTATATTTACAGCTAATGCTGTTGTTTTCCCACCAAATCCTTGAGGCCCTATACCTAGTTCATTTATCATAGTTACTAGTTCCTCTTCTAACTCTGCGTAGAATGGATTTTCATTTCTTACATCTATGGATCTAATAAGTGCTTTTTTAGCAATTGTTGCTGCCTTATCAAAGGTTCCTCCAATTCCTACTCCAACAATTATTGGTGGACATGGATTTGGACCTGCTTCCTTAACTACTTTTATTATAAAATCTTTAACACCTTGAAGTCCATCAGAAGGTTTTAACATTTTTATTTGACTCATATTTTCAGAACCAAATCCTTTAGGTGCTACAGTGATTTTTAGCTTATCTCCTGGAACTATATTATAGTAGATCATAGCTGGAGTATTATCCTTTGTATTTACTCTATCTAAAGGATCCTTAACTACAGATTTCCTTAGGTAGCCATCCTTATATCCTTGTCTAACACCTTCATTTATTGCATCTTCTAGTGCTCCTCCAACTACCTGAACCTCTTGACCTATTTCTATAAATACACATGCCACACCAGTATCTTGACACATAGGCATATCTTCATTTTTAGCTATATCAGCATTGATTAATATTTTGTTTAATATTCCCTTTGCAATATCCCAATCTTCTTCCTCATGAGATTTTATAAGTCTGTTTTTAATATCATTACCTAGATAGTAATTTGCATCTATACATAATTTTCTTATAGCTTCTGTTATCTGTGAAACTTTAATTTCTCTCATATATAATCCTCCTAAACTCATTGATTAAATATATTATTTCAATATTAATTCACTAATACAGTTTAATTTAAATCCCATGAATAATATATCTCATTTTTATAATTATTATAAGTAAAAAGGCAGTTTTAATTAAACCGCCTTTTTACTATATACCTAATGTATTATTTATTTCTTCTATTTACTAAGGCAACAACCCTATTCATTTCATTGTTCACTATCATGTAACCTTCATCAACACCCATACCTGGCTTAGCTAAGCATTGGTCTGCTCCACAAGCCATAGCAATGTTAGTGCAAACTTCTGCTGATCTATTTGTTTCGTTACATGTTCCTCCACAGTAAGCTCCAACCTTTTTCTTCTTACAATACAATATAGCTTCTATTGTATTATTTACTCCTCCAAGATCTGGAGTTTTTATTTGGAGCATATGTCCTGAGTTGTTATCTGCAAAGAATGCTACGTCTTCATAAGTATTACACCATTCATCTGCAACTAATTCTACATTGATATTTCTATTATCAAGTTCATCTGTTAACTCTTTTAATGCTTCCATTTGTCTTTCTCTATGCTCTACATCCATTGGTCCTTCTATTCTTAATTTAAATGGTTTAGCAGCCTCTTCCAATGTTGCTATGTAGTCTGCCATTGCTTTTGTATCACAATCAAATGCAACTCCTATAGTTCCATAAACATCTATATGGAATATTGGGTTATAGTCTTCACTAGTTCTTAATTTTAAAACTCTATCACTTAACCACTTAACATATTCAAGAAGCTTTTCGCCCTTTAAGCCTAATTTCTCTTCTACATTGTTTATTAAAGCATGAGGTAAAACATCTGCTCCCTTGATAATCATCTTATCAGCGTTGTTGTATCTGTCATCTCCTGATTGAGTAAATATAGGAATTCTATTAATTTCTACTCCAGTATTATATTCATCTCTTACAACTTCAGCCATAGTAACTTTTTTAGCTTTTGCTACACCATCAAGGATAGCTTGAGTTACTCCATATCTTATAGCTGTATGAAGTCTTTTTCCATTTACCAACATTTTATCAAATTCTTCAGCTAAACATTTAAAGTTAGTTAATTCTCTACCTATAAGTTTTGGTGCTATTTCCTTTTCTATAACTGGTATGAAATCTTTAGCTAAGAATAATGGATCACGTCCACCTGCTCCTGAATATTGAACAGCTGCACAATCACCGTGTGCTACTTGACCATCTTCAAGTATTAACATTACAGATATAGATTCTCCTGCTTGTCTTATAGATGTAAATCCTTCAGTTACTGGCTCTCCAATATAAGTAAATCCATCATGACCAGCTCCAGCTTTTATTGCTCTTTGGTCATCAAAATAAAATCCAGTTCTTCCTGCAGAACATACTACATCAACAATTTTCATTTAAATACACCTTGCTTTCTATAATTTAAGAATTTTATATTAGTTTATTGTTAGCTTATAAATTATAAATGTTATTTTTCTGGTCTTCCAACAAGCTTTCCTTTTCCTACAGCAAATATATCATCTATTGTCATTTGGAATCCAACTGGACGATTTTCGTATTTTCCTCTTTCGTCTAGCTTCTTCATATTGAAAGCTTTAAGCTCTGCTGTAAATGGAACATTTCCAAATTTAAGATATCTTACTGCTCCATTATTATCTCTTGCAGGCATCATTTTACCAGCGTTATATTTACTTGGTGCAAATGGAATATCTATAACTCCCATATCAAAGCCTTTAACAGCACCTTTCGCTAAGTCACCATTTCCTACTTCGTATAACTTATCTACCATGCATCTTGTTTCAGCTTTAATTATAGCAATTTCAGTTCTAAGTTCATCAGATAAGTGCATTTGTTGACCTTTTAATAAGTTTAAAGTCATTTTAGTTGCTCTTATACCTTGAGCATTTGCTTCTTTAGTTGGTATGCCTATAGCTTCATGTGGAGTTTTAACTATAACTTTTGTAGCTCCTGCTAATGCTGCAGCTGCTGCTCCAGTAGATATAACACCAAAAGCCTTAGCTTCATCAGCTGGGAAGCCTCCCATCCATTGATGGAATACTGTTGTTAGGTAAACATCACCATAACCATAAGCTCTTAAGTAATCGCTACATTGCTCTTCAAGTGCTCTAATTGCTGCTACGTCTTGTATTAAGTTACCACACTGACCATATCCAACTGTAATATTCTTAACACCTTGTTCTGCTGCAAGTAGTGCTTCTACTATTGCAACTGCATTAGATGTACTTGGTGGTACTAAAGTTCCTGTTAATGGACCAAATGGCTCTCTATTAATAGATATACCTTGCTCTTCATAGAAACCTACTAATCTATCACAATATTGCCAATCAAGAATAGTTTTTTCTAGAGTAACACTTTTAGCATATGGTATATTATATGATATACCGCCACCTTCATTTGATGTCCAACCTGATGCATGAGTAATTTCTGCAAGTAATCTACCATCTGGAGTACCGTGTCTTGATTCTAATGGTAAGTTAACAGATTCAAATACTTGTCTACATCCTTTAACCCCGTGGTTAACCCCTGGAAATCCATTTAAAAGTGATCTTCTAGCTTTTATACTTTCTTGTATCCCAACTTCACATTCTTCATATCTATTTTGTCTTGTGTAACTATCTATTGTTGATGGTAGAAGATCCGCTCCACCTTCTTTGTCTAAGTAGTTTAGTAATTCTATGTGGCTATCTAATAAAGCTACACCGGCCCTAGGTTGAGCTAATGTTATGCCCGCTTCCTTTGCTTCCATTAATTTTTTAGCAAAGTTCTTGTGTGCTGGAATTTTTTTGTTGTAGTCTATAGCCTCCTGTAAATCTACTTCTTTACCTGTTGGCCATTGTGCTAAAACCTCTTCTCTTGTCTTAAAAAACTCTTCCTCGGTCCACTTTTTGTTTTTTAGTTCCACTTTAATTTACCTCCTAGTAATTTACACTTCCACTAAATATTTTTTCATTATTCTTATTGCTTTGTCAGGATAATCCTGAGCTAACAAACCCATTGATGATAATATATAAGTTTTATCTACTAAAGTTTTTGGATTTCTAGGTCTTAAAGAAGTAGCATTTTCTTTATTAAAGGTTCCTGCTTTCAATATTTCACCTGGATGTTTACTATGAACTAAAACGCCACCTGTACCAATCATATATTTTACATCCATAAGATCTTTTCCTAATTGATTATATACAGCTCCCATTGGAGTATATATGCATTCAACAGTGCCGCAGTGTCTTTCCATAGAAAGTTCTGTAGCTGCCTTTGCCATAGCTTCATCAAATTTTATATCTTCATCTGTTTCAGGTACCATTTTAATATTGCTATTCCTATATTTACATCTTTCTTCAATTTGTACTTTTCTATCTTTATCATTTAAATATGATCTAAGCTTTCTACTACCTGCAGCTTCCCAAAGAGACACAGCTGAATATCTCATACCTAAGTCACCTTCTACAGTTCTTTTTGCAAAAGGTTCCTCTAACCCCTTCATATTTACTCCACCCTTTGTTGGCTCTCCATATCCTATAGAGTGTACATCAGTAGTAGCTCCTCCTATATCAACAATGATTAAGTCTCCAATACCTTCTTCTTCATCAGTACCTTCTCCTAACACTCTAGCTGCTTTAAGTACAGCTGCTGGTGTAGGCATTAGTATACCATTTATATAATTTTCTGCGTTGGATAGTCCTTTTGCATCAGTTATCCTATCCATAAATACTTTTCTTATTTCTTCTCTTGCTGGTTCCACATTTAAAGCATTTAATTGAGGCATAACATTTTCTGTTATGCTGAAATAGAACCCAGCCTTTTGAAATATTTCTTTTATCTCATCATTAGCACTTTTATTTCCAGCAACAACTATAGGAAGATTGACATCTAAATCTACTAGCATCTTTGCGTTATGTAGAATACATTGTTTATTTCCTCCATTAGTACCACCGGCTAAAAGAATTATATCTACATCAGAATTTTTTATCTCTAATACTTCGTCCTTAGTTAATTCATAACTATATACTTTTATAACTCGAGCTCCTGCTCCTAAAGCAGCTCTCTTAGCAGCTTCTGCTGTAAGATCTGGCACAAGCCCAATTGCAACCATCTTTAAGCCTCCAGCTGCAGATGAACAAGCAAGTTTTTCAACAAAATTTACTTCTTTACCTTCTAGCTTATTCATTAGCTTATCATAAGCTTTATTAAATCCTATCATTATATCATCTTCGATAGTTGTTATGTCCTTTGCTGTAGCTAATATTTCTTCATTATCTATATCTACTGCAGTCAATTTGGTATAAGTACTACCAAAGTCTAAAAGTAAATATGCATTCATTTAAATCACTCCAGCTCTCTATTAAAACTCCAAGTAAAATCTACTTTAGTTAGTTAGTTTATGTGCTTCTGTCTATTCTATTCCTAAATCTTCTTTTAAGTCATGTATAGTAGTGTCTATACTTGTTCCTGGTGGATAAACTCTATTAAAGCCCATTGCTTTAAATCTTGAATAAACATCATCCCAATCTTGTTTACCTACAACTATGTTACCACCAACATAGATAAGGATATCTTTTAATCCTGATTCATCACACTTTTCTCTTAAGCCTCTACAGTCAATCTCTCCATGTCCATAAAGAGAAGAAACAATTATTGCATCAGCATTTGTTTCCACTGCAGCATTTATAAAGTCTTCTTGTGGTGATAGCACCCCAATATTGATGACTTCAAACCCTGCTTCTGTTAATGCATAATCCATGATTTTGTTACCTACAGCATGACAATCTGCTCCAATAACACCAAGAACTAATGTCTTCTTTTCCATTTTTAATTCCTCCTGAATTAATTTTTTTGATACTTTAATTCTACAATTTTTGACTTAAGTGCCTTCACTGATGTAGAGTCTAAGTTATAAGAAAACTCTATAAGCTCTTTATTTTCATGATTGAGCTTACAAACATCCTTATATCTACCTGGAGTTACTATTAGTACCTCCGATTTATCAATTATGTGTTTTAATTTAGCTTCTTCAGTTATACTAAAATACTCAACTGATAAATCTGAAAGACCTGCATTATCAAGTGCCGACTTAATTTTAAATATAAACTCTTCAGATAAACAAATAAAAGTAAACTTTGTTTCTGAAGGATGTCTAGCGATTCTTACAATGGATTCTAGATTAGGGTTTACTGCTACTCCCAGTATTTCCTTGTTCATGCCTTTTAAAAATCCATCTACATCATTTACATGGTTAAATGGTGATATAATTACTTCACAAGTCGAAAGCTTGTCCTTTGTGTCGTCACTCATTTTTTCTAAGTCTGTTAAAGTAAATGGTATCGTATTCATACTTGTTATTGATGTTATTTCTTTACTAAACATTCTCGCTTGCTCAATATTACATTCTACAAATGCTGAAGTAACTTTATTCATAACATCCTTTTTCTCACTAACCCTATTTGTTACTATGTCCAAAAAATCATCTGGATCTATACCGCATTCTAAAGCTTCTTCTAGAGCTAAATCCACAAATTTATTAATTTTCCTTCTACTATCATAACTTTGCCATGATACTACTTCTTCTGCTACGAAAGTCCCTTTTCCTCGAATAGATTTTAATACGCCCTTAGCTTCTAGTTCATTATAGGCAGCGCTAATGGTATTTCTACTAACAACTAACTCTTGAGACAATTCTCTTTCTGTCGGCATTTTACTTCCAACTCTCAAAGTTCCATCTTTTATAAGATGCATTATTTGTTTTTTTACTTGGATATAGAGAGGTATCCCATTTTTTTTATCAATTGTAATGTTCAAAATCTCATCTCCTGACCCTTTGGACCAATGGCTTAATCCAATCCTTAATCATAATATCATATGGACTAATCATTTGCAATTTCACATTTTTGTATATTCTATAAAGAGCCCACCTTTTATAGAAAAAGTAGGCTCTTATCTTTAATTTGCTCCTTCTTTCAAGTAAATGCTTATAGATTCAGCTAACGCATCTGCAATTTTCTTTTGATATTCTTCATCCTTTAACTTTTGATATTCTTCAGGATTACTTAGGAATCCGCACTCTACAATAACTCCTGCCATAGTATCATTTCCTCTCAATACTTTATATTGAGTGCCTGCAGCCTTTGCTTTTCTCTTATTGGACTGGTCCAATTTATCCTTTAATGTACCTTGCATGATATTTGCTAACCTTTCGCTTCCTTCATAATTTGAGTACCATACTTGAGCACCCTTACAATATGATTCTGGAAATGTATTTAGATGTATACTAACAAATATGTCACACTTTGTTTCTTCCTTCAAACTTACTCTTTTATTTAAGTCCTCATATTTTTTCTCTTTTACTGATTTTCCTTCAGTATAAAGTCCTATATCCTCTGTTCTTGTAAATTCAACCTTATATCCTTGACTTTTTAAATTTGCCCCTAATAGAAGTCCAATGTTTAGGTTTATACCCTTTTCTGTAGTTCCATCTTTAGATGAAGCACCTCCATCTATTCCTCCGTGACCTGGATCAATTAGTATTGTTTTATTTTTTTCTTGTTCTGATTCAGCATTTTTATAAGTTGTAACCACATTGTTTACATTAATTACAGACATGCATATGAATCCTAAAATAATTACTGTAAGTATTGATATTAATTTAGTATTCTTAATGGTTCCTCCCACCTTTTTTTTATTACTCTGTAATTATACTTATTCATAAATTCATACTATTATTCTTTTACCTATATAATAAAAACCTTTTGGATTCACATTATCCAAAAGGTTTTTAACATAAAAGCTATAAAAAACTATTAATTTAATTTTCATATATTATTTCAGCTATATTTATTGAGTGATCACCTATTCTCTCTAGATTGCTTATCAAATCCAAGAAAATTGTTCCCACTACAGCATTACATACCCCATTGTTTAATCTCTTTATGTGTGATGCTCTTAATTCTTTTTCTAGGGAGTCTATTCTTTCTTCTATTCCCCTTATACCTGCTGCTTTTTCTCTATTATAACTTTTAAAACAATCTATACTCATTTCTACTGCACTTATAGTATAGTCAAACATACCTTTTATTTCATTCATAGCATCTGGAGAAAAAGTCAACCTTTTAGTGATTCTTTCACTAGCAAGGTCTGCGATATTCTCTGCATGATCTCCTATACGCTCAATATCATTTACCACATGGAAATATGCAGCTAGTTCTGCTCTCTGTTCATCACCTAAATCTGAGTTAGATAACTTAACTAGATATCTTGTTATATCATGTTCTAATAGATTAATTATCTTTTCATTATTGTATGCTACCTTTATTAGCTCTTCATCTCCCTGTAAAAAAGAATTCATAGCTACTTTTAAATTTTCCTTTGCCTTCTCACCCATTCTTACTATTTCATTAGTTGTTTGACCAAAAGCTATTGCTGGAGTCTCTAGCAATCTTTCGTCTATATATTTAACACCCGGTACATCTTTTTCATCTTCACCAGGAATTATCTTATTAACAAAGGAAACAAGATATTTAATTAAAGGAAGTAATAGTAAGGTATTTACCACATTAAATAAGGTATGTGCATTTGCTATCTGTCTTGGTATAGCTTCAGCACCTACATCTGGACTTATTGATAAAACTATATTAGCTAAGAATGTAACTGGGATAATTAAGAATATAACAGCTCCTATAAGGTTAAATAACAAGTGAATAACTGCTGCTTTTTTTGCTGTTATTGAAGTTCCTATGCTAGATATTAATGCTGTTACACATGTACCAATGTTATTACCTAATAATATTGGTATTGCTACTGTTAATGGTAAACTTCCTGTAGATGCTAATGCTACTAGTATACCAGTAGAAGCTGATGAACTTTGAAGGACAGCTGTCATCATCATTCCTATTAAAAGACCTAATATAGTATGTCCTTCTAATTTTAGTATTAAATTTGTAAAGAATACTGAGTCCTTAAGCGGTGACATTGCACTTGACATAAGTTTTAATCCTAAAAATAATATACCAAATCCAAGGATAATTTGACCCAATTCTTTTACTTTTCTTTTGTTGCAAAAAAGTATCATAACTGCACCAATAGCTAAAAATACAGGTGCAAAAGCATCAAATTTAAATGTTATTAATTGGGCTGTTATTGTAGTACCAATATTAGCTCCCATTATAACAGATGTTGCTTGAAATAAATTCATAAGTCCTGCATTAACAAATCCAACAACCATTACTGTAGTAGCACTACTACTTTGAATAATAGCAGTGACAATGGTACCTGTTAGCACACCTTTCACTGGATTAGATGTTATTCTGTCAAAAATACCCTTCAGTTTATCTCCTGCTGCATTTTCAAGACCATCCCCCATAAGCTTCATCCCATATAGAAAAAGTCCTAATCCTCCTAAAAGGTTAATAATCAAAAATATGATATTATACATCAATTTACCTCCTACAATAAATCTCATTCCACAATATGTACTTTTTCTTTGTCCATTAAAATTCCATATTAATAATACACTATAATCAAAAACATGTTAATACTTATTTACATATTTAACACGAATTTAACATAACTTTTTATAAATATATTAAGTAATGTTATAATTTAAACTTCACTAATGATTATATATAAAATGAGTTTACCTAAAAATTTACACAAAATAAAAATAAGGAGTATATATTTACATATATACTCCTTATTTTTATATAACATACAGTTGTATGTACAAATATTATCTTTTTGAGAATTGAGAAGCTCTTCTTGCTTTTTTAAGACCGTATTTCTTTCTTTCTTTCATTCTTGGGTCTCTTGTTAAGAATCCAGCTTTCTTAAGTTCTGGTCTTAAGCTCTCATCAGCTTTTAATAAAGCTCTTGATATTCCGTGTCTGATAGCTCCAGCTTGACCTGTGTATCCACCACCGTGTACATTAACTAAAACGTCAAATTTGTCTTTAGTTCCTGTTAATACTAATGGTTGGTTAACTATGAATTTTAATGTATCTAATCCAAAGTAGTTATCCATATCTCTTTTATTTATTACAACTTTACCTTCACCAGGTACAAGTCTTACTCTAGCAACTGATTTCTTTCTTCTACCTGTTCCAAAATGTTGAACTTTTGCCATTATTTATTCCTCCTTACAATACTATATTAGTATTTTAATTCTAATACTTCTGGTTTTTGAGCATGATTTTTGTGCTCTGGTCCTCTGTAAACTGTTAGCTTCTTAGCCATTTGTCTTCCAAGAACTCCTTTTGGAAGCATTCTTCTTACAGCTTCTTCAAATACAAATTCTGGTTTCTTAGCTAATGCTTCTCTGTAAGGGATC
The DNA here is from genome assembly GCF_002367465.1 of Clostridium sp. UBA3061. Lineage (NCBI taxonomy): Bacteria > Bacillati > Bacillota > Clostridia > Eubacteriales > Clostridiaceae > Clostridium > Clostridium sp. UBA3061. Next base: position 19,935 of record NZ_DFCF01000015.1, on the reverse strand, counting down.
TCTTTTAATCCGCCTGGGTATAATGAGTGATGTCTTAACATTTTTTGATCTAATTTCTTTCCTGTTAAAACAATTTTCTCTGCATTTACAACTATTACGTGATCTCCAGTATCTACATTTGGAGTAAATTCTGGTTTATTTTTACCTCTTAATATAGAAGCTATTTGACTTGCAGCTCTACCTAAAGTCATTCCTTCAACGTCTACTACATACCATTTTCTTTGTATTTCACTTGGTTTAGCTAAGTATGATTTCATCTTACTACCTCCCTGATTTTTAACAATTATAATTCTATGGATAAAGATCCGGGGCTAATGGATCTTACACACAAATATTTATTATACGAACAAAATTCATTATAATACAATTTCCCGGGTGTGTCAATGATTTTTACTATTATTAATAATAAACTTCAATTAAACATAAACCTTGGGGTGAACATGTTTTGCCTGCTTTTTTTCGATCTCTACTTAATATTATTTTAGGTATATCTTCTGCTTTTATTTTTCCATTTCCTGCATCTATAAGCGTTCCTATCATAATTCTTGCCATATTATATAAAAATCCATCAGCAGCTATATATACTTTGATATAGTGTTCGTTCTTAACTATATCAACTTTACTAATAGTTCTTGTAGTCGTTTTAACTGAACTTCCAATATTCCTAAAAGCTTCAAAATCATGAGTTCCTATAAAAAATTTTGCAGCATCCTTCATTTTCTCTATATCTAAACTCTTTTTATAGTGATATGAAAAATTTCTACATATGGGCATTCTTACTTCTGTATTTAGTATTGTATAGCAATACATCTTCCCTTTTGAATCATATCTAGCATGAAAATCATCATGAACTTGTGAGGACTTAATTACAGATATATCTTCTGGTAATACATGATTTAATGCTTCTCTAAACTTTTCTACAGGAATATTACTACTAGTCTTAAAATTACACACATATCCTTTAGCATGTACTTTACTATCGGTTCTGCTACAACCAATCACTTCAACTTTTTCCCCAGTGATCTTAGAGATTGCATTTTCAACTGTTCCTTGAATGGTTTCTCCCTTAGGCTGTTTTTGCCACCCCATATAATTAGTTCCATCATATTCTAGTATTAACTTAATGTTTTTCATATATATATCCCTTTATTCTACTACATCTAAAATCTCATATATATAACTATTATAGTTAATGCAGACATAACAATCATTCCTACATAATCTCTCGAAGTTACTTTCAGTATCTTCATTCTAGTTCGGCCTTCTCCACCTCTATAGCATCTAGCTTCCATTGCCATTGCTAATTCATCAGCTCTTCTAAAGGAGCTAATAAATAGCGGTACAAGTAGTGGTATAAGGCTTTTAGCTCTATTAACTATACTTCCACTTTCAAAATCTGCACCTCTTGCCTTTTGAGCCTTCATTATTTTATCAGTCTCATCCATTAAAGTAGGTATAAATCGTAGTGCTATAGTCATCATCATGGCAAGTTCATGAGCTGGTACACCAATTTTCTTAAATGGTCCTAGTAATTTTTCTATTCCATCAGTAAGTTCTATTGGTGATGTAGTTAATGTTAATAGAGATGTTCCTATAATAAGAAAAGTAAGTCTTAATATCATAAATATAGCTGTTACTATACCTTCTTTATATATTTTAACAAATCCCCATTGCCATAATAATACGTTACCTCTAGTTAAAAACACATTAAATAGTGCCGTTATTATCATTAATATAAATATAGGCTTTAATCCCTTATATATATATCTAAATTGAATCTTAGATACAATTATAGCCATCATTGTAAATATAAAAATAACAATATATCCTGAGAACTCTTTTATTAAAAATAAGTCTATTATAAAGAGTAAGGAAAATAGTATTTTTACCCTAGCATCTAATTTATGGACAAATGACTCTCCAGGTATATATTGGCCTATGGTAATATCTTTAATCATATTTACTCCTCCACAACTTTATAAAAGAGCCTAGTTTTTTGCTAGTATCTTAAGTAACTCTTTTTTAGCTTGTTCTAATGTGAAAATATCATCAGGTAATTCAAATCCAACCCTTCTCAATTCTCGCATAAGATATGTTACCTGTGGAACTGCAAGACCTACATTTTCTAATGTATCTACTTCTTTGAATATTTCTTGTGGTGTACCATCTAATACACATTTTCCTTCATCCATTACCAATATACGGTCTGCAACCTTTGCCACATCCTCCATGCTATGAGATACAAGAATGATAGTCATGTTATAGGATTTATGAAGCTTATATAGCTCTCCTAGAATTTCATCTCTCCCCTTAGGATCTAATCCAGCTGTTGGTTCATCTAATATTAAAACCCTTGGTTCCATAGCTACAACTCCAGCTATTGCTACTCTTCTTTTTTGTCCTCCACTTAGGTCAAATGGAGATTTATTTCTGTAAGTTTCATAGTCTAAACCTACCATGTCCATGGCTCTTTTAGTTCTTGCTAAAGCTTCCTCATCATTAAGCCCTAAATTCTTAGGTCCAAACATTATGTCCTTTTCTATTGTTTCCTCAAAAAGTTGATACTCTGCATATTGGAATACTAATCCAACTTTTTTTCTTATGTCTGTAAGCTTAACTCCACTAGCAGTAATATCTACACCATCAACAAATATCTTTCCTTTGTTAGGTTTTAATAACCCATTCATGTGTTGTATCAAAGTAGATTTACCTGAACCTGTATGTCCAATGAGGGCTACAAATTCGCCATCATTTATATTCACATTAACATTACTAAGGGCAACCTTTTCAAAGGGAGTTTTAGCCATATATATATGAGTTAAATTTTCTATTTTAATTGACATAATTCTCTCACCATCTCATCTATAGTTAATATATCCGATTTTATATTAACACCTGATTTATTTAATTCATAAGCCAATTCTGTCATTTGTGGTACATCCAAACCTAAGTTTTTCATAATTTCTACATTTTGAAATACTTCTCTTGGCTTTCCTTCTACTATAACTTTTCCTGAATCCATAACATATATCTTATCTGCTGCAACAGCTTCTTCCATAAAGTGTGTTATGTATACTATTGTAATCCCATTGTTTTTATTTAAATCCATTATCGTATTTATAACTTCTTTTCTTCCAGATGGATCAAGCATGGCTGTTGGCTCATCTAATACTATGCATTCAGGCATCATAGCTAATATACCAGCAATAGCTACACGTTGCTTTTGACCCCCAGATAGAAGATGTGGTCCATGTTTTTTATAATCATACATGTTTACTCTCTTAAGTGACTCGTCTACTCTTCTTCTTATCTCCTTAGGCTCTACGCCTAAATTTTCTGGTCCAAAAGCTACATCCTCTTCTACTATAGTTGCAACAATTTGGTTATCAGGGTTTTGAAAAACCATCCCCGCTTTGCTTCTTACATTCCATATGTTTTCTTCTTTGCTAGTATCATATCCAGACACACTAATTTTGCCCTCTGTTGGAATTAAGAGTGCATTTATATGTTTTGCAAAAGTAGATTTTCCTGATCCATTATGACCTAATACAACTACAAACTCACCCTTATTAATGGTAATATTAACACCATCTATAGCCAATTTTATATTACCTTCACTATCCGGAGGATAAGTGTATCTCAAGTTTTCACTAATAACTTCCGGTACTTTTTCACTGGATGAATTTAAATTATCTATTTTATTAATTTCATTAAGCTTTTCAATTTGATTATCTCTAGAATTTATATTAGTTTCCATCAATTATCCCTCCATTAGAGAGTTACTATCTAATACTCAATTTTATAACAAAACGGGGACTAAGTTAGCCTTACTTAATCCCCTTGAATTATTATACTAATTCTAATACAACAACCTCTGCTCCGTCGCCTCTTCTAGGTCCCATTTTCATTATTCTAGTGTATCCACCATTTCTCTCAGCGTACTTTGGAGCTACGTTATCAAATAAATTCTTAACAACATCCTCTTCTGTAACAAATGCAAGCACTTGTCTTCTAGCATGAAGATCTCCTCTTTTAGCTAAAGTTATCATTTTCTCAGCTAATCTTTTAGTTTCTTTTGCTCTAGCTTCAGTTGTTTCAATTCTACCGTGCTTTAAGAAACTAGTCGTAAGATTTCTAAGCATTGCCATTCTTTGATCAGTTGGACGTCCTAACTTACGTTGCTGTGCCATCTCTATACCTCCTTACTCCTCGCTAGGTTTGAATCCCAATCCTAAGCCTTCAAGTTTTTGCTCAACCTCTTCAAGAGATTTCTTTCCTAGGTTTCTTACCTTCATCATATCATCCATTGATTTTTCTGTTAACTCTTGAACAGTATTAATACCAGCTCTCTTTAAGCAGTTAAAGCTTCTAACAGATAAATCTAGTTCTTCTATAGTCATTTCTAGAACTTTTTCTTTCTTGTCTTCTTCTTTTTCTATCATTATTTCAACATTATCTGCATGATCAGTTAATGTCATAAATAGTTTAAAGTGTTCAATAAGAATTTTAGCTGATAAACCAATAGCTTCATCAGGTCTAATAGTTCCATTTGTCCAAATTTCTATAGTTAATTTATCATAATCTGTGATCTGTCCTACTCTTGTATTCTCAACTGTAAAGTTAACTCTTTTAACTGGAGTATATATTGAATCAACAGGTATAGTTGATATTGGCTTATCATCAGTTTTGTTCTTATTTTGAGAAACATAACCTCTACCACTATTAATATTTATCTCCATAAATAACTTTCCACCATCATCTAGGGTAGCAATATGAAGATCCTTATTAACTACTTCAACATCTCCGTCCACTTTAATATCTGCTCCTGTAACTTCACCAGGACCTTCAGCATCAATATATATTGTTCTTGGGCCCTCACCAGACATCTTAAGTGCTAATTCCTTTATATTTAGAATTAACTCAGAAACATCTTCTTTAACTCCATGTATAGTTGAGAATTCGTGTAAAACACCATCAATTTTAATCGAATTAGCAGCAACTCCAGGTAGTGAAGAAAGAAGAATTCTTCTTAATGCATTACCTAAAGTTATTCCATAACCTCTTTCTAATGGTTCAACAACAAATTTGCCATATGTACCATTTTCAGCGGTTTCAACACATTCTATTTTTGGCTTTTCAATTTCTAACATTTATAACCCTCCTTTTAAATTTAGTGGTTTTTTTATATCGAGGGCAACTGATTACATTATTGACTATTTACTGTATAACTCAACGATTAATGTTTCATTAACAGGAACGTCTATGTCTTCTCTTGCTGGTATTGAAGCAACCTTACCTTCAAATGATTCAATATTTCCTTCTAACCAAGTTGGTAGAGTTTTTGGATTTTCAGCAAAAACTTTGAATTTTTCAGAAGATCTGCTTTTTTCTCTAACTGATATAACATCTCCAGCTTTAACAGAGTAAGATGCAATATCTACTTTTTTACCATTTACTAAGAAATGTCCGTGGTTTACTAATTGTCTAGCTTCAACTCTTGAGCTTCCGTATCCTAATCTATAAACAACGTTATCTAATCTTAATTCTAGGAATTTTAATAGGTTTTCACCTGTAATTCCTCTTTGCTTTTCAGCTTTCTCATAGTACTTTCTAAATTGTCCTTCTAGAACTCCATATATTCTCTTAGCTTTTTGCTTTTCTCTTAATTGAGTTCCATAGTTTGACATTTTCTTTCTGCTTTGACCGTGTTGACCTGGTGCATAACCTCTTCTAGTAAAAGCGCACTTCTCAGTGAAGCATCTGTCACCTTTAAGGTTAAGCTTAAGGCCCTCTCTTCTACAAAGTCTGCATGTAGCGCCTGTGTATCTTGCCATTCATTACACCTCCTGTTAATTAAACTCTTCTTCTTTTTGGTGGTCTACATCCATTGTGTGGAATTGGAGTTACATCTTTGATTAAAGTAACTTCTAATCCTGCAGCTTGAAGTGATCTTATAGCCGCTTCTCTACCTGCTCCTGGACCTTTAACATAAACTTCTATGCTTTTTAAACCATGTTCCATCGCTGCTTTAGCTGCTGTTTCAGCTGCCATTTGAGCTGCAAATGGAGTACTTTTTCTTGAACCTCTAAATCCTAATCCACCAGCACTTGCCCATGACAATGCGTTTCCAGCTGCATCAGTAAGTGTAACGATGGAATTATTGAAAGTAGATTTTATGTGTGCAGCACCGTGCTCAACATTTTTTCTTTCTTTTTTTCTTCTACTTCTAACTTTCTTTTGAGCCATTATATTCCCTCCTTACTATTTCTTCTTGCCTGCTATAGTCTTCTTAGGACCTTTTCTTGTTCTTGCATTAGTCTTAGTCTTTTGACCTCTAACTGTAAGACCTTTTCTATGTCTTATTCCTCTATAACATCCGATTTCTTTAAGTCTCTTTATATCTAAGGCAACTTTTCTTCTAAGATCACCTTCAACCATTAAGCTCTTATTTACATAATCTCTTAATGTATTTACTTCATCTTCAGTTAAATCCTTGATTCTAGTATCAGGATTCACTCCTGTAGCTTCAAGTATTTCATGAGATTTTGGTAGTCCTATACCAAATATATAAGTTAGACCTATCTCAACTCTTTTTTCTTTTGGTAGGTCAATACCTGCAATTCTTGCCATCTACAATCTACACCTCCTAAGTATCACTACTTATTTATTTTTATTAACCTTGTTTTTGTTTATGTTTAGGATTTTCACAGATAACCATTACTCTTCCTTTTCTTTTTATAACTTTACATTTTTCACATATAGGTTTAACTGATGGTCTTACCTTCATAGCTAACCCTCCTTATTACTTATCTCTCCAAGTTATTCTCCCACGAGTCAAATCATATGGAGAAAGTTCTACTGTAACCTTATCGCCTGGTAAAATTCTTATAAAGTTCATTCTTAACTTTCCAGAAATATGAGCAAGTATCTTGTGCCCACTCTCTAATTCAACTTGGAAAGTTGCATTAGGTAGAGTTTCTAAAACGACACCTTGCATTTCAATTATATCATCTTTTGACATAAGGGTAATCAAACCTCCTCTATTATATCCTCAACCTGCAAAAATTTTCTTATTTTAGAATTACTGATCTTTCCATCAGATAAGATAGCACTTCTAATATCTTCAGCCAAAACATTTGTAAAAGATAAATGTTTAATTTTCTTTTTCTTTGGCCTATCAATTTTTCTAAGGTCTCCATCTGAAATATAGACATACTCATCGTCTATTATACCAATAATGATAAAGTATTTTCCTTTATCTCTTCCTGATTTTGAATGTACTACCTTACCTAAAAGGCTGTCATCATCCACATTAGTCACCTCATTAGCTCAAAGTTAGTATTTCTACACCTTCATTAGTTATTGCTATAGTATTTTCATAATGGGCAGATAACTTTCCATCACTAGTCACTACAGTCCAACCATCTGGCTTAATTTTAACTTTGTAATTTCCCATGTTTATCATAGGTTCAATTGCAAGCACTACACCGTGTACTAACTTAGGACCTTTACCAGCAGTGCCGTAATTAGGAACTTGTGGGTCTTCATGCATAGCAGTTCCTATGCCGTGTCCAACAAAATCCCTAACCACAGAATATCCAAAACTCTCAGCATGCTTTTGAATAGCTGCTGAAATATCGGTAAGTCTGTTCCCCACTACTGCTTTTTCAATGCCCTTAAAGAAAGATTCTTTAGTGACATCTATTAGATGTTGTGCTTCCTTAGAAATATTTCCTACTGGAAAAGTTCGTGCAGCATCACCATGATAGCCATTAAGTATTGCTCCACAATCAACACTGATTATATCTCCTTCAACTAATACGGTATTATTCGGGATACCATGTATTACTACATCATTTACTGATGCACATATTGATCCTGGGAATCCTCCATATCCTTTAAAAGAAGGTATAGCTTCTTGTGCTAATATAAACTCTTCAGCAAGTTTATCAATTTCTGCAGTGGTCATTCCTGGTTTTATTACCTTTTGAATCATTGCTAGGGTATCGGCAACAACCTTACCAGCACTCCTCATATATTCTAGTTCTGTATCACTCTTAATATTCATCACTATTTATCGCTCCTAAGATACCACAGATATTCTTAAAAACATCATTAATAGCTTGCGTTCCATCAACCTCTGCTAATAGATTTTTCTCTCTATAGTATTCTATTAACGGTTGTGTTTGTGCATCATATATTTCAAGTCTTTCACTTACTGTCGCTTCATTATCATCTGCTCTTTGTATTACAACGCTACCGCAAACGTCGCATTTTCCATCGTTTTTAGTAGGATTATATTTTACGTGATAACTAGCTCCACAAGTAGTACATACACGTCTTCCTGTCATTCTATCTATAATAAAACCCTTAGGAACTTCAATCAATAAGGCAGTGTCTAGTTTTAAACTCATTTCTTTAAGTAAAACTTCTAAAGCCTCTGCTTGATTTACAGTCCTTGGATAACCATCTAGTAAAAATCCATTTTTGCAGTCATCCTGCTTTAATCTATCTTTAATTAAATCGATAGTTAATTCATCTGGTACTAGATGACCTTTATCTATATATTTTTTAGCTTCAATCCCTAAAGGCGTTGCTTGAGAGATATTATATCTAAAAATATCTCCAGTAGATATGTGTGGTATAGAGTATTTATTACAGATTGACTTTGCCTGAGTTCCTTTTCCGGCTCCAGGAGGACCTAATAAAATAACTCTCACTAGTATCAACTCCAAATTAAAATTTTTATTTAAGGAACCCTTCATAATGTCTCATTACTAGCTGAGATTCTAATTGTTTCATAGTATCTAGAGATACACCAACTAAAATTAGTAAACTAGTTCCACCAAATGAAACTCCCTTAAAATTACTGAATATAGCTGCTAATATAGGCACTATAGCTATAATTCCAGCAAATGTTCCACCTAAAAGGGATATTCTTGTCAAAATCTTCTCTAAGTAAATTTCAGTTTTTTCACCTGGTCTTATACCTGGAATAAATCCTGATGATTTATTCATATTCTCTGCCATCTCATCTGGTTTGAAAGTAATTATAGTATAGAACCAAGCAAAGAATAGTACTAATAAAAAGTATGCTACTACATATTTCATAGTATCTTGCTGAAATATACTCCAAGAACTCTTATTAACAAATACCGCAAAGGAAGATTCAGGCCATATTTGTGCTATAACCGCTGGAAATTGCATTACTGACATACCAAAGATTATCGCCATAACTCCAGAAGAATTTAATCCTATTGGAATATGTGATGATTGACCTTTTATAACTTTTCTTCCTATTGCTTTACCGGCATATTGCACTGGAATTCTTCGTTCTGCTAAATTTATAACAATTACTGTAATTAATAAAGCTAAAGCTACTGCTACGAATATTACAACCTCTACCGGACTAACTTCTCCTGTTTTAAGAAGCCCTGCTATTTGATAAGCTGTTTGTGGTAGTGAAGATATTATATTTACAAATATAATAACAGAAACACCACTTCCAATTCCATATACTGAAATTTGTTCACCTATCCATACTAACAAGGCTGTACCTGTTGTCATTGTTAGTATTATTAGTAAAAGGCCCATTGAACCTTCTATCAATATAGCTCCTGAGCTTTTAATTAAGGCATATGCTGCATATGCTTGAATAACAGCAAATACTAGAGCTGCATATTTAGTATAGTTCTGTATTTTTTTTCTTCCTTCTTGACCTTCTTTAGAAAGTTGTTCTAAATAAGGAATTGCAATTGTAAGTAATTGAATTATAATCGATGCATTGATATACGGAGTAACACCTAAAGCAAATATACTAAACTTACTAAAAGCCCCTCCTGCAATCATGTCATAGAAACTTAGAAGGGAACCAGAATTACTACTAACTAAAGTTGCAATCTTACTAGCATCCACTCCTGGTACTGGGATAAACACACCCATTCTAAAAATTACTACTATCATTAATGTAAATAGTATTCTTCTTCTTAGCTCAGGAACTCTCCAAGCGTTTCGTAGGGTTGATAACATCTATATCACCTCAACTTTTCCTCCTGCCGCTTCAATCTTCTCTGCTGCAGCTTTGGAAATCTTATTAGCTTTAACAGTTAATTTCTTTTCAATGTTACCATTTCCAAGAATTTTTATCCCATCGTTTACTCTCTTAGCCATTCCAGATTCACGAAGTAACTCTGGAGTAACTACAGTTCCATCCTCAAATATGTTTAGTCTATCTACGTTTATACAAGTATATTCTTTAGCAAATATATTTGTAAATCCTCTCTTAGGTAGTCTTCTATATAAAGGCATTTGACCTCCCTCAAATCCTGGTCTTACACCGCCACCAGATCTTGAGTTTTGTCCTTTTTGACCTTTTCCAGCAGTTTTACCCCAACCTGAACCAGTACCTCTACCGATTCTCTTAGGAGATTTTTTTGCACCTTCTGCAGGTCTTAACTCATGAAGTCTCATATTTACACCTCCTTAGTTTAAGCTTCTTCTACTTTTAGTAGGTAACTTACTTTATTAATCATACCTCTGATCTGAGGAGTCTCCTCGTGCTCAACAGTTTTACCTATTTTTCTTAATCCAAGAGCCTCTACAGTAGCAATATGATCTTTCTTTCTACCAATTAAACTCTTTACTAATGTTAATTTAACTTTAGCCAAGGTTTTCCCCTCCTATCCTAGAATTTCTTCAACAGTTTTGCCTCTAAGTTTTGCAACTTGCTCTGCTGTTCTTAATTTTGATAATCCATCTATAGTTGCGCTAACCATATTTCTTGGGTTATTTGAACCTAATGATTTAGCTCTAACGTCTTTTAATCCTGCAAGCTCAAGTACTGCTCTTGCTGGACCTCCAGCGATAACACCTGTTCCTTCTGAAGCTGGCATTATGTGAACTGTACCAGTTCCAAATTTACCATCTATAGTATGAGGAACTGTAGTTCCATCTAATTCAACTTTAACGATGTTCTTTTTAGCATCTTCGATACCTTTTCTAATTGCTTCTGGTATTTCGATAGATTTTCCCATTCCAACACCAACGTGTCCGTTCTCATCACCAACAACTACTAGTGCGCTGAATCTGAAGTTTCTACCACCTTTAACAACCTTAGCAACTCTGTTTATGTGTACAACTTTCTCTTTAAGATCAAGTGTGCTAGGATCTATTTTCATGTGTGTACCTCCTTTTTTTAGAATTTAAGTCCTGCTTCTCTTGCACCTTCTGCAAGCATTTGTACTCTTCCGTGGTATACATATCCACCTCTATCGAATACAACTTCAGTAATTCCTGCTTCTATTGCTTTTTTAGCTACTACTTCACCAACTAGTTTAGCAGCTTCCTTATTGCTACCAACTTTTAGAGAAAAGTCTTTATCTAAACTAGATGCAGCAACTAATGTTCTTCCAGCAACATCATCTATAATTTGAGCGTATATGTTCTTTTCACTTCTGAACACTGCAAGTCTTGGTCTTTCAGCTGTTCCATGAATTTTCTTACGTACTCTTAAATGACGTCTTTCTCTTGATAGCTTTCTATCAGCTTTATTGAACATGAAATTCTCTCCTTTCTAATAGCTATTATTTACCAGTCTTACCTTCCTTACGTCTGATAACTTCATCAGAGTACTTAATACCCTTTCCTTTGTAAGGCTCAGGTTTTCTCCAAGTTCTTATATCAGCTGCAACTTTACCAACTAATTCCTTGTCGATTCCTTTTACTACTATAGTATTAGCATCTGTTAATTCAAATGTAATTCCATCTACAGCAGCTATTTCAACTGGGTGTGAGAATCCTAGGTTTAAAGTTAATCCCTTACCTTTTGCTGTTGCTCTATATCCAACACCAACTAATTGTAATGTCTTAGCGAAACCATTAGTTACTCCAATTACCATATTATTTAATAATGCTCTAGTTAATCCGTGTAGAGCTCTATGTTCTTTTATATCGCTTGGTCTTGTAACGACCACTTGATTATCCTCTATAGCTATGTTTATATTCTTCACCATTGTTCTAGTTAATTCCCCTTTAGGTCCTTTAACTGTAACAACGTTGTCTGGCGTTACTGTAACAGATACACCAGCTGGTATAGCTATTGGAAGTCTTCCTACTCTTGACATAATCGCACCTCCTTGTTCATAAACTACCAGATGTAGCAGATAACTTCTCCGCCTAATCCTAATTTTCTAGCTTCTCTATCAGAAACTAATCCTTTAGAAGTTGATATTATTGCAACTCCTAATCCATTTAAAACTTTAGGGATATCATCCTTACCACTATAAACTCTTAGTCCTGGTTTAGATATTCTCTTAAGTCCTGTTATAACTCTCTCTTTATTTTGGCCATATTTCATGCTAAGTCTTAACATTGAAACAGTTCCATCTTGATATTCTTCTATATTTTTAATATATCCTTCTTGAAGCATAATATTTGCTATGCCTTTCTTTATTGTTGAAGAAGGAACTTCTACTATTTCATGTCTAACAATATTTGCATTTCTTACACGTGTTAGCAAATCTGCTATCGGATCAGTCATATTCATTAATTGTGCCTCCTTTCGCTATGATCTGTATATTACCAGCTTGCCTTTTTGCATCCAGGAATTTGTCCTTTATAAGCAAGTTCTCTGAAACATATACGGCAAATACCAAATTTTTTTAAGACAGAATGTGGTCTTCCACATAATCTGCATCTAGAGTATTCTCTAGTTGAATATTTTGGTTCTTTTTTCCACTTTTCTATTAAAGCTTTACGTGCCAAGTCATTCCCTCCTTTTATTGAGCAAATGGCATTCCAAGGAATCTTAATAATTCTCTTGCTTCCTCGTCTGTCTTTGCAGTAGTTACAAATATTATATCCATTCCTCTTACTTTATCAATTTTATCATATTCTATTTCAGGGAATATTAATTGTTCTTTTATTCCTAAAGCATAATTTCCTCTTCCATCAAATGACTTAGTAGGAACGCCTCTGAAGTCTCTAACTCTTGGTAATGCTATATTCATTAATTTGTCCGCAAATTGGAACATCTTATCTTTTCTTAATGTAACTTTACATCCAATTGCCATGTTATCTCTTATTTTAAAGTTGGCAACTGATTTCTTTGCTCTAGTTAATACAGCTTTTTGTCCAGTGATTAATTGCATATCACTTACAGCAGCATCTAAAACTTTAGAGTTATCTTTAGCTTCGCCAACTCCCATATTTATAACTATTTTTTCAAGTCTAGGTACTTGCATTATATTTTTGTATCCGAACTTATCCATCATAGCTGGTATTACTTCACTATTGTATTTCTCTTGTAGTCTTGTAACCATTTGTTAAACCTCCTTTCGCGAATTAAAATGTTTCTCCGCACTTTTTGCAAACTCTAACTTTTGTACCATCATCAAGTACTTTATTGCTTATTCTAGTTACGCTCTTACATTTATCGCAATATAGCATAACCTTTGAGCTGTTAATAGCTGCTTCAAAGTTAACTATTCCACCTTGCATATTTTGTCTGTTTGGTTTTTGATGTTTAGTTACTACGTTAACGCCAGCAACTACAACTTTTCCAGTCTTAGGATAAACAGCTAAAACTTCTCCAGTTTTACCTTTGTCTTTTCCAGAGATAACCATAACAGTGTCTTTCTTTCTAACATGAACTTTCATCTTTGCTACCCCCTATCCTATAGTACTTCAGGTGCTAGTGACAATATTTTATTATATTCTTTATCTCTTAGCTCCCTAGCAACAGGTCCGAAGATACGAGTTCCTTTTGGATTCTTATCGTCTTTTATAATAACAGCTGCGTTCTCATCAAATCTGATATAAGTCCCGTCTGCTCTTCTCAAACCTTTAACTGATCTAACAATAACTGCTTTTACTACGTCACCTTTTTTAACAACTCCACCTGGTGTTGCACTTTTAACGCTAGCAACAATTACGTCTCCGATGTTTCCCCATTTTCTTTTGGAACCACCGAGTACTCTAATACACATTATTTCTTTAGCACCAGAGTTATCCGCTACTTTTAATAATGTTTGTTGTTGTATCATGTAAATACCCTCCCTTCAGTTAACTATTTAGCTCTTTCCATGATTTCAACAAGTCTCCATCTCTTATCCTTAGATAATGGTCTTGTTTCCATTATTAATACTCTATCGTTAACTTTTGCTTCATTATTTTCATCATGAGCCTTAAATTTAGTTGTTCTATTAACTGTTTTTCCATATAATGGATGTCTAACTTTAGTTTCAACAGCAACAACAATTGTCTTATCCATTTTGTCAGAAACTACTCTTCCGATTCTACTTTTTCTATTTCCTCTTTCCACAAGATGAACCTCCTTTCAGTATTACTGCTCACAAGCCCTTAATTCTTCTTCTCTAAGGATGGTTTTAATTTGGGCTATAGACTTCTTAACCTGTTTAATTCTCATTGGGTTTTCTAACTGTCCTGTAGCTAACTGAAATCTAAGGTTAAATAATTCTGATTTAAGATCAGATAGTTTTACATTTAAATCTTGAGGAGTACTTTGTCTCAACTCTTTCAATTCATTAGCCTTCATTGATTTCACCACCCATTTCCTCAAAATCTCTTCTAGTAACAAATTTGGTTGTTACTGGTAATTTGTGAGACGCAAGTCTCATAGCTTCTCTAGCAGCTTCTTCAGATACTCCAGATATTTCAAATAATACTCTACCTGGTTTAATTACTGCTACCCAGTACTCTGGTGAACCTTTACCAGATCCCATACGTGTTTCAGCTGGTTTTTCAGTTACTGGCTTATCAGGGAAGATTTTTATCCAAACCTTTCCTCCTCTTTTAACGTATCTATTTATAGCTATTCTGGCAGATTCGATTTGGTTGCTTGTAATCCAACCGCACTCTGTTGCTTGTAAAGCATAATCTCCATAAGCAATGAAGTTACCTCTTGTAGCTTTACCTCTCATTCTACCACGTTGTACCTTACGATGTTTAACTCTTTTAGGCATTAACATGTCAAATTCCTCCTTCCTTACACGTTATTATGAGTTACTTTCTTCCTTCTGAACTTTCTTAGTTGGAAGAACCTCACCTTTATACACCCAAACTTTTACACCAATTTTACCATAGATTGTATTAGCTTCTGTAAATCCATAGTCGATATCAGCTCTTAAAGTTTGTAGTGGGATTGTTCCCTCATGATACTGCTCTGTTCTTGCGATTTCAGCTCCGCCTAATCTTCCTGAACATGCAGTCTTAACTCCTTTAACACCTGTTCTCATAGCTCTTTGAATCGTTTGTTTCATAGCTCTTCTGAAAGATATTCTCTTTTCTAATTGAGCTGCTATGTTTTCAGCCATTAATTGTGCATTGTTTTCTGGTGTTTTAACTTCTACTATGTTAATTAAAACAAATTTATCTTTAACAACTTCTTTTAATGCAACTTTAAGCTCTTCTATACTTTGACCGCCTTTTCCTATAACCATTCCAGGTTTTGCGGTATGTATATTTATTTTAACTCTTTTAGCTGCTCTTTCTATCTCAATTTTAGATATTCCAGCAGTGAATAATCTTTTCTTTATATATTCTCTGATAGCATTATCTTCAACTAAGTTATCTGCAAAATTTTTCTTGTCTGCATACCATTTAGCGTCCCAATCCTTGATAACACCAACTCTTAGGCCGTGTGGATGTACTTTTTGACCCACTCTATATCCCTCCTTCTTATGCTCTTTCTTTAACTACTATAGTTATATGGCTAGTTCTTTTTAAAATTCTGAATGCTCTACCTTGAGCGTGTGGTCTAAATCTCTTTAATGTTGGACCTGCACCTGTATGAGCCTCTGCAACATATAATCTATTTCTGTCTAAATTAAAATTGTTTTCTGCATTCGCAACAGCTGATTTTAATAATTTATTAACAACAACAGCTGCATCTTTTGGAGTATATTGTAATATAGCGAAAGCTTCATTTACATTCTTATCTCTTATAAGGTCAAGAACAATCCCAACTTTCATAGGAGACATTCTTACATATTTAGCTATAGCTTTAGCTTCCATTGGTAATTTCCTCCTTCCCGTACTATCTCATTCTACTTGATTTTTCCTTCGCGATATGACCTTTAAAAGTTCTAGTCAAAGCGAACTCTCCAAGTTTATGTCCTACCATGTCTTCTTGGACATATACTGGAACATGCTTTCTTCCATCATGTACAGCAATTGTGTGTCCTATCATTTGAGGAAAAATTGTAGAGCTTCTTGACCAAGTCTTTATAACTTTCTTCTCGCCAGCTTTGTTCATTTCTTCTATTTTATTTAGAAGAGACTCTTTTACAAAAGGTCCTTTTTTAATTGATCTACTCACTATTAGTGGCCTCCCTTCATGTAAAGTAGTTATAATCAGAAGAGAATTTATTTCTCTTCTAACTATTTACTATTTCTTTTCTTAACAATAAATTTGTCAGAGTATTTCTTAGTTTTTCTAGTTTTGTATCCAAGAGCTGGTTTACCCCATGGAGTACGTGGACTAGCATGACCTACTGGAGATTTACCTTCTCCACCTCCGTGTGGGTGGTCATTAGGGTTCATTACAGATCCTCTTACTGTTGGTCTGATACCCATATGTCTCTTTCTTCCTGCTTTACCTATATTAACAATTTCGTGAGTTAAGTTTGAAACTGTTCCTATTGTAGCTCTACAGTTTACTCTTACATATCTAACTTCTCCGCTTGGTAGTCTTACTTGAGCGTAAGCTCCTTCTTTAGCCATTAATTGAGCTGAAGAACCTGCTGATCTAACAAGTTGAGCACCTTTTCCTACTTGTAATTCAATGTTATGAATTATTGTACCTACTGGTATGTTAGTTATTGGAAGTGTATTTCCAACTTTAATGTCTGCATCTGATCCAGATACTACAACATCTCCAACCTTTAATCCAACTGGAGCTATTATGTATCTCTTTTCACCATCTGCATATACAACTAATGCGATGTAAGCTGATCTATTAGGATCGTACTCGATAGTTGCAACTTTAGCTGGTATACCATCTTTAGTTCTTTTAAAATCTATTAATCTATATTTTTGTTTCGCTCCACCACCGTGGTGACGAACAGTAATTTTACCTTGAGCATTTCTACCACCAGTTTTTTTCTTACTTACAAGAAGTGACTTTTCAGGTACATCTGTTGTTATTTCCTCAAATGAAGCCATAGTCATATTTCTTCTTGAAGGAGTGGTAGGGTTAAATTTTTTAACTGCCATTAGGTTTCCCTCCCTTTTCGCTTATCTGGCTCTAGCCAATAAATGCGTTATATTATTGCATTCCTTCAAAGAATTCAATTGTTTTGCTGTCAGCTGCTAATTTAATAACTGCTTTTTTGAAGTCAGCTCTTTTTCCAATGTGAACTCCAACTCTTTTAGTTTTACCTAAATTTCTTAGAGTTTTAACATCTTCAACTTTTACTCCGAAAACTTCTTCAACAGCTTTTTTTATTTGAACTTTGTTTGCGTGTATGTCAACGATGAAAGTGTATTTTCTTTCTGCCATAGCAGCCATACTTTTTTCAGTTATAACAGGTTTTCTTATTATATCATAACTAGTCATTTTCATTATGCATACACCTCCTCAATTTTTGATACAGCGTCTCTAGTAATCATTAAGTTTTCATACTTTAATATGTCGTAAACATTTATGTTGTTTACAGGCACTACAGCTACTCCAGGAATGTTTCTTGCTGATTTATAAACATTCTCATTAGACTCAGCTACAACTATTAATGTTTTTTTAGTTTCAAAAGCATTAAGAACTTTTACCATATCTTTAGTTTTTGGTGCATCGAAAGCCAAGCTTTCTAATACTATCATTTCATTATCTTGTACTTTTGAAGTTAAAGCTGATTTCATAGCTACTCTTCTCATACTCTTTGGAACGGAAACTCTGTAATCACGTGGTTTTGGTGCAAATACGATACCCCCGTGAATCCATTGTGGAGCTCTTATAGAACCTTGTCTTGCTCTTCCTGTTCCTTTTTGTCTCCAAGGCTTAATTCCTCCGCCTCTTACTTCAGCTCTTGTCTTAGCACTTTGAGTTCCTTGTCTTTTATTAGCTAATTGAGCTAATACAACTTGGTGCATTGCTTCAACACTAACTTCTACTCCGAAAATGCTATCATTTAATTGAATTTCTCCAACTTCTTTTTTCTCAGTGTTATACACTTTTACTGTAGGCATTCTGCATCCTCCTTTCCTTATGCTTTAACAGCGTTTCTTATTACTACTAAACCTTTGTTTGGTCCTGGTATTCCGCCTTTAATAAGAATAATATTCTTTTCAGGTATTACTCTTACTACTTCTAGATTTAACACTGTAGTATTAACATTTCCCATATGACCAGGCATTTTTTTATTCTTAAATGTTCTTGATGGGTCTGATGATGCTCCCATTGAACCTACTGCTCTATGGAATTTAGAACCGTGGCTCATTGGTCCTCTGTGGAAGTTCCATCTTTTTATAACGCCAGCGAATCCTTTTCCTTTAGATATTCCAGATACGTCAATTTTATCTCCGGCTGCGAAGATTTCTGCTTTTATTTCAGAACCTACTTCGTAAGCACTTGTATCCTCTAATCTAAATTCTTTTATGTGTCTTCTTACAACAACACCAGCTTTTGCGAATTCACCTTTCTTAGGTTTATTCACTAACTTTTCTCTTATATCTCCAAATCCAACTTTTATGGCTTCATATCCATCATTTTCTACTGTTTTCTTTTGGATTACTACACATGGACCAGCTTCTACAACTGTTACAGGTACTACTCTTCTATTTTCATCAAATATTTGAGTCATTCCTAATTTTTTACCCATTATAGCTTTTTTCATTTAAATACACCTCCTACTTATTAGCGGACCACATTGTGATCATAATAGTTAGTAATAGTTTTTCTATTACCCGTACATCATAGTTCAATTTCATGTACTATGTACGATTATAATTTTATTTCGATATCTACACCTGCTGGTAAGTCTAATCTCATTAATGCATCAACAGTTTTTGGTGATGGACTTAATATATCGATTAGTCTTTTATGAGTTCTGATTTCGAACTGCTCTCTTGAATCTTTGTATTTGTGTGGAGCTCTTAGAACAGTTATTACATCTTTCTCAGTTGGTAGTGGTACTGGACCGGCTACTTTAGCTCCTGTGTTTTTAGCAGTCTCAACAATCTTCTCTGCTGATTGATCTAGTATTGTGTGATCAAACGCTTTTAATCTGATTCTGATTTTTTGTTTTGACATTTCATTCCCTCCTTTTCATCGCACGCTATTACTTCTTACGCGCAACAGCGGAAGTTCTGTAAACTGCTCCTGGCGTTTCTTATTTTAAGAAACACAACAGCACTACAGACCCCGTCGCCCAATTCGTGATTGAGCATGCTCGGTTAAGAATTCCCCCGGAAGCCCGGCAACCTCTTACCTCATCGCTGTTACCATATTGCAACTTCTATAGTATACATTATTTTGTTAGCTTTGACAAGAGTTTTTATTCATTTTTTACTCCTGTAAATTTTTAATATCTTTAATTTTCTTTAATAAAAATATTATATATTTAATATGTAACTTTACTAACTATTTGTTTATATAATTGCCTAAAATTCAGAATATATAAAGTTATTAGTAATCTTTTTTTATATTTAATTAAATATACTATATAAGTTATATTTATGTATAGTACATCATATAGCATATAAATTCAATAGGTAAAATTATGCTGAATCTATAAAAATAGATTTTTCTCCATATTTATATATGCAATCTATATTTTATTGTTGTATATATTGTAGGAGAAGTTATTTAGATATAAAAAAAAGAGAGATAGGCGTCCCCATCTCTCTTTTTACCTAGGTTTTATTGTGCACATTTCCTTTTCAGGATAATAAATAATTTATTATTTTAAATCTTAATTATTC
>NZ_DFCF01000026.1:0-27672 GCF_002367465.1 Clostridium sp. UBA3061 | reverse complement strand
CGATTCCTGCTCGAGCCACCAGTTTGGCGCTATAGCCAAGTGGTAAGGCAGAGGCCTGCAAAGCCTTTATCCCCAGTTCAAATCTGGGTGGCGCCTCCAAAAAGACTTGTAAACATATTGTTTACAAGTCTTTTTATTTACTTATTAAATCATAGTATATCATTATTAGATTTAGTATATAAATTTTTATATAGTATGTTACATAAGAATTCACTTTTATTCCATTATAAAGTTTTAGAAATGTTTTTAGAGAGAGAGGTAGTGCTTTCATAGATTAAATCTTTGCGTTCAATTAAATCTATAGAAGTTAAAATTAAGGCTTCAATAGCTTTCCATATATTACATTTAGCATATTCTGTTAATGTTAAATCCATAAACTGTTTTGATGGACAGTGAATTGATGGATCACTTACTATTGATATAGACGGATATATAGTAGGCGTAGTATGACTTACAGTACCAATTCCTAAGGGATATAGCATTTTTTTCCCGTAGTTCATTTCAATTAATCCAGTTTCTTTTAAGTTATTTTCAAATAATTTATTTACTATTTTATTATCTAAAAGTTCTTTGCAAGGAAGCTCAATTAGCTTAATAGAGCAATCTATATTTATGATATCTTCTATGCATTTAATATAGCTTCTTATATTTTCTTCGATTTTATGACATAACTTATGATCTTTTGATTTAATTTCAAATTTAACCTTAGCAGATGAAGGATATTCAACTAATGCATTATCACAGGTAAGATTTAAATGATCCATATAACATTCTTTTGAGATGTTTTTAACTAACTCGTTTATAAAGTGTACTGTATGTAGACAAACATCTAATGAACTTTGGTTAGCATTATCATTAGAAACAAGTAAATTATTATAATCAAGCTGTAAGGTTGTGCATGCTTGAGAAGTATTATTAATAGATGTTATATTATCCACATGAGGAGCAAAAATTACACTACAATTTTCAAATACATTTTCTTTTGTCATTATAATTTCTGAACCATTGGAGTATTTCCCTGGACATCCGATTACTAGAATAGAACCTCCTATTTTGTCAATGACAGAAGATAAACCTATGGCTGCACCTAAAGACATAGTAGCATTGGCATTATTACCGAAAACATGACCATCATCACTTCCACTACTATATTTACATATAAAACATATCTCAGGATGGCTGTGTCCAATTCTGGCACGAAATGCAGTTGGAATATCTATGAAATTTTTTTCAATATTAAAATTATATTTTTGTAAAAGTTTTATAATGTAATCTGATGATTTATATTCATTAAAACAGTTTTCACTATTTTCATATAAAAATTTATTAATATCTAGGATTTCAGATCTTATAGTAGATAAAAAACTTAGAACATTTTGTTTCAATTGTAACCCTCCCTACAATTTTATAGATACTAATATTATCAATATCTGACCTTATGTAATTAGTATGTGCACATATATCTATATTATCCAGTAACAAATTTATAGATAAATAGTATTTTAATAGTATCTATATTTGTAATAAGTTTTTTATTAAATGTATTTATGAATACAAGAAAATTAGACAATTTATGTAGATTAATAGATATATGGGTTTATTAATTTATTAACATTATACTTGATGTTATTTAAGGTAGAAAAAGTATGAATTATAAGATGAAATTTTTTTTTTGGACAAAATAAAAAAAAGGATTTCATGAATAAAATATATTATAAGGGGCGATAATTAAGACAGTCTTAACATGGATAAAACTTAGAAGGATTACTCTATTTTAACTAAGTTGACTTATTCAAAGACAATATAATAATAGACTAACAAGTTCTATTGGATAAATTTTGAGGGGGAAAAATATGAATAAGGAATGTATTATATGCAGAAAGCCTCTAGATAATGGTATACTTATATATGGACGAAGAATTTGTGAGAACTGTGAAAGAAGATTATTAACAATAGAAACTAGTACAGATTTTTATGAATTTTATAAGAACTGTATTAAAAAGAATATAGTTCAACTTATACCAAGAGGAGTGAGTGATAAGTGCCAAGATTACCGATAGTAGATTCACTATTGAAATATAAAAAAGAAGAAAATAGCTATTTTGCTATGCCTGGACATAAAATGGGAAAAGCATATGAAGATACAAAAGAAGGAAAGATTTTATTAGATAATTTCATTAACTTTGATATTACTGAGGTAGAGGGCTTAGATAATCTTCATAATCCTACAGGCATAATAAAAGAAGGACAAGAACAACTTGCTAATTACTATGGGAGTAAAAAATCTTACTTTTTAGTTAATGGAAGTACATCAGGAAACATGATTATGATATTTGCTACATTTAAAGAAGGCGAAAAAATAATCGTAGAAAGAAACTGTCATAGATCAGTATTCAATAGTATAATATTACGTAAGTTAAAGCCTATATATGTTATGAATGAGGTAAATGAAAAATATGATGCTCCTTTTTCTATTAATAAGAAGCATCTATATAAATTAATAAAGGAAAATCAAGATGCTAGGGGAATATTATTAACATACCCTAATTATTATGGCATATGTACAGAGTTAGATGAAATAGTAAAAGAAGCCAAGAAATATAATATGAAGGTATTAATAGATTGTGCTCATGGAGCACATTTTGGAGTTATAGATGAATTGCCTGATAATCCGCTTAAGCTAGGTTGCGATATGGTTGTTCAAAGTGCTCATAAAACATTACCAAGCTTAACACAAACATCATTTTTACACGTTAATTGTGATGATCTTTTAGATGAGGTTAACTTCTATACTAGCATGTTTTTGACAACGAGTCCTTCATATTTATTTCTTGCCAGCATGGATTATAGTAGATATTATTTACAGAAGTATGGAAGTAAGGATTACAGTATATTAATTAATTTATGTGAGGAATATAGAAAAAAAATAAATCACATTGATTTTTATCATATAATAGATGAGCATGATATAATTAAGAAAAGTTCATCAACTAGAAATAAGGTATATATAGATAAAACTAGATATGTTATAAATGTACCTAAAGGATTTAGTGGACATCTATTACTAGATTATTTAAAAGTTAATAAGATTCAATGTGAAATGAGTGACTCAAGAAATGTAGTATTGATTTTTGCTACTTCAAACACCAGAGATGATTTTGATAAACTTTATAGAATACTAAAAGAGTGCAATAAGGATACTTTAGTAGATGAATATGTAAAGCCTATGCAGTATGAAATTCCACTAATAGATAAATTACCATGGGAAACTCTAAATATGAAAAAAGTTGAGTGTAGTATTAAAGATTCCGTAAATAAAGTGTGCGGACAAGCTATTGTCCCATATCCACCTGGGGTACCACTAATAATGCCAGGAGAGATTATTACGAAAGATATTATTGATATAATAGGATATTATATAGATAATAATGTTACATTATTAGGAGTGAAGGAAAATAACTTAATTATAATAAAATAGCAAAGAAACTATAGGAAAAGATAAGTTTGGAGGTAAGTTTTTTGAATAAAGGGTTATTAATAGCATTAGAAGGTCCAGATGGTAGTGGAAAATCTACACAAATAGAATTATTAGAAAAATATTTTGTAGATAAGGGTATTGAAGTTATAAGAACGAGAGAACCTGGAGGAACTAAAATTAGCGAAAAAATTAGGGCGGTAATTTTAGATAATGCTAACCAAGAAATGGATAACATGTGTGAGGCTTTACTATATGCTGCGGCGAGAGCTCAGCTTATAAAAGAGGTAATAAAGCCTGCAATTGCTGAAGGGAAGGTAGTCTTATGTGATAGATTTGTATATTCATCTATAGTTTATCAAGGAATTGCTAGAGATTTGGGAATAGACACTGTCAAATCTATAAATGATTGTG
The DNA here is from genome assembly GCF_002367465.1 of Clostridium sp. UBA3061. Lineage (NCBI taxonomy): Bacteria > Bacillati > Bacillota > Clostridia > Eubacteriales > Clostridiaceae > Clostridium > Clostridium sp. UBA3061. The sequence goes on along the minus strand of NZ_DFCF01000026.1, from coordinate 23,783 downwards.
CTTTAGGTGGACTTGAAGCGGATTTAGTATTTATGATAAGTATTCCATATGATAAAGGAATTGGAAGAAAGAAAAATCAACGGGAATTAGATAGACTTGAGAATGTTGGTATGGATTTTCATAAAAAAGTTTTTGAAGGATATTCAAAAATTAGTAGTATTTATGATAAAATAGAATTAATAAATGGAGACGACTCTATAGAAAATATTTATAGGAACATAGTAAATAGAGTTGAATCCTATATAGAGCATAAATAAATATTTAGGAGGGGTATTATATGAAATTAATAATTGCGATAGTTCAAGATGACGATGCTATGGATTTAATCGATATCTTAACAGAGAATGGGTTAAGGGTTACAAAGCTTGCAACTACAGGTGGATTTTTAAAAGCTGGAAATACCACATTAATGATAGGTGTAGAGGTAGAGAAAGTTGATACTGTTTTAGGATATATAGAAGAAATCTGCAAAGTTAGAAAACAACTTATATCATCACCTTCTCCGGTTGCTGGATCTACAGGAGTATATGTTCCGTATCCTGTAGAGGTAAATATAGGTGGTGCTACTATATTTGTTGTTGATGTAGATAAGTTTTTAAGAGTATAATATATTTAAGTAAAATAATGTACAATAGGTTAAACTTATTGTACATTATTTATTATATAGGAAGGAGCAAATGAGTATGATAGGTCATGAAAATATAAAAAATAGCTTAATTGAAGCAATTAATAATAATAAATTTACTCATGCTCATATACTAGTTGGAGAAAAAGGTATAGGGAAAAGTGTCTTAGCTAAATTTATAGCATCAAGGCTCTTAGGAATAGATGAAGTAAGAGAACATGTAGATATAATTAATTGGTCTTTAGATAAGGGAAAAGCATCCATAGGAGTGAATACTATTAGGACTATTATAGAAGAATGTAATAAGAAACCTTTTGAGAGGGATAGAAAGGTTATTATCATAGACAACGGTGATAAGATTACATTTCAAGCACAAAATGCATTTTTAAAGACTATAGAAGAACCACCAGCTAATGTTTATATATTTATATTATGTGAAGAATTAGAAAGCATGTTGGATACAATTAAATCCAGGTGTGGCATACATAAACTAAAACCACTATCAAAGGAAGAGATGATTTTATTTCTTAAGAATAGATATACAGGAATTGAAGAAAATAAGATGTTAGTGGCTATTTCTTTTGCAAAAGGAATACCAGGAAAAGCAGAGAGTTTAATAGAAAATGAGGATTTTAGTTTAATAAGAAATACAATTTTTGAACTTATATATAAAATTAAGGATAAAGATTATGAAACTTCTTTATTATATGAAAAGTTTTTTAGTGATTATAAAAATATGGAAGAGGATATTTTAGATGTAATTATAACCATAATAAGAGATATAATTATTTATAAAGAAGTTGGAGATGAAGAGATTATAATAAATATTGATAAAATATCCGATATTAAAGATTTAGTTAATATATTTTCATTAAGTAAATTAAATGGTATGATTAAAGTTGTAGATGATACAAGAAAAACTTTAAAAAATAATGTAAACTCGTCATTGGCATTTATAACGATGGTTTTGAGAATGCAGGAGGTTTAAATATGATAACAGTAATAGGAGTAAGATTTAAAAAGGCAGGTAAGATATATTATTTTAATCCTGGTGATTTGGATATAAAAAAAGGTGACTTTGTAGTTGTTGAAACCGCAAGAGGAATTGAGTTTGGTGAGTGTGTAGTTGGAATGAAAGAGCTCAGAGAAGGTGAAATTGTAGCTCCTTTAAAGAATGTGATAAGGAAAGCTTTAGAGGAAGATATAAATGCAAATAAAACTAATAAAGAAAAGGAAGAAGAAGCTTTTAAGATATGTCTTGAGAAAATAAAGGCCCATGATTTAACTATGAAGCTTATAGATGTAGAATATACTTTTGACAATAATAAAGTAATATTCTATTTTACAGCAGATGGTAGAGTAGATTTCAGAGAATTAGTTAAAGATCTGGCATCAATTTTTAGAACTAGAATAGAATTAAGACAAATTGGTGTTAGGGATGAAGCTAAGATGACTGGAGGTCTTGGACCTTGTGGAAGAAGTTTATGTTGCTCTACATTTTTAGGTGAATTTGCCCCAGTATCAATAAAAATGGCAAAGGAACAAAACCTATCTTTAAACCCTACTAAAATATCAGGAATATGTGGAAGACTTATGTGTTGTTTAAATTATGAGCAAGAAACATATGAAGGGATAAGAAAAAGATTACCTAAGGTAGGTTCTATAGTAGATACATGCTATGGAAAAGGAGAAGTAGTTTCTAATAGTGTAGTTAAAGAGGCGGTAAAAGTAAAAGTAAACATAAAAGATGGTGAAGATGATATTAAAGTAGTTAGTATAAATGATTTAACATTAATATCTGGTAGCTATGAAGATATAATTAATGAAATTGATTTAAAGGAATTAGAAAATCAAGCTGAAGACCCTACACTAATTAAAGAGCTATTTAAAGAAAATTAGGAGGAAGGATATGAAGACTACACTTAAAGTTTGTGATATGGTTACAAGTAAAGATGTTACAAGAGTTAAGAATGCCATATCCGCCAATGAAGGGGTTATAGCCTGTGGAATACACAAAGTTAAAAAAGAAGTAGAAATTGTTTATGACAATTATTTTATAAACATAGAGGATATAATTGAATCCATAGAGAATAGTGGTTATACAGTTATATAAGTACTCAGAATCCTTGTAGATATAAAGCTACAAGGATTTTTTTTGCATAAAAATAAACAAAATTAATTAAACATGTATATTTTATATAAATTTGTTAATTATTTAAATAGTAGTATTAAAATATAGAGAGGTGTTAATTATGAAATTTAAAAAACAAATAATAATAGCTATAAGCTGTGCAATTGTTTTGGGTGGAATATTTTTTTCTGTAAGCTATATAGGAAATAAAGATCAAAATAAAGAAACTAGTAACAAACCAGCTACAACAACTAACTCAAAGACTAATGAAGCTATAAATGAAAATAAAGAGAATACTGATAGCACAAAGGGCAATGATAAAACTACACTAGGACAAGAAGATAAAAAAGATACAGGTATGGAAGAAGTAAAAGAAGGATACTATACAGTAAAAGCTAATGATACACTTTATAGTATAGCTAGAACTTACATGCCAAGCTCTGACCCAAATGAAGTAGTAGCAGAAATATTAACAAGAAATAATATGAATAAAGATGATACTATTTCATCAGGACAAAAACTTATTATATCTTATGAAACTTCATTGGTAACAGGAGAAAAAAAATCAGACCAAAAATCAGAAGAGGTAGCTTCAGCTAATGCAGCAGAACATACTGATCACATTAAGTATGTTGTTAAATCAGGCGATACATTATTTAGCATATCTAAGGAGTATTTATCCAATATGGATATAATGGATGGAATTGAATTAATTAAAGCACATAATAACCTAAATGAGGATACAATAAAAGTTGAAGACACTTTATGTATACCTAATAAATAATATACGAATAAATTAACTTTAGATTAAGGAGATATCTGAAGTAATACCATAGCCTATAAAACAGTTTTAAGGTTTTATAGGCTGAAATATAGCCATGTAGAAATACTACATGGCTATATTTTTAATATTTTAACAGAATCACAATTGGCATAAACAAAGTCACTATCTAGAGTTAATAAATAATGTATATTATGACATATACAAGTAGCTATATGTGTAGCATCATTTATAGACAATAGGTTTTTAATCATTATTTCTTTAGTCTTACTCATACAGAGCTTATTTATTTCAACATATTCGTATTTAACGGTGTTTTCAAGTTGATTGTGCATGGTTACAGCAGTTTTATAATAAATACTTAGCAGATCTCTTTTAGAACTGTTTTTAGATAGGTTATCAAAATACTTTTTATAGGGAATTTCTCTTAGCTTATCTATTCTTTTATCCTTTATAATTTTTCTATCATATTTACTAAAGGATGATATAATTTGTTTTATATTTGTTTGAGAATTAAAGGCGCTTTCTTTATCAATTTTGTGACGTATATCTATCATAAATATTTTATACATAATTTGATTTAAAACTTCAGCAGAAATTATATTTGTAACTAAAAGTTTGCACTGGTTATTGAGTAATATTCTGAATACTTCTATACATTCAGTATGTTTTATATCATCATCATAAACTAAACTTAACAAAAATGATGCATCTAACAATATAGAAGTACTTGATTGAAAATCTATTGATGAAAATGGGTAAAATAATATTTCCATAATGCAAACCTTTCTTAATTGATTATACTGAATGATTATTGTATTATATTAAATTAAACCATTAGTTATTACTGCTACTTAAGTAATAAGTTAAATATAATTGTATATTCCTATTAATGTTGGTAATAATATAAACAGAGTTCTTAGCTTCTTCGAAGCTTTAGAAATCGTTATCCAGGGACGTAGCAGCTCTTTACTCCCACTTTGAAAAAGATGGGAGTATTAGAGCTGGTAGTCATCGGATAAATGACAAATTAAATCATAAATATAAACCCTAAATGCAATATGTTTTATTTAGTATATATTATTTATAAAATACTAGAAAAAACATATTGCATCCCCCTATATTATAGTATGTAAAAATTAAAAGATTTCCCCTTGATAGTTAAATATTTATAACTACTCAAGGGGATTTTGTAATTTTAAGAATAAATTTTTGGATAATTAGTAGTTATTTTATAGATATTATGGATAAGATGAAAAACATAGCAACTTATTATATAATAAGATATGTGTAATCTGGGTATTAGAAAGGAATTTTATATTATGAGTTTAATAAACATAGATGAAACGTTAGATGACTTACAATTAAAGGGTATTCATATCATACAAAAAAAAGAGGGATTTAGATTTGGAGTTGATGCAGTACTTTTAGCCAATTTTTCTAAGGTAAAAAAAAATGCAACTGTTATTGACTTGTGTAGTGGAACAGGAATAATTCCACTTATAATTAAAGGTAAGAGTCAATGTGGAGTAATAAAGGGTGTAGAGATACAAGGAGAGTTTGCTGAAATGGCAAATAGAACTGCTATGTATAATAATTTTAGTGATGAGATTAAGTTCATAGAAGGGGATTTAAAGGATAAGGAACTTTTAAAATCATTAGGTAGAGTAGATATAGTTACTGTAAATCCACCATATAAGTTATATAGCTCTGGTATACTCAATGACAGTGATAAGAATGCCATTGCTAGACATGAGGTATGCTGCACATTAGAAGATGTTATAATCGCAGCTAGGACGTTATTAAAGGATAATGGTAAACTTTTTATGGTACATAGACCAGATAGAATAGTAGATATATTTACTCTTATGAGAAAGTATAAAATAGAACCAAAGAGAATAAGATTTATTCATCCTAAACCAGGAAAGGCACCTAATATATTATTAGTAGAAGGACAAAGGGATGGGGGAGCATTCTTAAAAATAGAAGATCCATTATATGTACATATGGAGGATGATTCTTATTCAGAGGAAATTAAAGCAATGTATAATTCACAATGGTTAGATTAATAAGACAAAGGATAGAAGAGGTGAGTAAAAGTGAGTGGTAAATTATATTTAATACCTACTCCAATAGGAAATCTAAAAGATATAACTCTTAGGGCCCTTGAAACTTTAAAAAGTGTAGATATAATTGCATGTGAAGATACAAGACAGAGTTTAAAGCTTTTAAATCATTTTAACATAAGAAAAACATTGATAAGTTATCATAAACATAATGAGAACGGGAAAAGTGAGGACATAATAAATAGATTAATAGAAGGCAAAAATATAGCTATAATAAGCGATGCAGGGACTCCAGGAATTTCAGATCCAGGTGCTATTATAGTGAAAAGATGTATTGAAGAAAATATAGAATTTGAAGTGTATCCTGGAGCAACAGCAATTACTACTGCGCTAGTTTATTCTGGACTAAATACAGATAAATTTTTATTTGTAGGATTTTTATCTAGAGAAAATAAGGATAGAAAAGAGGTTATAGAGGGGTTAGCAGATAGGCAAGAAACTTTAATATTCTATGAGGCGCCACATAGATTAGAATCCACTTTAAATTTCTTAAAAGATAACTTAGGTAATAGAAATATTGCAATATGCAAGGAGCTTACGAAACTTCATGAAACTATATTAAGGGGAACATTAGAAGAGTGTATAGACCATTATAAAGAAAATAAGCCTAAGGGTGAATATGTACTAGTGTTAGAAGGAAAAAGTAAGACTGAGATTATGGAAGAAATGAAATCTAAGTGGGTAGATATGAGTATTGAGGATCATATAAAAGATTATATAAATCAAGGATTAAATAAAAAAGAAGCAATAAAAAAAGTTGCGAAGGAAAGAAACCTACACAAATCAGAGGTATATAAGTTTGGAATTCATATATAAACAAAAGCATTTTGAAAAGTTTTTAAAATTAGAAGGAATATGATAATTTATATTGAATATATTTACTGTATATCTATTAAAAAATAGATGGTTGTCTCATTTTTTTTCTAAATTACTTGAGATAACAATCATTATAGTGTTATAATGGTAAATGAGATTTATAAATGAGGGGGAGGGAATTTTTTTGAATAAGAAGAGTATATCATTAGTACTTGCTTTAGCATTGGCTATTTCTTGTGTTGGAACTAGTGCATTTGCAGATCCAAATAGTGATAGATCAACATATGAGCAAAAGTTGGAAGAAAACAAAAACAACTATAAAAGTGCTCAAGAGCAAGTCGATGAGATAGAAGCTTCAATACAGTCAGTAAATTCTCAGATGGAAGATATATCTATAGGTATAGAAGAGTTGAATGCTGAAATTCTTGAAGCAGAAGGCAAAATTGAAGAGAGCAACAAGAGGGTACAAGCTACTGAAAGTGATATAAAAGAACAAAATGAAATGTTTAGTGAGAGAATGAGAGCGATGTACATTAATGGTATGGATAGTTATGTTGAGGCGCTTTTAAACTCAAAGAGTATATCAGATTTCATGTGTAGATTAAATAACATAAATATAATGATAGGCTCTGATAAAGAAATTGTTAGTAGTTTAAATGAAAAAATAGAAACTATTGAAAAAGAGAAAAAAGTAGTTCAAGATGAAAAAGTAAAGCTAGATGCATTACAAGAAGAAAACAATAAAAAATTAGCTCAATTAGAAGAAAAAAGAGCAGAACATAAAAAGGCTTTAGCTAAAGCAGAAGCTAATAGAGACTTATTTGACGCAGCTGTGAAGGAAAATGAAGCTCAATTAGAAGAGACTAAGAGACAAATAACGCAGTATGTTAGTAATGGTAGTACTAGTTCTAATAGACCTAGTAGGGGAGGCAGTGGTGATTCAAATGTGATAGCACCTCCAAATGCTTCAGGAAGCTCTATAGTTGGCTATGCATATAAATTTTTAGGAGTTCCATACCAATGGGGTGGAAATGGTCCTAATACTTTTGATTGTTCAGGCTTAACTAGATATGTATATGCTGCCAATGGAATAAATCTTCCTAGAGTAGCACAGGATCAAATGAATAAAGGAACGCCAGTTTCTAATCCTCAACCAGGAGATTTGGTATTCTTTGGTTCAGGTGGATATGCGTACCATGTTGGTATATATGTAGGTAATAATTCTTACCTTCATGCTCCTCAAGATAATGAGGTTGTAAAGATATCGCCTATGAGTAGACACGATTATATAGGGGCAAGAAGATATTAATTTCTTAAGATAAGATCAGTAATTTAATTGCTGGTCTTTTATTTTAGGTTGGGTAAATAGATTTATATAGTATATACGATATAAATAATAAAAACGTTACTTAGAAATAAGTAACGTTTTTATTGTTTATTGTTGATTCTTTAATTCATTTAGACATTTTTGACAGATGTTTTTAGATTTATAGTTAACCACATCACGAGCATCTCCACAGAAGATGCATGCAGGTTCATATTTCTTTAATATAACTTGCTCACCATCTACGTATATTTCAAGAGCGTCCTTAACGTCAATATCTAAAGTCCTTCTCAACTCTACTGGGATAACTATTCTCCCTAACTCGTCTACTTTTCTTACAACACCAGTTGATTTCATAATAAATTCCTCCTATATTTTTGATTATGTAATCAAATAAAATTTAGTTAGCAGATATTATATTTAATACCATATAATAACTATAATACAAGAAAAATCATAAGTCAATAAAAAATGATAAAAAAAATAAATTTATTACAGTATATGCCATTAATATATAATCTATTATAGTAGTATTAATCACATAATAAGGAAAAGATGAATAATTTAACTTATAATTTAATATTTTAACATAAAGATGCTCATTTTCAATACTATTTTATTTAGTTTGCGAATTGATTCTACAAAAAATATCAAAATTTGAAGGAGGTACAGTCATATTATTCAGTGTTCTAGACAGAAAATAAAAAATATTATGCACAACCCATCTGTGGATAATGTGGATAATATATAAAAATTTCTAAAGTTAATGGAATTATAGGAATTATCATGTATATATTAATCAACAGCTGATGTTGATATTATTTATAATAATATGTTAGTAAAATGTGATTATTGTTAATAATATTGATATGTGCTTATATTTGAATGAATAATTTATATTAATTTCATAATCCATGAATAAATAATTCGACTTTTATTTTATAAGATATTTGTAAATATAGACATTATCTTTTATAATTAATATGAAGTAGTGTACAAAAATTTACATTATCATATATTTAACTAGTATTAAGGCAAGAATATGTTAAATATTAAAAAGGTTATTAAAGTGAGGGATGAAAATGAATGATAGAGATAGAGATAGAGATAATGGGACTATTTTTCAAGAGGTGGTATCTAAATTTTCGGAGATGATAGGTGAGAATACTGAAAAAAGTATAATACAGTATGATGAATTACCACAGTATGATTTATTCTTATCACAAGTTAAAGATTATCTTAACGATAAGTTTAAGCACGATAAATTTACTAATAGCATACTTCAAAATTATATAAAGAGCGAAGTTATTTCTAAGCCAGAAGATGGTAAAAAAAGAGGATATACTAAACTGCATTTAGCTCAATTGGTTTTATTAGGATATATGAGGCCGATTTTGACAACAGATGAAATAAAAAGTGTATTTAGATTAGCTTTTAATGATATAAATAATAGGGAGGATGATATTCTTTCATGGGAAGATACCTTTAAATTATTTAGTGATTTACAGCAAAAGAATATAGAATTATTTTTTAGTGGAGAAGAGAAGGATTTAGAAGAAATAATTAGAAGACACTTGGAAAAGTATGAGTTTAATAATGAAGATAAAGAAAGAATATTAATATTCTTATTAGTTATGATTTTAGTAGCTCATGCAAGTAATATAAAAAAACTGGTTACTACATTAGTTGAAGAATTTGGAGATAAATATAAGTAAAATATTATATGGATCAAAGAATAAAAATATCTTCTTATGAAAAGATACATAATAGATGACTTTATAAGGAGATGAGGTTATGAAATCAATATATTTGATTCAAGTAGCTAATAGTACTAATAAGGATTTAGTAGAATTGTTACTTATGATTAAAGATAAAAAAATATATAAAGATGAGATAATATATACCATAGGAGATATTACAGGCGAATTAAGGCTTAAAGTTGAAAATAATTACAACAAATTATTAAATATAGGTGATGTAGTAAATGTTAGTATAAAAGACAATAGTATAGTGAAGATAGATTTATCAAAATCTAGTTATAATNNTATAATTTAAATGATTTTATGAACTGTGTAAAAAGAGATGTAAAATTTATATTAGATGAATTAGAAGAAATGACAACTCAACAATTTAAATGTGAAGAGGTTATGTCTTTAGATAAATATTTTTTTGGTAATAAGAGTTTTATAAATATTTTTTCTCAAGGAATTGGAGGGTTAGAACACCATACATATATAGGTGGGCTTGCAGAACACACTCTTAATGTAACCTATTGGGCAAAGAAACTTGCATATAGGTATAATTGTAGATATAAGGAAATTGCTATATTAGCAGCAAAACTTCATGATATTGGAAAGATATATGAATATTCGTCAATTGGAAGGTTTAAAACAACCATTAGAGGTGAAATGGAAGGTCATATAGTTATAGGTATAACTATGATAGAAGAAGCATTTAAAAATAATCCTGGATTTTATAGTGAGGACTTTAAAAATCGAATTAAAGGATGCATTGTTCAACATCATGGAAAACCGGAGTATGGATCTCCTAAAGGACCAAATACAGAAGAGGCTTTTATAGTGCATTATGCAGATTATCTTGATGCTACTATGAATAAGGTATCAAAGGTAAAAGATAAAACAATACATGATACATGGTCGGATTATGAAAAAAAGATAGAAACTAAATTATTTATATAAAACCATAAAGCGAATTACTTAGGTAGTTTGTTTTATGGTTTTATTTTCAAAATATATATTAAGATGTATATACAATGGTACGATAATTCAATCAAGTAAAAATATGGGGGGATTACTATGGGGAAAAATGAATATAAAGATAACTATAACAATTATATTACTAAAGTAAATAAATTAATGTTAATTGTATTTTTGAGCATTATGTTTGTTACAGTAGCAGGTTCAGTTCTACAAGTTTATAGGGGAGATAGAAGGATTGGATTTGCAATATATAATATATTAGTAGCAGGTATAGCCTATGTTATAGCCATATTCTTATATATGAAAAACTCATCAAATAACATAATGAGATGGGTTTTGGCTACAGGATTTTTATTAGTAGATACATATATATTACTCACATCATCCTGTGCATCTGCTTTTGCAGCTGGATTTCCATTTATACTAAGTTTAGTTTTATACTTGGATTTAAAATTAATAACTACTGTTGGTGGAATAAATTTAATATCTATACTAATATATGCATATATGCAGGTAAAGTTAGGAAATAGTGCTGAATTAAGTGGGATTTTAGGTACTACTATAATGTTTTTACCAACGCTTGTAATAGTTACACAATTTATTTCTAAAATGAATAAAGATATAAATAAAAATGTAGAAGAATTAAATGAAAATAGTAAGATACAACAAAAGATGTTAATAGATTTATCCAATGTATATAATGTAGTTAAAGAAAAATCTAATGAGCTTAGAGGAATTGTTTCTTTAATAGGTCAAAGTACAGAAATTGTAAATTCATCTATAGATGAAATAGCAATAGGGGCAACTAATACTAGCAAAGAAATTGAGAGTCAGACTAATTTAGTAAATAATATAAAGTATGAAATAACAGAGACTGAAAAGGTAACTACTGTTGTTAAACAATCCTCTGAGGAAGCTGATGAGGTAATAGACAATGGAATAAAAATTGTTCATGAATTATCTAAAAAAAGTGAATATATTATGAGCAAAAATAAAAAGGTTAGTGACATTATGAAGGAACTAGCTGAAAAATCATCTAATATTGCGGAAATAACTAATGTTATATCATCTATTTCAGAGCAAACTAATCTTCTAGCACTAAATGCCGCAATTGAAGCAGCTAGGGTTGGTGAAAGTGGAAAAGGATTTGCAGTGGTAGCAGATGAAATAAAGAAATTAGCAGCTGAGAGTAAAAATAACTCACTAGAGATAGGAAATATACTGAAGTCTCTAGAAGAAGATACTAATGTATCAGTTTTAGAGGTAGAAGAATTAGTTCATGCTAATGATGAACAACAACAATTGGTTAAAGATACAAATAAAGCATTTTCAACTATTCAGAAAAATGTATCTACAGTAAAAGAGGAAATGATAGGTGTGGTTTCTAAGGTATCTACAATTTTAGATAGCAGTGAAAAAATTCATGATAACATTACAAATCTATCGGGTATAGCCCAAGAAACCATGGCAAGTTCGGAAGAAACTTCAACCATATCTCATGAAAATCTAAATAATTCTAAGGAATTAGAAAATATAGCAGCAGTGTTAAATAGTTCAATAGAGGAAATAAGTAAGTACTTCAAATAAATAAAGTTTTTAGTCATTGGGATTAACATATTAAAAAAATAATGCACTCTTCATTTTAAAGAGTGCATTATTTTTTATATTTTAGCTACAAGAACTTTCACCTATAGCTTTAGATATTACTCTAAAAGTTTTTCCAAAGAATGTTTTTTTGTAAGAAACAATACAATCTTCAAAAATATATTCTTCATCTTTATCAACTGCAAAAGTTATTCCATTAACAGTTTCTACATTATCATTTGATTTTTGTTCATCCAGAACAACGCTTAGGTTAGGGCCACCTCAACCAAAACCTGCAATAGCTAGTCTAACAACAGATTTGCCTTGTTTGCTTAAATTTTCTAAAAGTGCATCTTTAGTTTCGTTATCAAAAGTTATTTTCATTTTAATATCCTCCTTTTAATTTGCTTTTATTTAGTATACCATGTGGTTTTACATTTATGCTGATAAATATTTGATAAGCTTGGTATTTACTTCTTAAGATAAACTAGGGTAAAAATTATACTGTTTATATAATTTATAATACAATATTTATATAGAAAGATATGTGATTTAATCACATAAATAAGCTAAATTAAAAAATTTAGTATTATGATAAACTATATTGACATTACAGTTTATTTAAAGTAAAATAAAAATAGTAAAAATTTAATAAAGAATCCTTTTAAAAACGGTACAGAGATGCCGGCAAGGGAAGATAATATTTTGGTATGAATACATTTGTAATATGATAAAATTTACAATAATATATTCATATACAAAGTTGTATTTACAGATATTTATAGCTTTCCTTGTTGAGGAAAGCTTTTTTTTATTGAATTTTATAAGTAAATCTTAATACCTTTAAATTATCCCAGAGAGGCTAAAAAGGAGTGTTTTATATGTTAAAAGGAAGAAATTTAATCGAACCAATGGACCTTACTTTAGAAGAATTAGACGAAATATTTGACCTAGCAGATGAAATAATAAAAGATCCAAGAAAATTTATACATGCTTGTGATGGGTACTTGCTTACTACATTATTTTATGAGCCAAGTACTAGAACCAGATTTAGTTTTGAAGCTGCTATGAATAGATTAGGAGGAAGCATAATCGGATTTTCAGAACCCAATGCTAGTTCAGTAGCTAAGGGAGAAAGTATTGCAGATACCATAAGAACTGTTGCATGCTATGCAGACATTGCTGTAATGAGACATCCTAAAGAAGGAGCACCACAGGTTGCAGCACAATATAGTGATATTCCCGTAGTAAATGCAGGGGATGGTGGACACCAACATCCAACTCAAACCTTAACTGATTTACTAACCATAAGAACTCTAAAGGGAAGACTAAATAATTTAACAATAGGTTGTTGTGGAGATTTAAAATTTGGAAGAACAGTACATTCGTTAATAAAAGCTTTAAGTAGATATGAAAACAACAAGTTCGTACTAATTTCACCTGAAGAATTAGAAATACCAGAGTATATAAAGAAAGAAGTCCTTAAAAAGAAAAATATAGAGTTTAAGCAAGTTAGAACTATGGAAGAAGCTATGAAGGAAATAGACATTTTATATATGACAAGGGTACAAAGAGAAAGATTTTTTAATGAAGAGGACTATATAAAACTTAAGGATACTTATATATTAGATAATGAGAAAATGAATCTTGCGAAAGAAGATATGATAGTACTTCACCCATTACCAAGAGTAAATGAGATAGCATATGAAGTAGATAGTGATAATAGAGCTGTGTACTTTAAGCAAGCTAAGTATGGAATGTATGTGAGAATGGCATTAATACTAAAACTATTAGGAATTTACTAAGGTATATAAGGAGGAAGTAATATGTTAACTATAAATAGTATAAAAAACGGATTAGTAATTGATCATATAAAAGCTGGAGAAGGAATAAAAATATTTAACTTCTTAAACTTAGATAAAGCTGATTTCACTGTAGCTCTTATAATGAATGCTAATAGTGATAAGTGTGGGAAAAAAGATATAATAAAAATAGAAACTAGAATAGATATTGATTTTGAAATATTAGGAGTAATAGATCCAAATATAACTATAGATATAATAGAAAATGAAGAAATTAAGGAAAAAATTAAGCTTACACTTCCTGAAAAGGTTGAAAATGTTATTAAATGTAAGAACCCTAGATGCGTTACATCTATAGAACCTAACATAAAGCATATACATTACTTAGTAGATGAAGAAACAAAAGAATATAGATGTCATTACTGTGATGATTTACAAAAGGTAACTTCATTATATTAATAGATAGGATTGGAGAATACTTATGGAAATTTGCATAAAGAATGGTACAGTAGTTGACTGGAGTGGAACTTTTGTTGGAGATGTCTATATAAAGGACGGAGTAATTTGTGAGCTAGGAAGAAATCTCATAAAGGATTGTAAAACTATAGATGCAACAGGAAAGATAGTAATGCCTGGCTTTGTAGATTTACATGTGCATTTTAGGGATCCGGGACTTACACATAAGGAAGATATACAATCAGGTTCTCATGCTGCAGTTAAAGGTGGATATGTAATGGTAAACCTTATGGCAAATACAAATCCAGTATGTAGCACTATGGATACAGTTAATTATGTTATAAATAGGGGTAAGGAAGTAGGACTTATAGATATTAATCAAGTTATATCTATAACTAATGAGTTTAGTGGAGATGACATAAGCCATTTAGATAAGCTAAAAAAAGGTGATATAAAAGTAATATCAGAAGATGGAAAAGATGTTATGCACAGCGAAGTTATGTTAAATGCTATGATTAAGGCTAAAGAGAAGGATATAACTGTTATGTGCCATTGTGAGAATCATAATCTATCTGATATAGATATGAGACTGGCAGAAAATACTATGACTTGGAGAAATATAACTTTAGCAAAACATGCAGGGTGTAAAGTTCACTTTTCCCATGTAAGTACCAAAGAATCTATGGAATATATCATTAAAGCAAAGGAAAAAGGTCATAAAGTTACTTGTGAAGTATCTCCCCATCATATAGCTTTAACAAATGATGTAGAGTATAGAGTAAATCCACCTCTTAGAGAAAAGGAAGATATGGAATATTTAATCCAAGCTATAAAAGGTGGATATGTGGATAGCATTGCTACAGATCATGCACCTCATACTGAAGAGGATAAGAAAAAAGGAGCTCCAGGAATATCAGGAATAGAAACAGCCTTTGGAGTTTCTTATACAAAGCTTGTAAGGTCAGGTCATATAGATTTAAGTAAGCTAAGCGAAATCATGAGTAAGAGACCTAGTGAAATACTAGGAGTTAATAAGGGTCAAATAGATATAGGTTATGATGGAGATTTAGTAATACTAGATTTAGAAAAAGAATATGAGATACGTAAGGAAGAATTTTTATCAAAAGGTAAAAATACTCCATTTAATGGTATGAAAGTATATGGAGAAGTTATAACTACCATAAAAGGTGGTAAAGTTGTTTATAAAAAATAGAAAAGTGAGGGAGGATCATATGATTATAGATAGACTATTCGATATAATTGCAAAAAAAGGACATGTATGTGTGGGACTAGATACAGATATATCATATATACCAGAAAGTTTTATGAAGAAATTTGAAAACATAGGTGATGCAATTTTCGAATTTAATAAAGCTATAATAGATGAAACTATAGACCATGTAGCTTGCTATAAACCACAAATAGCATATTATGAAGCATATGGATTGGAAGGATTAAGAGCTTATTCTAATACATTAAAGTATATAAGGGAAAAGGGAGCAATATCTATAGGAGATATAAAAAGAGGCGATATTGCTAAAACGGCTGAAATGTATGCTAAAGCACATTTTGCAGGAGAATTTGAAGCTGATTTTATAACGCTAAGTCCATATATGGGATTAGATAGTATAGAGCCATACTTACCTTATATTGAAAATAGTGAAAAAGGAGTTTTTGTACTGATAAGAACTTCAAACAAGGGTAGCAAGGATATTCAATATATAGAAACTAAGTGTGGTAGAAAAGTATTTAATGTAGTAGGGGAAACTATAAATAATTTAGGTAAAAATTATATAGGTAAGTGTGGGTATAGTTCTATAGGTGGGGTTATAGGATGTACCCATGTAGATGAAGGTATAGAAATAAGAAATTCCTTAGACAGTACATTCTTTTTAATACCAGGATATGGTGCTCAAGGTGGAAAAGCAGAAGATGTAGCCCTTTATCTTAAGGATGGAAATGGAGGAGTTGTTAACTCTTCAAGGGGTATAATGCTTGCATATAAAGGAAAACTAGATGGTGAAGAAAACTTTGCTAAGTATGCAAAAGAAGAGGCAATTAGAATGAAAAATGAAATTCTAACAGCTATAGGAAATCTAAAAAAATAAATTATAACTACAGTTCATGCCATACAACTTTATTGTATGGCATTATATTAGAATAAATTATTAGGAGATTAGAATGAAAAAAGATAATTATGAATACAAAGTTTGTAAAGTAATAGAGAACAAAGAAGTTGCTAAAGGAATATTTAAATTATCTATAGAGGGTAAGTTTCAAGGAGAACCGGGACAGTTTTATATGCTAAGATCCTGGGAAAAGGAACCTATATTATGGAGACCTATTAGTATTCATAATATAACATCAAATTCTATAGAATTCCTATATCAACTAGTTGGAGAAGGAACAAAATTATTAAGTAATCTTATACAAGGACAAGAGGTTAAGGTTATGGGTCCATTAGGAAATGGCTTTGACGTAGAAGAGATAAAAGGCAAGGTTGCAGTAGTATCAGGAGGAATTGGGGTTGCTCCAATGAGATACCTGGTAGATAACATAAAGGATTCAGAAGTTCATATATTTGCTGGCTTTAGAGATGAAGTTTATGGGTTAGAAGAAATAAGTGAGTTAGATTTATCAGTAAAGGTGTCTACAGAAGATGGTAGTGTTGGACATAAAGGATATGTAACGGAACTATTTAATCCTAAAGATTATGACTTAGTTTTATGCTGTGGACCAGAGATTATGATGTATAGAGTAATTGATATGTGCAAGGAAGTGGGTACAAAGATATATGTATCAGAAGAAAAGAAGATGGCTTGTGGAGTAGGAGCTTGTCTTGGTTGTACATGTAAAACAGTTAGTGGAAATAAAAGAACATGTAAAGATGGTCCTGTATTTAATGGATTAGATTTAGAGTTTTAAAGGAGAAATTATGCTTAAGGTAAATATTTGTAATAAGGAATTCAAGAATCCAATAATGACAGCATCAGGTACTTTTGGCTTTGGTGAAGAGTATAGTAAGTTTTATGATATAGCAAAACTTGGAGGATTTTGTAGTAAGGGCTTAACCTTAAATCCAAGACAAGGTAATGATGGTGTAAGAATCAAAGAAACAACAGGTGGAATGCTTAATAGTGTAGGGCTTCAAAACCCAGGAGTAGAAAACTTTATAAAAGATGAACTTCCAAAGATGAAAGAATATAACACTAATATAATAGCTAATGTTGGTGGAGCTACAGTAGAAGAATATATAAGTATAATCGAGAAGTTAAACCAGGTTGATGTAGACATCATAGAACTTAACATTTCATGCCCCAATGTAAAACATGGTGGTATGGCTCTAGGAATAAAATCAAAGGTTGCCTATGAGGCAGTAAAAGAAGTGAAGAAGGTATGTAAAAAACCATTGATGGTGAAGTTATCTCCTAATGCAGAAAATATAGTAGAGATGGCGCTTAGTTGTGAAGAAGCGGGAGCTGATGCACTATCATTAATAAATACTTTTCAAGGAATGTCTATAGACTACAAAAAACGAAAGGCTGTATTTGATAATATCTATGCAGGATTCTCGGGACCAGCAGTAAAGCCTATGGCTTTAAGAATGGTTCATCAAGTGTGTAAGGCATGTAAGGTTCCAGTAGTTGGCCTTGGCGGTATTACAAATTGGGAAGATGCTATAGAGTTTATAATGTCAGGAGCTACAGGGATCCAAATAGGTACAGCTAATTTTATAAATCCCTTTGCACCATTAGAAATTATAAAAGGAATAGAAGACTTTTTAATAAAAGAAAATATTAAAGATATTAGTGAAATTAGAGGAATAGTATAGGAGGAAAATATTATGGAAAATAAAATTGTAGATATATTAGTTCAGTGTGAGGCATTATTAGAAGGGCATTTCTTGCTATCATCAGGTAAACATAGTAATAGATACTGTCAATGTGCAAAATTACTACAGTATCCAGATAAGGCAGCTCAAGTATTGGAAGTAGTTGCAAACAAGGTTAAAGATTTAGATGTTGATATGTTAGTAGGTCCTGCTATGGGAGGAATAATAGTTGCTTATGAGTTAGCAAGACAACTAGGAAAGCCAGGGATATTTACTGAAAGAAAAGACGGTGTAATGACATTAACAAGAGGCTTTGAAATTAAGCAAGGACAAAGAGTTTTAATTACAGAAGACGTAGTTACAACAGGAAAATCTACTATGGAAGTTGTAGAAGTACTAAGAGGTTTAGGTGCAGAAGTTGTAGGTGTATGTTGTATAGTCGATAGGAGAGTTGAAAATTGTGCTTTAACTCTTCCGGTTTATAGTGCATGTAAATTGGAAATAGAAAGCTTTGATAAGGAAGAATGCCCACTATGTAAAAAGGATATACCTTATATAAAACCGGGTAGCAGAAACATTAAATAATCGAATAATTAACCAAGTTGTAATAAAGTTCACCTTACTTATAGATTTTATATAGGGAGGTGAATTTTTTTATAAGAGATGGTGCAAATAAATTTTATGTTATAACTAATGATTATAGTCATAAATTATATAATAGGATAATATTATATATCATTAATTAACAACTGGTGTAAGGAGAATGTAAATATGATTAATGATGTTCCTAGTATTATATATGATAAAAATAAAAATCCTCTTAGAGTTATAAAATCATCAAGAGTATTCTTTAAGAAACATGGAAGAGTTGGATATGTATTTCATGTTGAAAGGGAGGAAAGAATAACAAGTATAAGTGAATTTGACTTAGTTGAAAACAATGGGAATTTTGTTGTTACGAAAGATATATTTGAGAATTCAGATATGATGTAAAAGGTGGAGATATAATTTAGAATAGGAATATACTTATGCTTATAAGCCAAACTATATATAGTTATTTATTATTAATTCTATAGATTATAGAAACTAAATTAATATAATTATATATAGGAGGATATAAAATGAAAGGAAAAATAAATGATATATTATTATTTATTGTAGTATTATTAATTATAGTAACGGTGGTATTAATGGGATGTAATAGTAATAGTAAAAAAAGTGATACTGTGGGAGCCGGTCCTACTGTTGAAGATATGAGTGATGAGCCTATAGATAAAGAAGTAGAAATTAGAAATGCTATATCCACCTGTGAGAGAATTATGGCAGACATTGAAGAAATTCCAGAAATACAATCATCAGTAACCTATATAAACCATGAATCTGTATTAGTTGCATTAAAGTTAAAGGATAACTACAATAATATATCTCCGGAACTACGAATGGAAGTTGAAAAAAAAGTTAAGGACATCTATTCTAATGCCAAAACCATAGCTATAAGTGATGACGAATATGTATATGAGTCAATAGCCAAATTGTTGAAGTCTTTTAAGGAGAATAAGCCATTAGAAGAATTTAAGAAAGATTTAGAAGAGATAATAGAGAATATGTAATAAACATTTTAAAAAGTCCAAGGTTGAATTTTAATAACCTTGGACTTGTATTTTTATATATCTTATATTTTACTTATTAAACATATAGATTGAGAGGAAATTCCTTCTTCAATACCAGTAAAACCAAGACCTTCTTCAGTAGTAGCCTTTACATTAATTTGATCTATAGAAATTCTTAATGCTTCACTAATATTTTCTCTCATGGATGTAATATAAGGAGACATTTTAGGACGCTGTGCAATTATTGTTGCATCTATGTTTTCTATTTTATAATTATTTTTACTTAATAACTCTCTAACTTCATTAAGAAGTTTAATACTAGAAATGCCTTTAAATTCAGCATCTGTATCAGGAAAGTGCTTTCCTATATCACCAAGTGCTGCAGCACCTAATAAACTATCCATAATTGCATGAATAAGAACATCAGCATCTGAATGACCTAAAAGCCCAAGTGTATGTGGTATTTTAACTCCACCAATAATTAAATCTCTATTAGGAATTAACTTATGTACATCATATCCTAAACCAATTCGCATATATAAACCTCCAATAAATAATAAATAATATATCAACTTAAGTTTAACACAGTTTAATCATTAGTATCTATTAGAAAGATAAAAAAGTTTAAGTGTGTAACATCTAATTTCCCGAGTAAAGATGTATAATTAAAAAGTTATAAACATGTTATTCACATTAGTGTGGATAATGTTGATAAAATTTCACGTGTTTATAAGGTATATATGGAGTCTAGAAGAGAAATTATAGAATTATAAGATGAAAATCTATGTATTAACATTGAATTCACTAAGTTATAAACAGGATACCTGTGGATAATGTTAATAATATGGACAAGTTGATAATTTAACAGTATATAAAATTATATTATGAAGCATCGACAAAGTTTTATTAACAATGTATGTTAATAAAATAATATGTAGAAATTTAGTATTGAAAATATTACAAAATATGATATAATTTTATATGGATTTATAAAGAGTAGAAATACTCTTAATATTTTGTATCAACTATGTAAATGTATACAAAAGGTTATATACTATTTGGTATATCATTTACTAAGTATTAAATTTATTTGGAAATATGGAGGATTTAAAATGAAAAGAATAATTGCATTAGTATTAACAGCAACAATAGGTTTAGCATTAGTAGGATGTGGAACAAAAACTAATACTTCAGAGGATTCATCAGCTAAAACTACTGAGCAAGCTTCTACTGAAGATAGTAAAGAAAAAGAAAGCACAGAAGTACCAGAGGTTACTTATGAAAGCTTTGAATCACTATTAAATAGTTTTGCTAACAAAGAATATTATTATAATGAAGCAAACACTTTAAAATTACTTACTGATGAAGATGAAGCTGCATATGTAAAAAAGGCAGAAACTACTCTTGATAAAGTATTAACTGATGAAAAAATAGACAAATCAAAGGCAAAAATATATCAATATTACAGAAATGTAAACGGTAAAAAAGATCAAGTTGCATATGTAATTACTTATGGAGATAATAATACTGCAGAGAAAATATATGAAGTTTATTCAGATGTATCTGATGATTTTGAAATAACTTTTAAAGAAGTGAAAGAAAATAGTGAAATAATTGCGCATAAACAGTTTGCAGAATTATTTAAAGGTGAATTTTAATTAAAATAAAAAATAAAAAAGAAGGAGATAGAATAAATATCTTCTTCTTTTTTATTTTTTTACTTATATTTGAGTTTCAATTTAAATAGTACCTATTGAATCTTTAGTAAGATTAATGATTGTGGACATTTCTTCAGAGCTTAGATAACGCCATTTCCCCGTAGGAAGATTACTTAAGGACACATTCATAATTCTAATACGTTTAAGACTAGTTACTTTGAATCCTAAGTATTCGCACATTCTTCTAATTTGTCTATTTAGACCTTGGGTTAAAATTATATTAAAAGTACATTTGCCAATTTTTCTAACTTTGCATTGCTTTGTCACAGTACCAAGTATAGGAATTCCATTTTCCATTGAATTAATAAATTCTTTTGTAATAGGTTTATCAACGGAAACTACATATTCTTTTTCATGATTATTTCCTGCACGTAATATTTTATTTACCATATCTCCATCATTAGTTAAAAATATTAATCCCTCAGAGGGTTTATCGAGACGTCCTATAGGGAATATTCTCTCGTGATAGTCAACAAAGTCAATTATATTTCCCTTAACATGAGTTTCTGTTGTGCAAGTAATCCCTACAGGTTTATTAAGGGCTATATATACTTTATTTGACTTAGGTTTAATAGTTTTTCCATCAACTACTACAGTATCAGTAGGACTAACTCTTGTTCCAAGGGTAGCTAAGATACCATTTACATATACTTTACCAGATTCAATAAACTTATCTGCTTCTCTTCTGGAACAAATTCCACTTTCGCTTATGTACTTATTAAGTCTAAGTAAGTTTTTATTATCCATATAGTTATATCACCACCTAGCATAAGACTTAATGAATGTTAGTTATTATATAATTACTTACATTCACTTTAAATTTATTGTATAATTATAGCATAATATCAATGTTATTAGTATTATACAATATAATAGATATTATATAAATAAAATTTTAGAGGATATGGGGGGAACTATGAATAATAAAGTAGTAAAGAAGATTTCTAGTATTTTAATAGTAATTATAATGTGTATGACACCATTGGCATTAACTGGTAGTGCCTTTGCAGCAGTAAATATACAGGATTTAAACCATCAAATAAATATACCAACAAATAAAACTTGGACAATAAAGCTTAGTAATAGACTACATACAAACTTAATAAATAACCTTAGTACTTATGTAAAAGTTTTTTCACCTAATGGTGGTGAATTAAAGGTAGGTTTAAGCTACAATGCAACTAACAAGGCTATAAAAATAACACCGCCTTCTGGAGGATATAGTACAAGCACTACCTATAGTATAATTGTAAAATCTGGCTTATATGATAGTGAAGGAAAATATATTGAATTACCTGCAGTAAAGGAATTTTCTACAGTGCCATCAAACCATAATGTATCCACATTAGGTACAATGTCTACTTATTCAGTAGGAACTACAGTAGATAATTTTGCAAATATCCAATATAATAAGAAACCACCAATATTTAGAGCTTTATATTCTGGAGATGCAAGAAAAACAGATATAGCACAGTATTTAGAACCAAGCAGATATAAAAATGATAAAAATGGTATATATATGTTTATGAAACTAAACTTCATACAAGATATAAGTGTAAGTACGCTAAATAATGTATTAGTGGGTAAAGGTACATTATCTAGTATGGGACAAGCATTTTACGATGCTTGTAAAACCAATAATGTAAATCAAGCCTATGCAGTGGCACATGCACTATTAGAGACTGGAAATGGTACATCTACCTTGGCAAAAGGAGTAGACTATAAAAAAGAAGATGGAACTACCGTTAAGGTTTATAATTTCTTTGGAATTTGTGCCTTTGATAATTCACCAGTAAGCTCTGGAGCAGAATCAGCCTATAAAAATGGGTGGACTTCACCAGAAGCAGCTATTAAAGGTGGTATTAAATGGATTGCTGAAAATTATATACATTCAGATAAAAATGCAAAGAACCCTAGACCAGCTCAAGATACTATATATGAAATGAGATGGAATGTTCACAATTACAGTAGTCCATGGCATCAATACGCTACAGATATTGTATGGTCATATAAACAAGTAACTAATATTAAATTAATAATGGACAAGCATTCTAATGTTAAACCACAATTTGAAATACCGGTGTATAAATAATAAGTATAGTATAAAACCCTAGTCATAAATTGACTAGGGTTTTAAAATTATAAAATCAATATATTAGTCAATATTAAGATCATTATCATTTCTATTAATTATAACTTTATAATTATATTTTCCAGCATATTTTTTAAAATTATCAAAATTAAGAGGCTCTCTTTTG
>NZ_DFCF01000010.1:288033-554218 GCF_002367465.1 Clostridium sp. UBA3061 | reverse complement strand
ATCCTCTTCGCGGAGCCATTTTTAGTCTTACAAAGTAAGGCTTTTTTTATTTTTTGATAATATATTTGAAAAGTATGCAACATAGCTATTAATTAAATATTAGCTATGTTGCATACTTTTAATATTAGCTACCTTCATGTTCAGTAGATATCATTAATTTATCATTATTTGTTTTTATTATAATGTTTCCATTTATATCAGTCCTAAGTATTTTAGAATTTAGATTTTCCAATGCTTTTAAAGTATTTTTATGAGGATGACCAAAATCATTTCCCATGCCACAACTTATTACAGCTATTCTAGGGTTTACTTTAGATAAAAATCCTTTGGAAGATGAAGTCTTACTTCCATGGTGTGCTACTTTTAATACAGTAGATTCTAAAGATTTTTTACTAGCTAATAAAATATTTTCAACTTCTTCTTCCATATCTCCAGTAAACAAAAATGAGGTATTTTTATTTATATATTTTATTACTATAGAATGATTGTTTAAATTATCATCGGAGATATCACCGGTCCATAGAAAATCTATATAATTATCCTCTGAAAGTTGAATTTTAAGATCGTCATTAATATTTCTAATTGTAAGTCCTTTACTTTTAAGTGCGTTTACTAAGTTAGAAAAATTCTTATCTGTGGATAAAACTTTAAGCATAATAAACTCTTCTATATAAAAATTATTAACTATATCATCCATAGAACCAATATGATCTTCGTGAGGATGAGATGCAATAAGGTAATCTAATTTTTTAATTTTATATTTTTTAAGATAAGAAATTAAAGTGTCCTTAGCGCTATTTGGTCCACTATCTATTAAAATATTAAAATTATTATTCTCAATAAGAATAGAATCTCCTTGGCCAACATTTATAAAATGTATCCTAGTTTCTGAATCCTTCAATTTAGTATTAATACTATTTTTGCTAGTATAACCTAGTAAGAAAAAGGAGACAAAAAATATTATAGATAATATAAATAGAGTTCTATTACTTTTATAAAATTTTTTCATGAGACCTCCTTAAGTAGTACATGTAATATATAAAGTATTGACAAAATTTCAATATATACTTCACCAGAATACATATTATTGATATAATTAAATGTAAACATTAAAAAAGGACGTGAATTATTTGAGAAAATTAAGATTTGGAATAAAATTTTCTTTTAAAATGCTTGAAATTGCCATTAAAAGAATTACATATTCAATATGTAAAAATAAATTAACAGAAGAAAAAAGGGAAGAATACTTATATAATTTAGAGAAGGACTGGGCTGCTGCTACAATTAAATATTCTGAATTAAAAGTTCATGTTGTAGGTAGTGAAAACTTATTAAATCAAACATGTGTTTATGTTTCAAATCACCAAAGTATGCTAGATATACCTGTAATAATGATGAATATAAAAGATACTGCAGGAGCTGTGGCTAAAATCGAAATGAAGAAAGTACCGGTTATATCCTATTGGATGAAGGAATTAGGATGTGTATTTTTAGATAGAGAAAATGGACGGGAAGGTTTAAAGGCAATCCTTCAAGCTATAGAAATAATAAAAAGTGGCAGATCTATGCTTATATTTCCAGAAGGTACAAGAAATAGAGACAAGGGTGTAGGTGATTTTAAAAAGGGAAGCCTAAAACTTGCAGTTAAGGCTAATGTACCAGTGATACCAATTACGGTAAATGGAACCTATAAGGGATTAGAGGGAGATCCAGAAGATTTAAAAGCTCAAATTATTTTTCATAAACCAATTTATATGGAGGACTTAAGTAAAGAGGAAAAAGCTAATTTATCTGAGATATGTAGAGAGATAATAGCAAGATCACAAGATGAGAATATATAATATATAAATAAAAAGCTTCAAGGAAAATTTCTTTGAAGCTTTTCTATTAAGTTTAATTTAGTCTATGGTTAATACTATGGATTTAAGTCTAGTCATAGCTTCAATACTATATTTTATGCCTTGAGTACCCATACCTGAAGCTTTAACACCGGAGAATGGGAAGTGATCTGGTCCTCTTTCAGACTTATTATTTATTTGAACAGCCCCCACTTCTAATTTGTTAGCTACATAGAAGGCATCATTAATATTTCTTGTAAATACACTGGATTGAAGTCCATATTGAGACTTATTAGCAATTTCAATTGCTTCATCTTTATCCTTTACTCTAATTATAGGGAGTACAGGACCAAAAGGTTCTTCCCATGCAATACGCATATCACTAGTTACCATATCAAAAAGAGTTGGGTGTAGTAAGTTACCCTCTCGCTTATTACCACATAGCAATTTTGCACCTTTACTTAAGGCGTCTTGAATAAGCTCTTCAACAAAATCAGCAGATTTTTTATCAATTAAAGGAGTAATTTTAGCTCCAGATTCAGGAGTGCCTATAGTGAGTTTTTTTACTTGTTCCAAGATTTTAGAGGATAATTCATCGGCAACATCTTCTGTAACTAATACACGTTTAATAGCTGTACATCTTTGGCCAGAATAACTATATGCACCTGAAACAATTTCTCTAGCTGTATCATCTAAATCAGCATCTTTTAGTACAATGGCAGCATCCTTTCCACCCAGCTCCATAATCATAGGTACCATACCAGCAATTTTAGCTATATGTTTACCTACTTCCGTAGAACCGGTAAAGTTGATAAAGTTTATATTGTCGTTAGTAACCAGATAGTCACCTATTTCAGAAGATTTACCAGTAACAGAGTTTATTACCCCATCAGGAACACCTGCTTCTTGAAATATCCTAATAAGATGAAGAGCACTTACAGCACCCTGTGTTGGAGGTTTAAGAATAACACTGTTACCACCAACTAAGGCAGGAGCAATCTTGGAAGCTGATAGGTTAATTGGATAGTTAAAAGGTGATATAGCAAGGACTAAGCCTATAGGTACTCTTTGAACTAGACTCATCTTATTTTTTTTAAATCCTGGGAAAGTATCAGCAGCTATTGTTTCTCCTTCTAGATTTTTACCAGCATCTGCAGTAAATCTTATAAAATCTGCAGTACGCTTTACTTCAGAAATAGAGGAATTAATATCTTTGCCTATTTCCATCATAAGAACTTTAGATAATTCATCACAATTTTCTTCAAGCAAAGTTGCTGCTTTATGTAAGATTTCAGAACGTTTACTTACAGGTACATCACTCCAGGAATTTTGGCTTTCTTTAGCAAAACTTATTATCTTATCCACATCATCTTGACTCATTTGAGGTATAGTACCTATTAATGAGTTATCGCTAGGAGAAAAAATATCTATAGTATTTTCCGTTGTCATCCATTGACCATTTACTAAATTACAGTAATGATTTTCTTTCTTTACACATTTGAACAAAGAAAAACCACCTCTTTCATATTTTTTATTTATTAATAATATTATTATCAAAGAGGTAAGTTTAAATACTAGAAATAGAATATTAAGTTTTAATTATTATGCAATATTTGCAAAATTTTATCTTCAGAAATATCTAAATTGGAAAGCAATCCAGATACGCAGGTTACATATTCTGGTGTTGAGTTACTGCTCCATTGAATTTTATCATTAATAATATTTTCAACTATCCCGCATACATCAAAACCAAGACCTTCTAATGAATATCTTAATTTCCTTGGGAATATACAAGGCATGTTATTGCTACGAGAGCAGTTGTTGCAAATTAGGCATCTTCCAGAAAATAGTGCAATGCTGTCATTATAATAAGATTCTAAGGAGAGTATTTTATTATCATTAAATTCTCTAAAACTATAATAAAGACCATTAAAAGTATTAGTAAATTTATCAGTGCTATTACTTATATCACTATATTTACATAGAGAGTAGGTAACAATATCATTTAGTTCTTCCTTTGGAATTTGCTCTATATAGGTTTTACCACTAATTACATAACAATATTTGTATTTAGAAACATATTCTAAATCACTAAAAGAGAGTGGAGGACAAGACCATACCTTATTAAATTTATTACAACTTTCGCAGTATTTATTTACTATCTCAGGAGTATAATACTTTAACAATTCATATATACTACATTTTTTAACATCATAAGAAATATATTTTATCATTTTATAACACCTCAGCTAAGTTTTTCATAGGATATTTAAGCATAGAGCATTTTTATATAAGTTAAAAAATTTATTTAAATTATATTATGCTATTGCCAACCTATCTAAACTATTATAAATTAAAAACAAAATAAATCCTATAAAATTATAAAATAAAAAAGCCGCAATTGCGGCTTTAGAAATTATTCCACATCAGTATATTTACTCTTTGCAAAGAATGATATAGCATAAAGACCTGCTAATCCTACTATGGCATAAACAATTCTACTAAATGTGCTTATAGCACCGAAGGCACTAGAACCTGCAAATAAAATTGCAACTAAGTCAAATTGGAATAATCCTATTAGGCCCCAGTTTACCGCACCAACAATAACTAAAATTAGTGCAATTGAGTCTAATACTTTCATAAAAACATCTCCTTTTAAATAGATTACAGTTGATAGTATTACCATTAGTTTTAAATTTTAAACAAAAAATCATAAAAAATCCTATTATTAATATTTTGTGAACATATTAAAAATCTGTTATAGTAAGTACATTTTTATAGATATATATTATATAATACTATTTAGTTACAATATATTTGAAAGAAGGAATTTTATGAAAAATGTATTAATATTTTTAGGAAGTA
The DNA here is from genome assembly GCF_002367465.1 of Clostridium sp. UBA3061. NCBI lineage: Bacteria > Bacillati > Bacillota > Clostridia > Eubacteriales > Clostridiaceae > Clostridium > Clostridium sp. UBA3061. The sequence goes on along the minus strand of NZ_DFCF01000010.1, from coordinate 549,515 downwards.
TTTTATTATTTTCAATTATAGTATTAGGTATATATGCTTTACTAAAGAAATTTGTATTTGACAAAATAAAAATAAACAAATGGTTAGTACTTATAATAGCTTTTATTGTGTTTGTAGTACCACCACTAGTATTTACAACATTACCAGTGTTAGTAACAAATTATGTAATACCAGGTATATCCGTTATATTATTTCTATGGTTTTGGGATTTGTGTGGCTTCATGTCTAAGACTCAAAATAAAATTGCCAAGGCTGCTTATAATAAACCTAATAGCAATAAAAATGATATAGTAATAAAACCAAAGGCAAAACCTAATAGAGTTAAAAATAATCCTAATAATAAATAAAAATATAATTGAATTAAATAAAGAAAAGGATGCATGTATAATTGAATACTTACATCCTTTTCTTTATTTTTTATATGTTATAAAACCTTTATTCCATTAACATAGGTTTCTAAAATTTTAGTTTCTTTAATTTTATTTTTAGGTACAGCAGTTATATCTTGAGATAAAACTACAAAATCAGCTAGATAATTTGCTTTAATTTTGCCTTTTATATCCTCATCAAAGGACATGTAACTAGGTCCTGTAGTATAAGTTTTTAAAGCATCTAAAGCAGTAACACCTTCATTAATATTAAAGCCACCTTCAGGTTTATTATTTAAATCTGTTCTATTTACAGCTCCATGGATTCCCTCGATTATATTAAAACTTTCAATAGGAGCATCAGAGCTAAAGGCTACAGGAATGCCTTTCTGTATCATAGAATTAAAGGCATAACTACTTTTAGTTCTAGCTTTGCCTACAGCTTTTTCAACTATAGGATAATCGCTCATAATAAAAGCTGGTTGTACATTAGCTATTACATTGAGCTCCTTGAATCTATTTAATAAATCCTCATTAGTAAATTGACAGTGAACTATAACAGGTCTAAGATTATCCTCAGTATCTTTAGAAATTTTTTCATAGGAATTTAATATCATTTCACAAGCTCTATCTCCAATACCATGGATAATAATTTGAAATCCTTGTTTAAAACCCTTAGTAACAAAATTATCTAAATCCTCTTGAGAATAAATACTAATACCATTACCAGGAGTATCCTCATAGTTATCTATCATAGCTGCAGTACGAGCACCTAAAGAGCCATCTTGAAAAAGTTTAAGACCTCCGACCTTAATAAAATCACTACCTACCTTTGACTTCAAACCAAAACTATTAGCTTCCTCTAATAATTCATCAGTATTAAGGCATAGCTGAAGAGTTATTCTTACAGGGAGGTTGCCTTCTTCTTCTAACTCTCTATAACTTTGAATTAAATTAGGTAAACTTCTACAGTGAGTTAAGTCTTCAGTTTGGACAGAGGTTATGCCACATTTAATTAAGTCATCAAAGGCGCTACGGAGTGAAGATTTTATCTCTTCTACAGAAGTGGTAGGAACCTTACTAAGTGCAATATTTAAAGCATTTTCACGAAGAATTCCAGTAGGAACTCCATTTTCTCTATCTATAGCACCGCCAGTAGGATTTTCTTTCATTTTATCTATACCTAAGAGTTCAATAGCTTTTGAGTTAATTACCCCTATGTGGCCACATATTCTAGAAAATATAATTGGATGATAACAGGAGATTTTATCCAGATCATATCTATTAGGAAGTCGTTGTTCTTTAAAATAGTTATCATTCCAACCTCTAGAAATTATGTATGTATCCTTTGGAATATTGTTTTTATTAATATAAGACTTCACAACACTAATCATTTCATCTATGGAGGATAAGTTATTTAGCCTTACTGCAGTCTTTTGAAATCCATAATTAAGTAGATGCATATGAGCATCATTAAAACCTGGAACTACAGTATTGCCTTTTAAATCTGTAACTTTGCAATCCTCTTTGGAAAATAATGATAGCAAGTCTTCATTACATCCTACTGCTAGAAACTTTCCATCTCTCACAGCAAAGGATTCATAAATCTTATTGTTATCCAAGGATACGACGTTTCCATTAACGTATATATCTATAGACATATAATCACCACCTATTATAATATAGTTACATAATATATATAGTTATTCTTTAGAATAATATAAAATCCTCTTTAAAACTTGTAAAGGTTTTAGTTGTTGAGAAATTTTAAATAAATTGTAGGGTTATTTATACATATAACTTGTAAAATAATTATTATATGATAAAATTTAAATATAAATTATTTTAAAGGAGAGCATTATTATGTGTAGATGTTGTTGTTGCTGTTGTAACATATGTATAATTTAACAAGATACTACTGAGCTATAATAATGTAATTAATAATTGATAAAAATTTTAATCGTTATTTAAGCTACAGTTGGTTCTGTAGTTTTTTATATTTTATACTAATATGATTTAGAATAAGAACAGTTTAATGTTATGTAAAGTATAAATATAGTTAAGCATACATTATATAGATAAGTTACAGAACAGTAATTATCATTAAAACATTAGTTATAAGAAATATGTAAAGGAGACATGAGATGAGTTTTTATTTATACAACACCATGACTAGAAATAAAGAAGAAATTATTCCTGCCAATAAAAATAAAGTTGGAATGTATACTTGTGGCCCTACTGTCTACAATTATGCCCATATAGGAAACTTAAGAACATATATATTTGAGGATGCATTAAAAAAATCCTTAGAGTATGTAGGTTATAAAGTTAAGCATGTTATGAATGTAACAGATGTAGGTCATCTTCAATCAGATGGAGATGAAGGTGAAGATAAAATGGCTCTAGGTGCAAGTCGTGAGCATAAAACAGTATGGGAAATCGCAAAATTTTATGAAGATGCTTTTTTTGAAGATTGTAAAAAGCTAAATGTAAAAAAACCAACAGTGGTATGTAGAGCAACAGAACACATAGAGGATATGATCAAATTTGTTCAAAAGCTTGAAGAACGTGGTTACACATATGAATCAAATGGAAATGTATATTTTGAAATAGATAAATTTGAAGATTATACAAAGCTTGCAAATCTCAGTATAGATGAGTTAGAAGCTGGTAGTAGAATAGAAATAGATCCAAATAAGAAGAATCCTTTAGATTTTGTACTATGGTTTACAAATTCTAAATTCTCCAATCAAATAATGCAATGGGATTCTCCTTGGGGTAGAGGATTTCCAGGATGGCACTTAGAGTGCTCAACCATGAGTATTAAATACTTAGGTGAGAATATTGATATTCACTGTGGTGGAATAGATCATATACCAGTTCACCATACAAATGAAATTGCTCAATCAGAAGCTGCTTTAGGTCATAAATGGGTAAATTACTGGGTTCATGGAGAATTCTTAGTATTAGATGGAGGCAAAATGTCTAAATCAAGCGGAGACTTTTTAACAGTATCTAAACTTGAAGAAGAAGGATTTAATCCTTTAGATTATAGATATTTCTGCTTACAATCTAAGTATAGAAAACAACTGGTATTTAGTTTTGAAAGTCTAAAAGATGCTCAAAATGGCTATAAGGCATTAAAGAAAAAAATAGGCACTATATTAACTAATATTGATGAAACCAATAATATCAATAAAGAACTTATTAGCGGATATCAAGAAAAATTTAAAACTCAAATAAGTGATGATTTAAATATAGCCAATGCATTTACAGTACTTAATGAGGTTATAAAAGATGGTGAATTAAATAATAAAGAGAAAGCATTTTTAATTGAAGATTTTGATAAAGTTTTCTCACTTAATTTAATGACTATTGAAAAAGAGGCTATTGAAGTGGATGAGAAACTAATAAATCATCTTATTGAAGAAAGAAATATTGCAAGAAAAGAAAAAAACTATAAAAGATCAGATGAAATTAGAGCACAGTTATTAGAGATGAATATAGAGGTGCTAGATAGTAAAGAAGGAACTTCTTGGAGAGTAAAGTAAATAAAATAAAAACACATGGGGTGAATTTGAAAGTAACTCCATGTGTTTTTGTTAATCCTCACAATTGCATATGTTATTAATAAAGTTATATATTCTACATTCCAATACAGGATATATACAGTTAATTTGCTCAAGAATTTTATAGGCAGTTTTTTCAGCTTTTTTCAATTTAGAGGTTTTTCTTTTAGTGATAGTAGAATTATTTAATAATTGTGTTGTGCCCATAGTTAGATAAGAAGTATTAGAAAGCTGAATTAATATTTGAAGCAAAGGTGATATACAATTAGCTACATATAAAACTTCATAATCATTAAGAGATAATAAGTTAAGCTGAGTTTTTAGCACATTTAGGCTAGTAGTAATTTCAGTTAAAGAAAGCAACTCACTTTTAAGAGAAAGTAAAGTGCTGGGATCAGAAGCAGATTCTGAAGAACTTTCATTTATTTTATCTAGGCTAGATGATATTAGTGCTGTTAAATTGTCTATGCTAGTAGATATTTTGCTTATATCCTCCATAAAATACTCCTTGGAAATTTAAAATTCATATATTAAGTATATTAAATAGAGTATATATATATTCATTTTACATGTGATTTCAACTATGGCAAAATATATATATGCAGAAAAATGTATAAAAATATAGATAATATTATTGACATGGGATAAATAATCGAGTAAAATAATAAAAGTCATTGAGAGTATTCGATGATAAAGAAAATAGTTATTTTCTTAACTGGGCGATGATATTGCAGACTTTTTCTATATGAGCAATATCCGTATATCAACAACTAAGTTAGTGGTATTATCGCAATGCTAATGAAAAATTAAAAAATTCTTCATTAAAGACAAACTTATTTAGTTTGTATAAGTACAAAGATAATTATAATTTCTATGTACTTATCTGGTAAGCATATCTTGAAGGTAACACCCGTAACCATGCCGAACACGACGGTTAAGCTTCAAAGAGCCAAAAGTACTGCACGGGAGGCTGTGTGGAAGGATAGGTTATGCCAGGTAGTTTGGTTCACTAGCTCAGTCGGTAGAGCACATGACTTTTAATCATGGTGTCCGGGGTTCGATCCCCCGGTGAGCCACCAAAACACCTTATTTTATAAGGTGTTTTTTTTATAGGTTGATTACAAGGTCTTTACTCCTATGTCTTTCAAAGTGAGAGTAAAGAGGAGTTAAGTCCATAGATATCCATTGCTCCTAAAGGAGAACCAGTTCTAAGTATGGAAAAAGCTCTGTTGAAAATTACAGGGATAGAATATATTGCTTTTAAATTTTGAAATCGTATAGATAATCAATTTAGTATTTAATATTATAAAATGGCTTGATTTATATGAAAAATTCATATAAATTAAGTAAGGAAGAAAATTAAATTTAATATTGTATGGATGAATGTTATTGAAGATACTTAGTTTTTTAAAGACTAAGTAACCGTAGGAGAAAGAGTTAATTACAAGCTTTTAATTAACTTGAAACTTTCAGGTTGAATACAATAGCAGGACATAACCCTGGAGAGACTCTTTACATTAATAATTAAAGAGCATCAACGAAGCAACCTTTATAGGGAATCTTTCAGATAAAAGGACAGGGAGTAAAAAGCATTTATTAATTATGTTTTTTACTCCTTTTATAATGCAAAATATTGAATTGGAATATTATTACATATAAGTAGAGAGGAGAATATAATTATGCTATTAATTATTTTTGAAGTTGTTGGAACAGTGGCATTTGCATTTTCTGGAGCTTTAGTAGGGATGCAAAAAAAATTAGACTTATTTGGAGTTATATTTTTAGGAATTATTACAGCTATTGGGGGTGGAATATTTAGAGATATAACCTTAGGACAAACACCACCAACTGCTTTTATAAACCCTACTTATTTTATTATAAGTATAGTGGTATCTATTATGGCTTTTTACGGATATCCTAAATTATCTAGTATGTACACTACATCTAAAAGAAAAGAAATTATTTCTGAATCTCAGGGTAATAAATATATGAGTGAGGAACAAGTACTTAAAATAGCTAATAGGAGAAAGCAAATAGCTATCTTAAAAAAAGTAATATTAATTTTAGATTCAATTGGACTTGCTACATTTACAATATTAGGTGCAAATTTAGCTTTTAAGCAAGCTCATAGCAATATATTTTTAGTAGTTTGTATGGGATTAATTACAGGTGTTGGAGGCGGAATTTTAAGGGATACCTTTGTTCAGGATACTCCAATGATCTTTAAAAGGGAGATTTATGCAGTGGCATCAATACTTGGAGCATCGGTATTTTACTTATTTAACTATTATGAAGTGAATTACGATATAACTTTTTGGGTATGCTTTACAATAATATTATTATGCAGAGCTATATCTATAAGACTCAAATTAAATTTACCAATATCTAATTCTGACAAGTATGATATAAACTTATAGGGCCAATAATTAAGTAAAGAAAAAGCTCATATAGATTTTAATAGTACATTACGTGAATATATCTACTGGATATATTGCAAAAAGTAGTGACTTCTTATTTCTAATATTTTTTATAAATAAACATCACATAATTATTATGAGTACATATTATATTATTAGGAACAGCTATTGAAGCTAATTCTTAATGTAAATAAACATTAATATACTAGATCTAGACAGAAATATTTTATAGTATTATAGGTTCCTATAAAATGTTTAGTTGTTAGAAACTATTATAAAATTGATTAAAAAGTGGGGAGAAATATAATATGTTAAATAATAATGAATTCTTCTATTATGATGAAAATAATGAACAAGACTATTCAGCAGAAATGTTTGCTCAAGATTTCAGATATGGACAACCGGATGGAGTAGATTTTGAACAAGAGTCCTTTAGAGGCAAAGATGGAAATTGGGGACATGATTGTAAGCCATCACATCATAGACCATGTCCACCATGTCCAAGACCATACCCACCATGTCCAAAACCATGCCCACCATGTCCAAAACCATGTCCACCATGTCCAAGACCATGCCCACCATGCCATTGTCAATGCTCAAGCGGAGATGATTGGTGGATAATTTTAATACTATTATTCTGCATATGCCCATTTGGTGGATTTTTCTGGTAAAATATAGTATTATCAATAACTTAAATGCAAATATTTATAGATAAAATATTAAAATAAACATGTATCAAATATAGAAATGGTCATCACTGTATATTAATATATATATAGTGATGACTATTATTTTAGGAGGATTGTAAGATGACTAGACGAGAAAAATTGATAAAACTAATTGAAGAGAGGCTTAATAAAAATGAAGTTATAAATTATTATGTGGAAGGTGCTTTTGAAAGTACTGTAAATGGAAGACAAAATACAATGACAGGGATACTAGTAACCACTAATGAAAAAATCAGATTTTGTGGTAAAAGATTTTTCCTAGTTTATGATGACATTATAGAATATAAAGATATTGAATATGTAGAGGCTAATGAAGAAAAACTTGGCCATAAAATTTTTATAGCTGGAAAAGAAAAATCTTATTCAATAAAATTTATCATAAGCAAAGATGTACATAATTTTGTAGATAGTATAAATAAAAATTTATAATAAAATAAGTAGCCAAAAGAAACTTCAAGGTTTAATGATTATTATCTATAATAATAGTAAATAATAATAATAATAATTTAAATCTGGTGAGTATACTATTAGAGGCTACACCCGTATCCATTCCGAACACGTAAGTTAAGTTCTAATAGGCTATATATACTACATTAATGAAAATGTGGGAAAAGTAGTTATTGCCGGGTATAAAACAGAAGCTAAAAACTTTAAAGAAGCAAGATAAAAGGATGTATAATGGTTTATTATTAATATGCTTAACATATTTATTAATGAATCTATTAAAATCTTAAATTAACTAAAGATATAATATACGGTGACTTTAAAATATAAAGAAGAAGAGATAGTTTTTTATCTCTTCTTTTTTGTGCAAAATCAGCTATTATTAGCCAAGTTTATGTTATTAGACAATCATTTGTAAATAAAGATTAAAACTAAATATATAGGTAATGTAGATAAAAATAAATTTAAGATAAATTTAAGCTAAGTAATTTAGTATAGGATTGTACTAGATGACACAAGGAGGTGATTTATATGAAACAAGTTAAATTTAGACACGAGATAAAGCATTTAATAAATATTTCAGACTATTTGGCAATTAAAAACAGATTAAAAAATATTGCACAGTTAGATGAGAATGCAGGAGATAAGGGTACTTATACTGTAAAGAGTCTATATTTTGATAATATTAATAATAAGGCATTAATGGAAAAAATTAATGGAGTAAATAATAGAGAAAAATTTAGATTAAGAATTTATAATGATAACCATTCTTTTATAAAATTAGAGAAAAAAAGTAAAGTTAATGGATTATGCAGTAAGATTGCAACAAGTATATCTATGAATCAATGTGAAGATATAATAAAAAATAATATTGATGACATATTTAAATACAAGGAGCCTATTTTAACAGAGTTATACTCAAAGATGAAATATGATTTATTACGTCCTAAGACTATAGTTGAATATACAAGGGAAGCATATGTATTCAAGCCAGGAAACGTGAGAATTACCTTTGATAGTAACATTAAGAGTGGTTTATATTCACAAAATTTTTTTAATGATAACCTTGCTACCATAGGAATGCCAGGAAGGAGTCCTATAGTTTTAGAGGTTAAGTTTGATGAGTTTTTTTCTGAAATTATTAGAGATATGATTCAAAGAAAAGATAGAGAAAGTTCTGCTTTTTCAAAATATGCAGCTTGCAGAATTTATGAATAAAATTAAGTTATTTGGAGGAGATAAAAATGGATAAAGCATTAAGTTTTAATGATATTTTAAAATCAAGTTTTTTAGAAAAGGCATCAAGTTTTTCAATTGTAGATGTAGCTATAGCCCTAGGACTAGCTCTTGCTATTGGACTATTCATATTTTTAGTATATAAGAAAACTTTTAAAGGCGTAATGTACTCAGAAAGTTTTGGTATTTCACTTATTGCAATGAGTTTAGTTACAACATTAATTATTCTTGCAATTACTTCTAATGTAGTACTTTCACTTGGTATGGTTGGTGCTTTATCAATTGTAAGGTTTCGTACAGCAGTTAAAGAACCTATGGATATTGCATTTTTATTTTGGTCAATAAGTGTAGGAATTGTTGTAGGCGCAGGATTAATACCTCTTGCAGTATTTGGCTCAGCATTTATAGGAATTATGATTATGGTATTTGCAAATAAGAAAAGTATTGATAATCCTTATATCTTAGTTGTAAGTTGTAAGGGAGATAGAAGTGAAAATAATGCCATGGAGTATATTAATAAATATGTTAAAAAATATGTGGTGAAGTCTAAAACCGTTTCTGCAGGGAGCAATATTGAATTAACAGTAGAAATAAGATTAAAAGAAATGTCTACTCAATTTGTAAATGAAATTAGCAGTATATCAGGAGTAAACAATGCAGTGTTAGTAAGTTACAACGGAGAATACATGTCTTAATATTTAGGTGGTGTATGAAGTGATTTCAAATAAGTATATAAATATTTTTATAGCAATAATTATGGCATTAAGTCTGGCATTGGCTGGAGTAATGGCAACTATTGATATGTCTACGGTTGAAGCAAATGCTACAGAGAAAACAACCCGACCAGAGTATATAACAAATCTTTTTAACAAAGATGATATTATGGAAATTGATATAGATATAGATGAGAAACTTTGGAATGAACTAGCAGATAATGCTATGGAAGAAGAATATTATAGTGCCAATATAACTATTAACGGAGAAACTTACTATAATGTTGGGCTTAGAGCTAAGGGAAATACAACATTATCACAAATTGCTAATGATGATACTACGGATAGATATAGTTTTAAAGTTAAATTTGATGAATATATCGATGGACAAACTCTTAAAGGCCTTGAGAAATTAGCATTAAATAATATGATGCAGGATACAACTTATATGAAAGAATATCTTTCCTATGATCTATTAAACAAAATGGGAGTTTCTACTCCAGCGTTTCAGTATGCTAGCATCACCTTAAATGGAGAGCCTTGGGGTTTATACTTAGCCCTTGAGGTTATGGAAGAAAGCTATATTGAAAGATACTATGGAACAACAGGTGGAAATTTATATAAACCTGAAACTACTAATATGGCAAAAAACAATATGCCTATGGAAAAAGGCAAAGAAATCAATGGGCCTATGGGAAGAAATACTGGTGGAGCAGACTTAGTATATTCTGGAGATGAGCATTCTAATTATTCTACTATATTTGAAAATGCGATTTTTGATTATACAAATGAAGATGACTACGATAAAATAATAGCCATGATAAAAAGCCTTAATGAAGATATTGATGACATAGAAAAATATTTAGATGTAGATGAAGTATTAAGATATTTTGCAGTAAATACTTTTGTTGTAAATTTAGACAGTTATGCATCAAACATGAAACATAATTATTATCTATATGAACAAGATGGAATATGTTCAATACTTCCTTGGGATTATAATTTAGCCTTTGGAGCATTTCAAGGAGAAAGTGCAAGTAATGTTATAAACTTTTCCATTGATAATCCTGTAGCCGATAGTTTAGAAAGTAGTCCACTTATAGGAAAGCTTCTGGAAGTAGAAGAGTATAAAGAAAAATATCACGAGTACCTTAATGAAATAGTTCAGGATTATGTAAATAGTGGAGTATTTACTGAAACAATTAATAATATAGATAATTTAATTGGTGATTATGTGAAAAATGATGCTACAGCCTTTTATACTTACGAAGAATATGTAGCTTCTGTTCCTGAGTTAATTACCTATGGAGTAGACAGAGCTAAGAGTATATCTGCTCAACTTTCTGGATCCCAATCCTCTACTTCTACTGGAAATATGGCTACTAATTTAAATTTATCTGCCCTTGGTAGTCAAGGTGGTGGAGGTAATAGAGAGGGAAAGGATATTCCTCAAGATATAAAAGAGAATAATAATCCTGAAAAGGGAATGGGGATTGGAGAAAAAGCAAACAATATGCAGAATAATCCTGAAAAAGGAGCTCCTCAGGGTACCTTTAAGCCAGGAAATAATCCAGGTGATATTAATAGAGAAAATTCTCTAAATAATATGAGGATAAATACGTCAAATGATACAAATATTAAATCTAATTTGATAATATATGGCATATGTCTCCTAGGAATTATTTCAGCAATAATAGTAGTGCTAAGGTTTAAAAGAAAAAAATATCATGTATAAAATACTAAAAGCTATCTAAGAGTATATATCTAAGATAGCTTTTAAACTTATATAATTTAGATTATAGTACTTTTCTGTGTTTAATTATAAATTCTCTTATTCTAAAATAGGAAGTTCAACAATAAAGGAAGTATCTTTTCCTGCATTACTTCTGGCATAAATCTTTCCTTTATGGCTTATTACTATAGAATTTGCAATAGCTAAGCCTAAACCATAACCACCAGTTTTCCGTTGTCTAGACTCATCAGAACGATAAAACCTTTCGAAAATTTTTTCTAGGTCTTTATCAGGAATTCCTTCTCCAGTATTAGTAATAATGATTTCCATCTTAGATTTTAATTTACTTGAAGCGATGGTAATAGTTCCATTTGGAAAAGTGTGTTTAATAGCATTATCCATTAGAATATTAAAAAGCTTTTTAATTTCTTCTAAGTCACCATTTATAAAAAAATTATCCTTTAAATTGTTTTGTAATTCTATTTTATTTTCAAAGAAAACTGCTTCAAAGGACATAAGTAAATTTTCTAGTATTTTATTTATATTTATAGGTTGTAGGTTAAGTACTTTTTTATCTTCATCAAGCTTTGCTAAGGAAAGCATATCATCTATAAGATGAGACATTCTATCAGTTTGTAGATCTATATAATTCATCCATTTGCCTTGACTTTCAATAGTTTTATCTTTATTAGATGAAACTAAAGCTAAATTAGTTTTAATAATAGCAATAGGTGTTCTAAGCTCATGGGAGGCATCTGCAATAAATTGTTTTTGTTTTTCGAATACCTCTTTAATTGGCGCTATGGTTTTATAAGCTAGATAATAGCTTATAGTAAACAATATAATCAAACTGATAAAGCCAGTTATGAAAAAAGTCTTTAAAAGGTTTTTTAATAGATTTTGCTGAGGTGACTTATTTATTAAAGCAATTCTATTAATCTTACCATCTAAGCTTTTAAAGTATGCAAAATCAGTATTTTCAATTTTTATAACTCCTGATGAAGATTCTTTGGATAGAATATTAACTGCTAATTCAACAAGAATATCTTTATCAACATTATATGGAGTAATAATATTTATCACGTTTAAATTATGGTCAAGATTTATTAGTATACCATTGTTAAGAGGACCACCTTTACTGGGTCCACCATTGTTAGGTTCATGGATTAGTGCATTAAGAGAAAAGTTAATCTGTCTTTCTCCACTATTCCAAGTTATAAAGTATATGACTCCAAATATACAAAAAAATACAAAGGTTAAAAGAGACATATTTATAATAATAAATTTATATTTTAATTTTTTAAACATACTACTCCTCCAATTTATAACCAATACAACGAAGGGTAGATATTTTGGATTTAGAGCCCACATAGGATAATTTTTTTCTTAAAAAAGATATATAGACCTCGATATTATTATATTCAGCATCTGAGTCATAGCCCCAAACCTTTGTAATTAAATCATCTTTAGTAACTATTAAAATAGGTCTTTCCATAAAGTATTTTAGAATTTCGAATTCCTTTGAGGTAAGTCGGACAGAGTTACTATTTCCTTCAAGTTCATAAGTAGATAGATTTAAGGAAAAGTCACTAAAATGAAGAGCATTATCATTTATAACTTCAGCTTTTCTTCTACTAAGAGCTCTTAATCTAGCAAGAAGTTCTTCATGAGAGAAAGGTTTTACTAAGTAATCATCTGCTCCATAGTCTAATCCCTTAACTTTATCTTGAATTTCACCTTTAGCAGTGAGAAGAAGAATAGGAGTAGATACATTATTAGCTCTTAGCTCCTTTAGAATCTCTAATCCATTAACTTTGGGGAGCATTATGTCTAATATAATCAAATCATATATTCCTGTAAGACCATAATCAAGACCTGCTTCACCATTATAAATGCTATCTACTATATATTTATTTTTACTGAGAATTTCTTTTAGAGCTTCAGCAAGGTGTATTTCATCTTCAACTAATAATAATTTCATAATTCATCACCCTTTAATTACAAATTTTTAGATAATATTACGTTTTTTTATTTAATTTTATCATACAAATCTTAAATTCATATTAAAATTATTATTTATTTTTAGAAAATAGTAAAAGTACCATATCGTGTAGTAAAGGATATTATTTTTTGTTTCGATTATATCTATGTACAGAGTGTATATATAGCTGTAAATTTTTTTTGTATATAGTAAGGTGGGGAAGATATGAAGGTCAGGAAAAGGGCAAAGAATGAACTGAAAAGTAAGAAAATTAAAAATACTAAAAAAGGAAAACAGAAAAGGATTAGAGGAATAGGAATGCAACTTATGTTAAGTTTTACAGTAATCATAGTATTAGTTGCAGCATTTCTATCTGCTTTTTCTCTTTATATGAATAAAAAAATTATTACTGACAAATCTAAAAGTCTCCTAGAAAATGTAGCTACATCTATGGCAGGAGAAATAAATCAATTGACAGATAGTTATGGAGTTATAGTAAATCAAATAGCAATAAATGATTTTTTAATAGATGATACAGTAGATATGAAAGAAAAGTTAACAAAATTAAAGAATATAGCTGAAAAAATAGAGTTAAAAGAAATTGCTATAGTAGATGCTGAAGGGAATTGTGTAGATACTTCAGGAGAAAGTACTAATATTAGTGATAAGGACTATTTTTCAAATGGATTAAGTGGGCTTACATTTGTTAGTGAACCATACTTAGGTACAACTGATAGTATGTTAGAAATAGCTATAAGTACCCCAATAAAAGAAAATGGGAATATAAAAGGTGTTTTAATAGCTTATCTAGATGCTAATAAATTATCATCAATAATATCAAAGGTATCCATAGGTAAAAGTGGAAATGCTTATTTAATAAATAGGGAAGGAAATATAATAACTGATAATGATTCCTTGCTTATAGGAACTAAACTATTAGATACAGTTAAAGATAAAAATGGTTCTGAAAATATGAAACAGATTATAGGAAAGATGACATCGGGAGAAAGAGGAGCCAGTGAGTATAGACAAGGTGCAGATGAAAAATATATTGGATTCGCATTTATAGAATCAACAGGGTGGTCTGTAGGTGTAGAAGTAAGTGGAAGTGAGCTATTAGCAGAAATACCAGAACTTCAAATAAAAGTAGTAATTGTATGTATTATTTTTATAGTGTTAGGTCTAATATTTGGATACCTAGTAGCTAAATCTATGACTAAAAGATTAGGCAGAATAGGTACTATTGTAGAAGATATGGCAAAGGGTAATTTCACTAAATCCAATATAGGCAAAATGAACAATGATGAAATTAAAGATATATATACGGCTGTAGAAAAAAGCAAGGAAATTATAGGTGGAATGATTCTAAATGTTAAAGATAGTTCCATGGTTATTGAAAGCGAGGCTTCATCTCTAGCTGCTTTGGCAGAAGAATTTGTATCAGGAGCTCAAAGCATAAGTGAAAGTATAGAAGAAACTGCTACAAGCTCACAAAGGCAGGCAGAAGAATTGGAAGATGTAACTAAAGAACTAGAAGAATTCGATAATAAACTTTCTACTAATATTAGTAACATATATAATATTAGTGATATGGCGGAAAATATTAATAGCAAAGCGGATAAGAGTAATGAGGATATGGAAAAGTTAGCCATGGCCATGAATGAGTTAAGTAAATCCTTTAAAGAGTTTAATAGTTCAATATATAGTATGAAATCTAGTATGGAAACTGTAACAGAAATAACAGAAATTATTAATAGTATATCTGAACAGACAAATCTTCTAGCACTAAATGCGGCTATAGAGGCTGCAAGAGCTGGAGAAGCTGGAAGAGGTTTCTCAGTAGTAGCTGATGAAATTAGAAAGTTAGCAGAGCAAAGCAAGGAATCTACCCAAAATATTTATAATGTAATAAATAATGCTATTAAAGAGAGTGAAACTATAGAAATTAAAAGCAACAATATAAATGGTGAATTAAATAACGGACTAATTAGCGTAGATAATGCTATAGATTCATTTAAAAATATTGCAGCATTAGTTTTAGATATGGTACCTAAAATAGAACATGTAGCAGTTAGCTCTAAAGAAATTATAGAAGATAAAAATTCTATTACTGAAAATATAGAAAATTCAACGCAAATATCTTCTGAGGTTTCAGGAAATACACAACTAATAGCTGCATCTACAGAAGAACTTACAGCTTCTAGTGATGAAGTTGCAAATGCAGCAGAAAAGTTACTTGGACTTACAGAAAATATGAAAGAGTTTATGGAACAATTTAAACTCTAGTATAAGGGTAGTCATCGGATAAACAGAGTTCTTAGCTTCTTTGAAGGTTAGAAATCGTTATCCAGGGACGTAGCAGCTCTTTACTCCCACTTTGAAGAAAATGGGAGTATTAGAGCTGGTAGTCATCGGATAAATTAAGACTTTAAAATAAATTAATTTTTATTTTAAGGTCTTTTTTGTTTATTTTATGGGAAAGGTGAAATACTAATTAATACATGAATTCTGATTTAAATAATAAAGTTATACATTGTTAGTGGAGGTATAATGGAAATATTAGAAGAAAAGCAGTTAAATCTTAAGTTTATTAGTATAACGGCTATTTTATTTATAGCAGGAATATGTATTAATTTATATTTTATGAATTTGCATGAAAATGAAAAAACTAAGGAAGTAGATAGTAATGAAAAAGATATAGTAGAGAATCATATACAAGTACCATATAGTGAAGAGATTGAAGCATATAGTGAAATCTATGGACTAGATCCTTATTTAGTTGCAGCTATAATCAAAACAGAAAGCGGGTTTGATAAGGATATTGTTTCATCTATGGGAGCTGTAGGATTAATGCAGATAATGCCAAGTACAGGAGAATGGATAGCCAGGCAACTAAATATAGAAAACTTCTCTATAGAAATGCTGAAGAATGAAGATGTGAATATAGAAATGGGGTGTTGGTATCTAAATTACTTAAAAAATCAACTTAAATATACAAATGAAATGCTAGCAGCTTATAATGGTGGCATAGGGAATGTATGTAAATGGCTTCAGGATCCTAGATATTCCAAGGATGGAGAAGTAGTTCATACAATACCATTTAAAGAAACCGTAAACTATATAGAAAAAGTAGCTGTAGTTTATAAAGAATATGTAGACTTGTATAAAAGTGAAAAGTAACTTTTATAAAGAACTATGCTGTAGTATTAAAATAAACCTCTGGAGATTATTAAAATAATTTCCAGAGGTTTATTGATTTTAGTTATAATATTTGAAAATGTGTATAGAATTATAGTAGGTTGATGTAAAATACTGTTAATGAGGTGATGAAATGAGTGATGACTTATTTTTACTTAACAAAGGAATAGGAAGAAAAAAATATAGTATCTATGTACTAGCTTTCTTAATAGGATTTATAATTTTAGAGATTATTGGAATATTTATTACTTTTAAACTTGAAAAAACTGATAATGGGTTGCTAATAGCGGCTTCCATGTCTTTTCAGATTACCCTGATAGTTTTTATAAATATAATGTTATTCATTTTAAGTTATAAAAGATTTAAGGATATAAATTTATCAGGTGTATTTGGAATACTTGCAGCTCTTATATTTGTTCAAATCCCAGTGATAATATTTCTAATGTTTTTTAGAGGAAAAGAAAAATGTGGAAAACAAAAGGAGGAAAGTATGGTAAATACCCTTGAGGAAAATGCAACAATAACGCTATGTGAGGGAGAAGAAATGGAAGTCAGAGAATCTAACTTAGGTCAATAATAAAAAGGGTTTTCACAAAATAAATTAATAAAAATAAATGTTGAGCATGTATTTAAATTATATAAGTACATGCTCAATATTCTATTCCAGATTAGTGATATATTTTGTGAAAGATCTTATTATTGTGATAATATAAAGATATAATATTTAGCAAAGGTGGAAATTGCATGCTTAATAACAGGGATGATTATTTTCTCAATATAAAATTACTTGGGCTCATATTTAGTATCTATGTATATATAAATTGTGGCGGCTTCCAAAGCTCTATAATTATAGGATTACTGTGTTTTATAATAATAAACATAGCTTTATATTACTTAGAGAATATTAAGATAAAGCTATGTTTATCAGCCATGTCTTTCTGTATTTCTTATGGACTAGGCATAAAATACAACAGTATATTTTTCGTATTAATACCATTTACTTTTTTTGATATAGGTATATTGATAAATATAAAGCTTATATATTCTTTTATAGGGAGTATCTTATTTATAACCATGATACCAAAAGACATAGTTATGAATTATTTATTGTTTGCAATATTTTACTATATAGCAGCAAAGATATTAATTAACAAAGTAAGTAAAATAGATAAAATATGGAAAGAAAACTTAATGTTAAGAGAAAAAATAGACAAGTATACTAAAGAGGTAGAAAAAGAAAAAAATTATTCAAAACAGATAATATATACCACAAAGTTGGAAGAAAGAAATAAGCTATCAAAGGAAATGCATGATAAAATTGGACATACTATAGCTTCTAGTTTAATGCATCTAGAAGCCACAAAGGTAGTAATAGATAAAGATAAAAATGAAGCTAAAAATATGATAAATACAACTATTCAAGTTCTAAGGGAAGGTATGGATGATATTAGAAAAACTTTAAAAATAATTAAGCCTTCCGAGGAACAATTAGGTATAAATAGAGTGAAATCTATAATGGATGATGCTTTTAGTCATAATAGTTATGGATATACCTTTAATTACTCTGGAAACATAGACAAGCTTACCTATAGTCATTGGAAGTGTATAATTAATAACCTAATGGAGGGAATCACAAACATAAAGAAACACTCTAGGGGTAACAGTGTTTATTTTAATATTGAAGTTCTAAATAAGATTGTAAGAGTATCTATAAAAGATAATGGTGATGGAGCAGTGAATATAAAAAAGAGCATTGGACTTAAGGCAATGGAGGAGAGAGTAATAGACATTGGAGGAAATATTAGTTTTAATGGAGAAGATGGATTTACTATAATAATGATTCTTCCTTTATCATAACAGAGCAATTAATAAGGGATTGCCTAAATAACTATTTAATTTATTTGGACAATCCTTATATTAATATTATATTTTTAATTGAGATCTTTCATTGAAGAAGCTTTTGTAGGAGATATAGGTTGCTATTAGAGTAGCAATGGAGGTTGAAGATAATATCATAAAGGTAACCATTATTTGAAATTTAATTGCCATAAGTGGAGATGATCCAGCTAAAATCAATCCAGTCATCATCCCAGGAAGAGATACAATGCCAAGGGTTTTAGCAGAGTCAATGGAAGGCATTATTGAGAGTTTTATACTATCTTTAAGAATCTCTTTAGATGCAACCTTAGATGTGGCTCCAAGAGCAAGTTTAACTTCAACTTCATTTCTCTTGCTACTAAAGGTAGTATTAAGGTTTTTGTAACTGAGATTTATAGCAACCATAGAATTACTCACAACCATACCGGCTACAGGTACTATTTCATTAGGAATAAAGTTAATAGCACCAGAAAGTACTAATATAGAAAGGGTTATAAAAGCACCTGAAAATAGAGCAATAAAGGATGTTCTAACAGGATTTTTTATGTTCTCACTACGCTTTTTGGTGTTAAGTGCTGCGTTGATAATCATTAGTGTAACTAATAAAATAGTGAATATAGGATTTTCTAAGCTAAATACAAATTGAAGTATATAGCCTACTATAACTAATTGTATTATGGCTCTAACCATACTAATAAGTATATCTTTACCTAGTCCTAAATCTTCTTTATAGGAGATGAAAATAGGAATACAAATTAATACTGAAGAAACTATAAGTGATAGAGTACTCATTAAAATCCCTCCTTAGAAATTATTGTTCCATCTTCTATAATAATCTTTTTATTGCTTAAGTCCTTTATTTGAGATAAATCATGGGTAATCCATAAGATTGTATGACCTTTATTATTCATATCCTTCATAATATGCTCAACTAAAAGTTTATTTTCTTTGTCTAGTGCTGAAGTAATCTCATCTAGTAGGAGAACAGGACCTGCATGGAGAAGAGAGCGAATAAGGGAAATTCTTTGTTTCTCGCCACCAGATAATTTGTTTATATCTTTAATTAAGTATTCCTTGTCTATATTAAACTTTTCTAAAAGCATATATATTTTCCTATCATCTATATTTTTCTTTCTAATTTCATAGGGAAAAGAAAGATTATCATAGACAGTATTACCAAACAAATAAGGTTGTTGGAAAAAATAATTTATTTCACTGCGCAGTTTAAGAGGGGGGATTTCAGAATAATCCTTATCTCTCAGGTATACATGACCAGAAGTTGGAGAAATTAAGTCCCCTAAAATTCTCAGTAAGGTTGATTTGCCACCACCAGAAGGACCTGTGATAGTTATAAAATCCCCTTCATTGATTTCTAAATTAATGTCCTTTAGAACTTTTGTATTAGCATCTTGAAAAGAAACATTTTTTAAAGATAATATACTCATTATATCCCTTCTTTCAAAGTAAAATTAAAAAATATTATTGCTTAATTATATCATTTAAAGATAAGAATACATATATAAACCCTCACTAATAAATTAAATTTCTTAGTGAGGGTTTATTATAATGGTCTTTAATACAGTATTTATAATACTTACATTAAATATAAAACTTTTATTGAAGTTTGAACTTAAGCTTATAGGCTGAAGCTAAAAATAGCGCAATGGAGAAGAGTAATAATATTCCCAAATTAATAATAATAGAATCTGTTCCCATACCCATCTGAAGTTTAGTTATCCCATTCATTACCCAGTACTGAGGAGTGAAGGGAGCTATAAATCTAACACTTTCAGGTAAAAAATTAATGGAAGTAAAAGCACCTGATACCATGGTAGTGATAGTAATTACAATGTTAGAAAACATACCGTATCCCTTAGAATTAAAAAATAAAGCTATGGAAAAAGTACCAAAGGCCACGGTAACTAGGGCTATTCCTAATAATAGAAGAAACAGAGGAATAAAGCTCACTCCGGTATATATATCTACAAAATAATTTAGAGTTATAAGGGTAATTAGAAGTTGAAAAGCTAAAAGTGAAAAGTTTGCTAAGATATTTCCTCCAATATATTGAAAGGAGGTAACTGGCGTAGTAAATATTCTATAGTAAGTTTTATTCCATCTTTCTGATAATACTATATAAGATATAGAAGATGCCCTCATCATGAGAAAGAAAATTACAAAGGCAATTGCAGTTTGAGTTAAATCAAAATCATTCTCTAAATCTGATAAGGTTTTAGAGGTTATTTTAACTGGATCATCACTATATTTTAATAAAAGTTTTTCATATTCATCATTGCTTTTATTAGAATTAATGCCCAAGTTATATAAATCTTCTACTTGAAGATTTACTATGGAGGTAATAGCATCACCCATAGAACTGTCTTTTTCAGAAAGTACATTAATCTTTTTAGGAGTTCCATTTATAATACTTTCTTCAAAGTCTTTAGGGATTTCAATGGTGACAGGAATAGATGTCTCCATCATAGTTGATTCAACAGTAGAACTTTCAAGAGGTACTGTACTAATTGAAGAATTATTACTTAAACTACTTATTAAAAGCTTTGATGAATCAGAGCAATCTTCATCTATAATCCCAATCTTTACAGTTCCATTGCTGAAACTAAATAATTTTATACTAATCATTATTATTATTATAGGAATAAAAAGTTGTATTATAGAAAGCTTATCTTTAAATATAAGCCTTAGATTTTTTTCCGCCATAACTAATAAAATCTTCATTAATAAGCCTCCTGTTTATTTGATATAGAGAAAGTAAAAGCTAAAAATAAAATTCCCAGTGCTACAGAGTAAAGAATACTTATATAAAACTTAGAATAGTCCTCATAAAAAGCTATGGAAAGAATAGATTTATTTATTAAGGTTAAAGGTGAAATATAGCGTACTATATCAAGCAGCTTATTACCATCTTCTAAATATATATATCCTCCACCTAAAAATGTCATAACAGGTATAATTAAGGTATTAAGAAAGAAGGAACCATGTTTTTCTTCCTTAAAAATATATCCAAGTAAAATCCCAAGGGTAGTGCCAAAGAAATTTAAAGATAAAAGGAGTGCTATAACAGAGAAGTAATCCTCACCCCAATAAGCTTTTAAAACAAATATGGAGTAAAGCATTGCAGGAATTAGTGATATCGCTGTTACAATAAAAGTTGAAGTAACTTTAGTTATTATATAGGAATTTTTAGAAAGGTTCCCTTGAAAGCACCTAGCTTCTATTTTGTTTCTTCTATTATTATAAATGGTATAAAACCCATAGCCCGAACCATAAAGGACCATCATAGTTATTTCCACGATGCCATAATAATCATAGGAGGTAAACCCTTTTTTAGGCTGAAATTCAGTAGCAGTAGTAAAGCCTTCTTCTAAGGTTTCAATATTACCATTGGTGATACTTTTTAGAGTGACTTTTTTAGATATGGAAGTTAGCATACTTATAACTATATTTGTGGAATATTTATTCTTAGAATTTTTATAAACTATAATATTTTTATCCTTAAGTTCTAGGAATATAGAATTAGCGGTTTGAACTTCTTTTTGACCTTCTTCTACAGATGAAATTTCTTTAAAGGTTATATTATTATTTTTCCCCAGTTCTAAGAAATTGTTTAATATAAGTTTTTCTTCACTATAATCAGAAGTGGTAGAAAGATTGTTCACATATATCACTGTTTTAGGTTTAAATTCATAGCTTGAAGAAAAGGCTCCACTTAAAGTTATTCCAAGGGTAGTCATAAATAATATAGGGAAAATTATCATGGATAACATGGAGGTTTTATCCCTAACTAGGTCTAATATATCATAATAAACAACATTTAAAAATTTCATAATTTCCTCCTAATCCCTAAGCTTTTTGCCAGTTAAAGTTAAGAATACATCTTCTAAATCTAAGGTTTTATAACCCATATTTCTAATTTCTATATTATTAGAAGTAAAAAAGTTAATAATGGAACTTAAATTTGATACATCTTTACTGGAGGTTATCAGTACTTTATTTTCATTTAAGGAATAACTTTTTACTCCCTTTATTTCCAAAAGCTTTTCTAAAACAGATTCATTAATATCATAGCCTTCAATTTCTAAAGTGGAGTTATCAGAAATTAAAGAGATTAAATCATCCTTAGTTCCCTTTGCTATTAGCTTTCCATTATCCATAATAACAATTTTATTACACAGCTGTTGAACTTCTTCCATGTAGTGAGAAGTATAAATAATAGTGCAACCTTCTTTATTAAGCTCTTTTGCCATATTTAATATATGATTTCTAGATTGAGGATCTATTCCCACGGTTGGTTCGTCCATAATTATAATTTCTGGCTTATGAGCTATGGCGCAACCAATATTTAATCGACGCTGCATTCCACCAGATAGATTTTTACACTTAGTTTTTTTATGATCCTGTAAAGAGATAAAATCTAGAGCATAGTTTAAACCCTCTCTCAAAGAAGCTCCCCTTAACCCATAAAGTTTTGCAAAAAAACTTATATTTTCTTCTACTGTAAGGTTTTCGTATAAAGATATGTATTGAGGTACAATACCCATACGAGCCTTAATTTCTGATCCATACTTATAAAGAGACTTTCCAAAGATTTCTACATTACCTTTAGTAGGCTTTAGTATGGAGGTGATTATATTTATAGTAGTAGTTTTACCTGCACCGTTAGGACCTAAAAGACCTAGAATTTCACCTTTTTCAATGGAAAGAGTTAAGTTATCTACAGCAATATTATCACCAAAGTTTTTAGTCAGGTTTTCCATATTTATTAACATTATAACAACCCCTTTTTTAAGCTAAAAAATTATTAAGTATTTTCTAAAAATCATATTGATATTTCTTAGCTGAAATTTAAATATAATTAGAATATCCTATAATTAAATTATATAAAAAACCTTTCCCACTAATAAGTGGAAAAGGTCATAACTTTATATGACTTTAGTCATACCTAAATTTTTCCTTTTAAATAACAAACTGCAATTTGGGTTCTATGCTTTAAATTAGTTTTAGTTAATATGTTTGTAATATAATTTTTCACAGTACCTTCAGAGATATATAGCTTTTCAGAAATTTCCTTATTACTTAAACCTTCAGCAATAGATTCTATAATTTCCACTTCTCTTTTAGAAAAATTATTCATATTAGGGTTAGGACATACTGGAGAAGTTTTAGAAAGAAGCTTATCTATAATTCCATTTTCCACTACGTCACTTCCATTATGAACTACTTTTATGGTGTTAATAATAGTATTAGGAGAATTGCTTTTTAACAAATAACCCTTTGCTCCATTCCTTAATGAAGAAGAAATATATTCATCCTCATCAAAGGTGGTTAATATAATGACTTTAGTTGATGTGACTTTACAAATCTCCTTAGTTGCCTCTACACCATTTAATTTAGGCATACGAACATCTAAAAGTGCCACGTCCACAGAGTTATTACAGCAATATTTAACAGCTTCCAAACCATTTTCACAAACATGTACAACATTTAACTCCTCATCCATGGATAATATAATCTTTAAACTTTCTCTTATCAGTGCATCATCATCACAAATTAAAATTTTAATACTCATAATAACTCCTATAATAAAAAAATATAAACTTTTAATAAAAAACATGATATCTTCAATTAATGTATAGTAGAAGATCAAAATTAATATGTATAAATTTAGCTCCATAGTATATAAATTAAATATTTCTATAAAAATCATTAAAAACCTTTATATTATAAAAATAAAATAGCGAGATTACCCTGGGGGTGGGTATCTACGCTATTTTAAGGCATTTATCCGATGACTACCAGCTCTAATACTCCAGTCTTCTTAAAAGA
This sequence comes from Clostridium sp. UBA3061, assembly GCF_002367465.1. NCBI lineage: Bacteria > Bacillati > Bacillota > Clostridia > Eubacteriales > Clostridiaceae > Clostridium > Clostridium sp. UBA3061. Next base: position 525,404 of record NZ_DFCF01000010.1, on the reverse strand, counting down.
GGGAGTAAAGAGCTGTTACGTCCCTGGATAACGATTTCTAATCTTCGAAGAAGCTAAGAACTCTGTTTATTCTAGAGGGTTACAATATGGCTCAAACCATCCTTGAGGGAATTTACAAAGAGGACATACTTTAGGTGCAGTGTCACCTTCATGTATATATCCACAGTTAGTACATTGCCATAGAGAATCAGAATCTCCTTTATACAAGGTACAGCTAAGTAATCGGTTGTAAAGAGCACGGAATCTTAAATCATGCTCAGCTTCCACTTCTGCAAGTTCTTTATAGAAGTCTGCGATTTCTTCGAACCCTTCCCTTCTTGCGACTTCTTCATATTCTTTATAAATTGCAGTTGCTTCAGCAGTTTCGCCCATAAAGGCATTCATTAAGTTTTCTTCTGTAGAGTTTACTTCACCTAAAAATTCTCCAAATACCCTTCTAGCATGGGCAAGTTCATTAAATGCAGTTTCATCAAAAACTTGGGCTACATAGTGAAGACCTTCACTTCTAGCTTTTTCTGCATATAATGTATATTTAGTGTTAGCCTTACTCTCACCAGTAAAAGTCTTTTTCAGATTTTTTTCAGTTTGACTTCCGTAAAATTCCATATAAATCTCCCAAAAAGTACTATCTATATATAATATATTAGTAGGTACTTTAAAGGTTACAAAAAATAGACTATGAAACATGAAATTAAGTTTCATAGTCTATTTTTTATTTATGCACTCATCAATATCCATAATAAATCCTTACATAGAAATTTTACTCTTCATAGTAACTAAAACAATAAAATAAGCAATTTTTATAATGTGGTAGATCACTTTCAAGGATAACATGACCATTGTCAGGCATCTTTGAATAGAATTTCTTAGTACCATCTTCAAATCTAATTTCTATAGTTCTAAGTCTTTTGAAAAGTTCATTAGCTAGTTCATAATCAATAGGCTTAATTATTCTCCATGTATCATTAAGACTTACATGCTTATCTTTTGCAAGTTTTACACGTCTGTGAATGATAAATTTTTCTGGACCTCTAAGTTCTAAAGTATGACCTTCAGAATTAATAGCTCTGTAAGTAGGATGAGAATCTAAAACTTGAAAAGCTTCTAAAGTTGATAAATTGTATTCCATAATGTAATAACCTCCTTTAAACCATTTTTATTATATTAAGTTTACTCTTAATATATGAGTATAATACTATAATTATATCATAATATGATTATAAGTGCAGGTAAATATTAGAAATTATCTTATATTTAAATTTAAGAAACTTTAAAAAGTATAAACTAAAGATTTGTGGTTACTCTAATATTACAAAGGGGTGATACCGTGACAAATATGAAAAAAACACAAAATAATAAAAAAGAAGATGGACATTTTAAGAAAAAAAATATAAATCATGATCCACAAGTAGAAAGTGCTAAAGCTGTATTTAATGGACCTAAGTCTGAATACAATGGTCCTAAAGCAAAGGAGCATGATCCAAAGGATTTTATTATTTAAAGTAAGAATTAAAAGGTATATCATAGTGATGAAAGTCATTAGGATATACCTTTTATAAGTTATAGCTCTAATTAAATCCATTACTACTAGCTTTAATACTCCATCTGAAGCTAAAAACTCTGTTTACCAAGATTTAAATTCATATTAATTATTGCATGAGGAAGCTATATTATAAAAGTTTACAAATTACTCCCAATTTATATGTTATAATGTATAAGTAACACTGTAAAAGTAAAAATTCCACATAATTTATCAAAAATCAAAAGGATATGAATGATATATGTAGAATAAAATTAATGGTGACTATATTTTAGTGATAAAATGTATAATTATGTATAATAGGGGGAAAGAAGAGTGAAAAGAAGTAAAAGTCGTATTAGAAAGCTACTATGTGCAATAACTGCAATGTTAACAATTACTATGGTATCTCCAGTTAGTAGATTAGCTGCAGCAGAAGATGGTGGTATAAGTAATACAGAAAGTCAATTAAAAACTATACTAAGTGAAAATGAAGGGGCTAATGTACAAGTGAAAAATGGATTATCCATTGATGTTGGACAAGCAATTGACCATACTAGCCTTTTAGTAGAAGAAGAAGCTTCAATTCCTTTTAAATTAAGTTCTAGAGATGAAAGTATAGTCAAAGTAGACGAAAATGGAAAATTTGTGGGTGTAGCTACAGGGGAAACCTTTATAACCCTTGAAAGTGAAGGCGGTACTTATGTTTATGAAGTATTAGTAAAGGAGCCAACTAAAGAAGTAGCATCAGCTAGAACTTTAACAGCAACCACTGCAAAAGCTATAACAACTAACAGTAACTATAGAGTATTTATTGATGCAGGACATGGTGGTGATCCGAGATATGGTGGTGATCCAGGAGCTTGTGCGAATGGATTAGAAGAAAGACATTTAACTTTAGCGATAGCTCTTAAGGTTCAAAGAATTCTTCAATCTCAAGGAATAGAAGTAGTAATGAGTAGAACTACGGATAAGTTTTTGGAGCTTAGAGAAATTAGTTCCCTTGCTAATAATTCAGGAGCTGATGCCTTTGCATCAATTCATATAAATTCAGCAACTACAACTGCTGCATATGGAATAGAAACTTATTATTATCCTAATAGAATGGATTCAAAGCCACTTGCAGATTCTGTGCAAAAACAATTAATAAGCAGTACAGGAGCTTATGATAGAAAAGTAAAGACTGCTGATTTTCATGTGGTTAGAGAAACTAAAATGCCATCAATTTTAGCAGAATGTGGTTTTATAAGTAATAAAAGTGAAGCAATTAAAATGAGCACTAATTCTTATCAAGAATTATTAGCTAGTGGTATAGCTAATGGTATAAATAATTATTTAAAGGCTAATGTAACCCTTTCTTCAACCCCTGGTGAGAGAATATATGGAGCTACAAGATATGAAACTTCTTATTTAGTGGCAAAGAAGGGGTGGTCTTCTTCTGATACAGTTGTAATAGCACCTGGAACAGATTATCCAGATGCTCTATGTGCAGGTCCGTTGGCTGCTAAAAATAAAGCACCAATACTATTAGCTAGGAATCAATCTTTAAATGAACAACAAGAACTTAAAAATTTATTATCTAACCTAAAGGTTAAGAATGTATATATAGTAGGAGGAACTGGTGTTCTTTCATCTGCTTTTGAAAATCAAATTAAAGCAATGAATATAACTACAAAAAGGTTAGGTGGAGCAGATAGATATGAAACTTCTTTAAAAATTGCACAGCAGATTGGAATTCAAAGTGAAGTTGTAGTTACAACTGGGGAAAACTTTGCAGATAGTCTTTCCATATCATCCATTGCAGGTATTAAAGCCATGCCGATACTTTTAACTAGAGACAGCACTATACCAACTAATATAAAAAGCTATTTAAGTAATAAAAATATTACTAAAACTTATGTAATAGGTGGTTCTGGTGTTATATCAGATTACACAGCGAAAACTTTAATTAATTATGAAAGAATTGGTGGAGTAGATAGATATGATACAAATCAAAAAATATTTAATAGATTTAAAAGCATATTAAATATTAGTGAGATGTATACTGCTCTAGGAACTGATTTTCCAGATGCTCTTTCAGTATCAGCTTTAGCAGCACAAAGAAAATCTTTTGTACTATTGATGGATCCAACTGAGGTGAATATATCAGTAATGAATTTAGTTACGCAAAATAGAAATACTATAAATAAAATGTATATATTAGGTGGACCACAGGTAATAACAAGTACTATATTAAATAAATTAAGAATTAAATTATAAAAAATTAATTTGAAAAAATGTCTTAACTAAAGGTTAAGGCATTTTTTTATTAAAAATTAACAGGTGTACACAAGATTTATATGGGCAAACTAATATAAAGTTATTTTATTTAAAATATATTTTATAGAAGGGAGAAATGTTATGAAGAAAGTTATATATTTAATTTTAGTTTTATTATTAACTACTAATTTTCATGGAGCATTTGCCATAGATACACACAGTGATCCTGATTCCGTAGAGATATCTTTACCAAGAATGGTTAATAATATACTGAAAGATGAAGAAGGTGCCACAATAGAAAACGAGGAAAAGGTATATTCTAATAAGTATGTATCTGTAAATATCAATAGGCCCATTGTAAAGATTGTTAAAAATAAAGAAGCAGAAGGGATTATAAATAATAAGATATCAAAAAGAATTAATGACTTTGAAGAATATATAACAAAGCTATCTATTAGAGACAATGAATATAATATAAAAGTTGGGTTAGAAACAAAACCCTATGTAATTAATGTAAACAATAATGTGACTTATAATAAGAATAATATCCTTTCAATAACACTAAACCTATATAGTTATACAGGTGGAGCTCATGGATCATCAGTAGATGAGTCTTTTAACTTTGATATAAATACAGGAAATAGAGGAGTCATTGAAGATTTCTTGGGTAATAATAGGAATTATAATAAAATTATTTTAGACAATGTGAAAGCTACTATAAATAAAAATCCTGAATTATATTTCAAAGAAGCTGTAGATAAACTAAATGTAATCCCTTATAATCAAAAGTTTTTCTTAACAGATAAAGACTTAGTTATATATTTTGATGAATATGAAATTGCTCCCTACGTAGCAGGAATTCCTAAATTTTATATACCTCTAAGTAAATTTCCTAAAGGTTTAAATAAAGTAAATATTCAAGTGGAAGCCCCAATAATAAAAACAATAAATTATGAAGAAAGTAGTGAAGATTTTAATCAGTATTTATCTTATCCTAAAATTGAAAATATGATAAACAAGGATATAGAGATGAAAATTAATAACTATATTAAAGATGAAGTTTTTAAATTTATAAAAGATATAAAGGCATCAAACACTCAAAATAAAGATTCCGATAAATATGTAAAAGGAGTTACCACATACTACAAGAGCTTATTTAAAGATAAAAATAGCATAATTTTCTATATAACCTATTCAGGAAATAATAGAAGGGATGAAAATATTTTCTTAAACAATAAAATATATGAGGTAAACTTACAGAGTGGAGAAATTAAAGTAAAGAATCAGTAGATAATTAGGTTCTATATATTAAAATCTAATGAGAGTAATTTTAAAAAAATCATATAAATTCAAATAAAAATGTTGTAACACATTGGATATATGACTAGTAATATAATAAGTGAAGCATTCAATTTCGGAGGAGAGTATGCAAAATAAAACTAGTCGTAACATAATAGGTCCTGATTTAAATGAATATAGGGGCGATGTAAATTATACTCTACTTGCAACACAAACCCCATATGCTTATTTACGTGGTTCTGGTTATGGTACTGGTAGATTTAGAATAGACAGAAAATTTATTGAGTATGTAAACGGATTAAGAAATGTGGGAGTAAAAACAGGAGCATATCACTATGCAGTACCTTCCACAGATTTAACTACCGCAGATGTTCAATGTGATGGATTTATAGACATATTACAACAAGCTTATGGACCAGGAAGATATGGAGATCTATTCCCTGTAATTGACATTGAAGCACCACTAGATAAATCTATATCTACAGATGCATTACTAGATTGGGTAGACAGATTTAGAAAGAGATTTGAAAGAAAAACTAGAAGAAAAATGATGTTATATACTGGAGCATTTTTTATTGATTTATATAATAATTTCTACCATACTAAGAAAGGCTTTATTCTAGCAGATATGCCTCTTTGGATTGCTATGTATCCAGAATTACCAACAAATCCTCCATATCCAAGGGATCAAGGTGGATGGACTAGATGGAGAATGTGGCAATTTACTGAGAATGGAACCATGCCTGGAGTAAATCCACCAGTAGACTTAAACTATGGACCAGAAAATTTAGATTTATTAACGCAACCTAGAAGTGTAAGAGACTTTAGAGCAGTAGCAACAGGCCAAGAAATAAGAATGAATTGGACTAAAAATACTGATATAGATTTAGGTGGATATAATATATTCATAAACTCCAACTATGTAACTACATTAGGCAGAGATGCTAACTCCTATGTTTTAAAACTAGCTAACAAACCAAGTCTAGGAGAAAGGTATATAATGTCTATTGAAGCCTTTGATACCGACGGAGATTTTTCACAAGAGAGAGCTAGTGCTAATGTTACCTTTGGCAGGGAGATAGTATTTAATAATGAAAATTCACCTGAATGTCAATGTAGTAACAGATGGGATGTAGAAGCTCATGCTGATGTAAAATCTGTAGAATTTAAGGATCCTGTAGATAGTTTAGCAAAAAGATTTATTAAACCTATTGAAAGAAAAGAAGATTTTGATATCTATGACGATTTTGTAGAAACAGATGATGAATTTGATGATATTTTATATATGAAGAGATTAGAAGCTGAAAGAGCATATAAAAAATATTATGATAATAGAGAATCTAGGAATAAATTTGGTCTTAATGAAGTTAATAGGGATTATAGATGTGAAGATGATTGTGAATACTTAGAAGAAAAATCTAAGTACATTTGTCCAAAATGCAAGAAGTGCAATGAAGAACACCATGAACACCATGACGAACATCATGAACACCATGAAGAGCATTGTGATCACCATCATGAACACCATGACGAACATGATAAACATGATAAGTGGAATAAGGATGATTACCATTGCAAGAAAGAATACTATAATGGCCAAAATAGTTATAAAGATGATGATTATCTAGAAAATCATAACTTCCATAATAATGATGAGCTATATGAACACCATGAGGATAAATCAGAATTTATAAAGGAATGGGACAAAAAACCTATAAAATGCAAATGTGAAAGAGAAGAAGATAATCAAGACATAGTTTTAAATGATGATTGTAATAGGTATGAAAAACCAGTATATGATGACATCCTAAGAGAAGAATATGAAGGAGACCGTCGTAGATTAGAAAATCGTGATCCAATAAGTTATAAGGTATGTGAGGAATGTGTGCAGCCTAAGAGCAACTGCATGAAGTGTGAATATTTACTTCAAAACATGTATCTAAATAATTGTGATTATGGACACAAACATCATAAAAAGAAATACTATGATTATAAAGAATATGATGAATGTTATCCAAGTAAGAAGAAGAGCAAGAAGAACAAAAAACATCATAAAAAACATCACAGATAATTAAAAAGTCCACTTTCTTTTAAGGAAGGTGGACTTTAATACATATTATACTTCTTTTGGTGTATCCGTAATAGGTTCAGTTTTTATAGCATACTGAAAAGCACCTTCGTCACTATCTTCATATTGTTTTATGTCAGGGAAAGCTTCATAATCAATTTCAGAATCTTCACCACAGTGACAAGCATTTAGATTTTCTTCATAGTCATCATCTAAGAAGCTACATTGACATAGGTCTGATTCTTCATCTCTATCTTCATCTTCATTTAAATCACCCTTCATAAGAGCCTCACTTATAGACTTTATGCTCTTGTTTGAAACGGCATTTACAATTTTATCTACAACCACAACAGCACCTACAATAGCTAAAGTATTTGTTATTAATTTTTTTAAATTCATAATATCATTCCTTTCTTAAGATTCCCATTTAGTTTATGTATAATATGAGAAATTATATCTAAATATTTATTAAAATATTTTTTATTGCATTATATTAGTTTTTTGTGCCCTTATTTTTTTCATAATAGACTCTAGATTAAACATATGGCTTTGAAGTATGTTAAGATTCTTACCTAAAATCATGCTTCTAGTTATTATTCCATCAAATAGATCTGATTCCTTTTGAGTAAGAGAATCCTTAAACCTTCCTCGTTGTTCAAAGTTAAGTTTTTCAAATTCTACAACAATGTGATAACAATACTCTAATAAGTTGCCATTAATATGACTAGCTCTATTTTTATAATTTCTCTTACAAACTAAAAATCCAATAATAATTATAATAATTACAACAACAAATGAATACATGAGCATAAAGCCTCCTTTTTAGCACACATTAATAAGTATAGGTTAAGGATAAGTTCCTGTAAAGAAAATTATTCCTAATATATAAAATATTTAATATTAGAATAGTTGTAATAACATTTTTATAGCTACCGCAAGGGACATAGTAACAAAAATAGGCTTAATAACCTTTGAACCCTTATTAATAGCTAACTTTGTTCCAAGCTTAGCTCCTAATATCATAAATACACAAACAGGTATACCAATTAGATAATTTATGTTACCACTAAAGGCAAAGGTAACAAGAGCAGCAATATTACTAACAAAATTTAAAACTCTAGCATTTGCTGAAGCTTTAAGAAAATTAAAACCTAAAATATTAATAAGACCAAAGATTAAAAAGGAGCCTGTACCAGGTCCAAAGAATCCGTCATAGAATCCTAGTGAAAAAGCAAAGATTATAGAAATAGTCATATTCCTTTTATTTAATCCCTTAAAATTATCCTTTTCCCCAATGGATTTAGAAAAGAATGTATAAACACCTATGGCAAGAACCAGCACAAGAACTAAAGGTTGAAGAAAACTTTCATCCAATAGAAGTACAGCCTTAACTCCTAAAATAGAGCCTATTAAAGTGAAAGGTGCCACTATTTTAAGAAACTTAAAATTGCAGTTACCTGACTTTATAAAATTAATAGAACTAGTAAGCGAGGCCATAGAAGCTGTAAACTTGTTAGTTCCAAGAACCATGTGAGGAGGCAAACCAGCTATCATATAAGCAGGAACGCTTATTATCCCACCACCACCAGCAATGGAATCTACAAAGGCTGCCAGAAAACCTGCAAAGCATAAAAAAATAAAAGTAAGTGTATTCATAATTCCTCCAGAAATTTAATTTTTACAAGCTTCATATTAAAGAATATATTATAAATTTATGAAGCATAATCTACTCTTATATTATAAGGGGAAAAGGAAGAAAAAGAAACAGAATAGAATTTAAATTAATAACGAATATCTAGAAGCTTTTTCTTAAGCTCTCCTTCCATACGTCCAATTTCAAGTTCAGCCTCTTGACGTTTTTGACGGCCTTGCTCTTGGATTTTAACTACTTCATCTAGGGTAGATATAAGAGTTTGGTTAGTGTGTTTTAAAGTTTCAATATCTACAATTCCACGTTCACTTTCTTTTACAGTTTCAATAGTAGCTGTTTTTAATGATTCAGCATTCTTACGTAATAGTTCATTAGTCATATTTGTAACTTCTCTTTGAGCTGCCATTGCTTGTTGAGAATGAGCAACACCTAAGGCAATAACCATTTGACTCTTCCATAGAGGAATAGTATTGACTAAGGTAGATTGTATCTTTTCTGCCATAAGAGTATCATTATTTTGAACTAATCTAATTTGAGGAGCCATCTGAATAGATATTACACGAGTAAGTTCTAAATCATGAATTTTTTTCTCAAAACGATCACAAAGATTAGCCATGTCATTAGTAGCTTGAGAATCTTCAGGTAGATTAGATGTATTAGCCTTTGCAACTAATTGGGGTAACACTACTTTACGAACTTCCTCAAGTTTTTTCTTGCCAGCAAGGATATACATAGAAAGTTCTTTAAAATATACTAGATTTATACTATACATTTCATCTAACATGGCAATATCCTTTAATAGCTGAATTTGATGTCCTTCTAAAACATTACATATTTTATCTACATTTACTTCTGCCTTATTATATTTAGTTTTAAGATTTGATATATTATTAGCTGCTTTTTTAAATATTCCAAAGATACCCTTTGGTTTTTCTTCAGTATTAAAGTCTTTAAGTTCACCAATTAAATTAGTTATCATATCTCCAACTTCACCTAAGTCCTTTGTTCGAACATTTTTAAGAGCACTTTCAGAGAATCCAGCTATTTTTTTTTGAGATGCAGCTCCATATTGAAGGATCATATTTGTATTAGTAATATCAATTTTTTCTGCAAAATCACTTACAATTTTCTTTTCATCATCACTTAATGAGCTATCATCAAGAACTTCAGGTTCCACATCTGGAGCTAGTTGTGGTTTAACTTCAGGAGTTGCCTCAGTAAAAGTATCTAAGGTAAGTGAAGGAACTATATTTGATGTATTAGAATTTGTATATAATATATCTTTGTTTTCAGTATTTGTCATTTAATTATCCTCCTTGATATTAAAATAAATATATTTCTCTATACTTAAGTAAGCATAAAATTTAAACACGTATAATTTGAAAAAATTTATATGAAACAAATTATTTCATAAAACCATCACTAGTTAGACCTTCTTGGACAAGCATAGCCTCTAGTACTTTAATGTCAGTAGATATATCTAGAGCATCATCAGCAAATAGATTATCTAATTGTTTTTCAAAGGCATCCGCTATAGTAGAAAGAATGCCTTCAATATTTTCTATGGTAGTAGATATGTTACCACCTTTAATACATTGTCCATTTAAACTTATATATGAATTCAATAGTTTTAAAAGTGTAGGTAAATAATAGCTCATAAATTTACTTATTTGAGATGCATCTTCAGGATGTTTTGCAATGTATCTAAAAATCTTGTCAGTAGCTACTTCCATACGTGTAATTTGATTAGTAATCTTCTCATCAGGAATTTCATCATTTGCCTTTTTAATTTGATTAAGATAAGCAAGTCCTTCAGCAATAATAACATCTACAGCTTCATCACCAGAAGAGATTATTTCATCGGTAGAAGAAGGCAATTCTTTAGCAGAAGAAGTTGTTTTAACATTGTTCTTTTTCCTATAATTTTTATAAATAGAAGATTTAGAAACACGTTTTAAAAAATAAAAAAATAAAAATGCAAAAAGTAAAATTATTCCTAAATATTTCATAAAAGGTACGCCTGAGTTATCAGAATTACTTTTATTATAAGTATTATTTATATCATAAGAATTATTTTTATCAATAGTATCAATCTTAGTAGCTAAGCTTGATACCACATTGCTAAGATTGTACTTATTATTATGGGTACTTAGGGATGTAGCAAACTTTTTTTCTATAGATTTATAGACTGTTGAATCCGTTAAAGCACTTTTTAAACCAGTACCTGTAGCAATGAAAGTCTTATTTTCACCAGAAACAATAAGAAGTAATACTGCATTATTTTTTTCTTTTAAGTCCATATCCCATTCATCAAAAACTTTATAAGCATAGGTTTCTATGTCATTACCTTCTGGTAAATTTTCAATAGTTAACACTGAGATTTCAGCATCACTAGTTTCAGTAAACTTCTTGTTTCTTGTGATTATATATTTTATACTACTATCAGGCAATACATCAGCATTATCCGTTACCCACATAAGCTGAGAACGGGTAGGAATTAGTGAATCACTAGAACTCTTTTTAGATGTATTTATATCATTTTTAGCATCATTAGTTGCATATAAAAGTTCAGGGGAGTCAAGTATATTGGATTCAGCATTAGCAGATGTGTTAAAGAAACTTGTGGTAAATGCTAATACAATAACAAGTATTAAGGATTTTAAGTTTAAAAATTTTCGTTTCATAAATATCTCCTTTAAATAAAGATTAAAATAAATATAATATAGTTTATTAGTTATGTATTCACAACCTTTGTAAAATATATATTATAGATACTATAATTGTAAATACATTTAGAATTAGTGTCAATGAATATTGGGATTATAAGAATTTTACTAAATTAAAAATAAAAAAAGATTTTCGCAAATATATTACTAATCTTATATAGAATGCTGAGCTTGCACTTTATATTATTGTTTGCGCATGCTCAACACTTATCTTAGATTAGTTTATTAGCGAAAATCCATTTTATATAGTTGTTTTTATTTATTTTTACACATTAAATTTTCTTCCCATAGTGGTTCTGCTCTCTTAGCCCAAGTTTCACCATAGTCTATAGTTTTAGCTACTAAATCTTCTACATTTTCAGGATCTACATACTCTGTAGACTTAGCCCCAGAAGCCTTAACCATTTCTGCAATCTTTGGAGCATTATCAAGAATTGGGCAAGGTCTAAATTGATTATTGTTAAAAGGTTGATTCTTTTGATATTCCATAAACAGTGGCTGTCCTAAAGCTTCAATTAAAGGAACTTCCTTTATATTAGCACTGGAGTAGTGGCAGAATACACAAGGTTCCACATCACCATTAGCATTAATATGGCAGTATCGTCTTCCACCAGCCACACAACCACCAACATATTCAGCATCGTGCCAGAAATCCATATTAAAGATTGGTTTAGTTGAGCGCCAACCTCTTATAGTACGATAAAGTTTTTCTCTTTGATCAGGATTAGCCATTAAGGAAGTATCTGTTTTGCATCCTATAGGCATAAAGGTGAAGTACCAAGAGAAATAAGCACCCATATCTATCATCATATCTATAAATTCTTCAGATAAAACGCTATCACAGTTATTAGTTGTAAAGCAAGTTGAGAATCCAAAAGGAACTCTATTTTCTTTCATAAGAGCCATAGCACGAGTAATATCCTTCCAGGAACCATTACCACGTCTTGCATCAGTAGCATCATCAAAACCTTCAACACTAATAGTAGGAACTATATTTCCAACTTCACATAGGTCTTCACAGAAAGCCTGGTCAATTAATGTTCCATTAGTAAATATCATAAACACACAATCATTATGTTTCTTAGCTAGTTTTAAAATATCATTCTTTCTAACTAAAGGCTCACCACCAGTCATTATATAAAAGAAGATACCCAAATCCTTACCTTGAATAAGTAAACTATCTAATTCATCATAGCTTAAATTTAAAGCCTTGTTATAATCAGCAGCCCAACAACCAATACATTTCTTATTACAAGCAGTAGTAGGGTCTATAAGTAAAGTAAAGGGAATTTCATATCCATATTCCTTAGATTTTTTCCTAGATTCACTCCAACCTCTAATAGAAGAATTAAGAAGAAAGTTACTAAACACAGTCTCTAAAATATGAGGATTCACTTCTTTGGCTAATTTAGTCATAAGCTCTACCCAGTTATTATCCTTCTCCTTTAAAAATCCTTCAACGGCATCATATTGAGGAGTATATAAATTTTCTGTATCAAACTTCCTTAACCAATGAACAATTTTCTCAAAGTTTTTCTCAGGATTTTTCTTTAAGTATCCAAGTCCCTGCTTTAAAGCAACCTTTTCAATTTTATATTTTACATTTAACATAAGCCAACCCCCATTTTAAATAATTTTAAAGTAAGAAAGTATCATTTTTACTCCCATAATAAGTAATATAACGCTACCACAGATATTAACTGCAACTCTGTACTTATCACCCACACGGTAGCCTACCCTTAGTCCAATAATAGATGAAATCCCTGTTATTACAAATATGATAAACATATCTATAATAATTTCAGTGCGCAGTAGAGCAAAGCCAATTCCTAATACTAAAGCATCCAAACTAGTTGCAAAGGCTAAGGAAAAAATATTTCTATAATTAAAACTTTCCCTTTGCTCATTGATGGATTTAATAGTAAGTGCATTTTTTATCATCTTCAGTCCTAAGAAAATAAAAATAATTGCAGAAAACCATTGATTGATGGATTTAAAAGTTTCAGAATAAATTGAGCTTACTGGAAACTTGGTAATCATCATTCCAATAGTAAGCATAATAGCTTGTATTCCCCCAAATGCAAGGCCAACAATAAAATCCATACGCTTTTTAAGATAAGGTTGAGTTGCACCTGTACATACTGTCACTGTAAATGCATCTAAAGATAATCCTATTGATACTATGATTACTTCCAGAACACTCATAAGCATCTTCCTTTCATAATCTGTTTTCTTAAATTATAGCCAATGTAGATTTTTATGTAAAAATACACTTCGCCCTAAATGTATATCAAAAAAAACAAAAAGCAACTTATGTAGTTGCTTTAAAACAAATCTATTTAATTGTTTTATGATAGGTTAAGTAGGGGCTTTAACAAAATAAGCTAATCTAAATAAATATTGAATAAGCACTTATATTATTAACGCTCAGCCGTTTCGGAATATTGATTTACTAAAGCATTTATTCAAGGTAAAATCTACAACACAACAACTCGTATACACTCAAACAAGTTGTGTTGCTTAACGATTTTACCATTCATAAATACTAAGTAAATCTAATATCCCTGCAAATGGCATTCGCTAACAATAATATTAAAGTGCATCTTCAATATTTTATATAAGATTAGTAAGATATTTTGTTAAAGCCCATAACTTTTTATAATGGCTTGAATACAATATCTTCTAAGGAATTAGAAAGTAGTAAATAATATTTTTCAGCTAACTCATGAGCAGGAACTTGTACACCTTTTTTAAGCCAAGTAATTAAAAAATAGGTTAGACCTCTAGAATAGTAATTAGCAATTTCAGAAGCGGTGAGAATTCCTTCAAAATTCATATTTTCTATATCTAGCACAGAAAATAATTCTTCAAACATCTTAAGAAGAAATTTATATATTATACTCTCAAAGGAATTTTGTCCTTCTATTTTCATAGCTTTAACATAAAACTCTTTATTATTTTCTATCCTAGTAAGAATAAATAGAATTGTCTCATTAAACATTTTATTATCTATAAGAAGGGTTGCACCTTCAAATATATCCTTATAACAAATCCATTCAAGTAATTCATACTTATCAGCAAAGTGGTTATAAAAGGAGGGTCTTATTAACTTTGCCTCATCAGTAATCATTTTTATAGTTATCTTATCAAAGGAATGTTGAGTCATTAACTTTTTAAAGCTATCAACTATTAGTGCCTTAGTATTTTCTTTTTTAGATCTCACAGTATAACCTCACCCCTTTAAAGATATTCTAAAAGTTAACTCAAAGTTTTCCACAGTTTTAACCATTATATCAACTTCCTATATTTTATGTCAATTAAGCCACATATATACCACAATACTAAGAGTTGCCACATTGAGTGTAAGGAGAAGCTTTAAAATTCCTAGGGATATACCATAAAAGCCTAGATAAAATCTGGGGGATAATATATAATAAACTAGGTAATTTCAAATAAACATATACCTATTTAACTAGGGAACAATATATCTAGAAAACTATGAACCTATAGATATAGTAAAATAGTTAAATAGGGAACAATAAAACAATATACCTATATAACTAGGAAACTATTTGTTCTGTTCATGCGGGTTTCAGAGGTTTTTGTGATTTTCAGAGTCATATTTTAAGCCCCCAAATAGAGGGTAAAATTACTTTAATAAAACTTAAAAGTATACCTAATAAATGAAATTATTTTAAAATAAAAAATTAAAATTAACATAGAATTTTATTAGATAAGGAGATAAAAATGAGAAAGAGAAAAGAATATGAATTTATCATAGAGGGTACAGAATTTCCAGGAAAGGGAGTTGCCTTCCATGAAGGAGAAAAAGTAGCTATAAAAAGTGCATTGCCCGGGCAAAAGGTTAGAGCAAGAGTAACTAAAAAAAATTCCAATGGAGTAGAAGCTAAACTTCTTGAAGTTTTAGAAGATGTAGATTACAAGGTAAAGCCAGCCTGCGATATCTTTGGAATTTGTGGAGGATGTAGCCAAGGAGACTTATCACTAGACACTCAACTTAAATTTAAAGAAGAACAAGTAAAGGCACTTTTAGCAAATAAGGGTATAACAGATTATGAGTACCTAGGAATAGAAAGCAGCCCACTTCACTATGAATACAGAAATAAAATGGAATTCACCTTTGGAGATTTTGAAAAAGGTGGAGAACTAACCCTAGGAATGCATGCTAAAGGAAAAAGCTTTGCCATAGTATCAGTACATAACTGTCAAATAGTAGATGAAGACTTCAGAGCTATAATAAATGCAACCATAAACCACTTCAGAGGAGAAAACCTTCCTTATTATAGAATCTTAAAACATGAAGGCTTTTTAAGAAATCTAGTAGTAAGAAAAGCTATAAACACTGGAGAAATATTAGTTAACATAGTTACAACTACCCAAGTAGAATATGACTTCACAGCCTTTGTAGATGCTTTAAAAGGATTAAACCTAAAAGGAGAACTCACAGGAATAATCCATACCTTAAATGACTCTCTATCAGATGTAGTGCAAGCAGACTCTGTAGAAATACTACATGGAAAAGACTATATAATAGAAAATCTTCTAGGATTAAAATTTAAAATAAATCCCTTTGCCTTCTTCCAAACTAACACTAAAGGAGCAGAGAAGCTTTACTCTATAGTAAGAGACTTCATAGGAGAATCAGAAGACAAAGTAGTCTTTGACCTATACTGCGGAACAGGAACCATAGGACAAATAGTAGCTCCAAAAGCAAAAAAAGTAGTAGGCATAGAACTAATAGAAGAAGCCGTAGAAGCTGCAAAAGAAAATGCTAAAATCAACGGCCTAAACAACTGTGAATTCATAGCAGGAGACGTAGCAGTAACCATAAAAAACGTAACCGAAAAACCAGACATAATAATCCTAGACCCACCAAGACCAGGAGTACACCCAGTAGCCCTAGACTACGTAATAAAATTTGATGCCAAAGAAATAATCTACGTATCCTGTAACCCTAAAACACTAGCAGTAGATTTAGAGGTATTAACTGCTAATGGATATAAAGTGGAAAAGGTGAAAGTTATGGATATGTTCCCGCATACGCCGCATGTTGAGACAGTCGTTAGGCTAACAAGGACCAACGGGACGAACTAAGCATTACGAATGTCCATGCAAGGGCTCCCCAAGAATCCGAGCGAAGCGACGGATGATTGGTAGGAGACTACTGCTGAGGCGGGTGTTAAGCTATCTAATAAAGTCTAGTAATATCAATGATTTAAGGCATTAACAACAACAAAATAAAGTGTGTTTTTTCTCCTTCAGAAAGGTTTTCTGAGGGTGATTTTTTTGATTTAAACACAGGGGGGATATTAATACGCAAAAGTATTTTTAAATTTAGAACCTTAGAGAATAGCCATTTCTGGTGCAAAATTTAAAAGTAGTGCATAAAATAAAACCTTGGTTTTTACTACTTATCATATAAATGGTCATATTCAAAAGATAAGTAGTCAAAAATAGGGTGAGGTTTTGTTATGAGAAATAATAGAAGAACCAATATATGGATACAACTTATTGTCGTGTGAGTACAACACTGTGCTCTCAAGGTAAAAGTACACACTCCAGTGCAAAGGATATAGAGAGAATGTGTAATTAATTATGGCGGTACAGAAATGCGTAGAACAGATTAATCGTGCTAAGGCATGATGTGTTAGATGAAGGTTTAAATTATGATTAGTTTAGTATACAATGAGATAAATACTAATCAGAGATATGGGGTAATATAATGAATACAATATATGAATATGTTAATCAATTTCAGGGTATAAAAAGGGAATGGCTAGAGAAGCTTGTAATATTTATGAGAGAAGAAACTCAATTACAAGAGTGTTTTGATTACAAGATGCTAACCTATAAGGGTCATAATTTTTATATTGCTTTTGCATCGCAGAAAAATTATTTTTCTTTTTATACAGATGAAGTAAGAGTCCTAGAAATCTTTAAAGCAGAAATACCTTCTACATCACTAGGCAAAAGTTGTGCTAGAATTAAATATAAAGAGCAAGATGCTGTAAATGTAATGATGCATATTATAAAGGAAATTATAGTGATGAACAGAGATACTAAAAAAGGTACTGTTTCGAACTTAAGTGCAATTAAGAAGTGGAAAGCTATTCCTGAACATGGAAGAAATATATTAATGGCCAATGTATTTTGTCCTAATTGTGGTGTAACTATTTTAAAAGATGGATTCATAATTCATGATGATGGTCCATATGGCATTATCTTAAAAGGAAAATGTAAAAAATGTGGAGAGCAAGTGACACGTTATATTGAAAGTAATTAAAGAATACAGGAGATTGAAATGAATACAGAAAAGGAAACTTTATATGATATATTTCTAACCTATTCATACAGTGAATTAAAGGAATTATTCAAAAAAACTAAAACAAGAGAAGAACAAGATTTTTACATGAATTTAGCTAATGTAGTATTACAAAGAGAACAGAGAAGGATAATAGGTAATTAGTATACCTAGTTATACAATATTTGCTGGCGTTAATGGAGCTGGAAATAGCCTTTTTAGTGGTGGGAAGCTTATATGGAAAGAGCTCAATGCCCCTAAATGGTTTAAGGAAGTTTTAGAAAAGTATGAAGAAAACTAAAGTGTTGAGACCGTAGTGAAGATAGAGAAAAAATAAATTTTCTTAATTCACTCTTGATTGACTTTTTAGATGTATAATAGTATAATGATAAAAAAATTGAAATTTGAGGTGAAAAAATGATTAATTTTTCTTGCTAATATTTAAAGTACATTTAATACAAAGATAAACAGGTGCATTCTGTTTGTTTTGTTGTACTTATGCAAGAAAGTTATTCTTTTTTCTCTTAATATATACACTTGTGTTATGCTATAATGATTAGCTTAACTACGTATATTTATGAGCTGTAAGAATAATTAATTCTTGCGGCTCTTACTTTTTTTATAAATAATTCGAATAAGGAGGATAAATAATATTATGATAAATAAAGACACTTTGCTAACACATGATAATCTCCATATAGAGTCGGATACTGCAGGCGACACTTATATGGAGTAATAACAAGGTCGCCTATTGTTCCGATTTTGTTATTTATACTATTAAATACAGAGGAGGACAAAAATATGTCTTTAATAAATGTTACAAACCTAACCTTTGCTTATGAAGGTAGCTATAATAATATTTTTGAAAATGTAAGTTTTCAAATTGATACCGATTGGAAATTAGGATTTGCTGGAAGAAACGGAAGGGGAAAGACTACTTTTCTAAATCTTTTGCTTGGAAAATATGAATATAATGGAAACATTTCGGCTGATGTGATATTTGAATATTTTCCTTATGAGGTGCAGGAGCAAAGCAATTTCACTATAGATGTCATAAGGGAGATTAGTCCAAATTCAATGGATTGGGAAATAGTAAAAGAATTATCTTTGTTAGATATGGACTACGATGCTTTATATAGACAATTTTATACACTATCTAAAGGAGAGCAGACAAAAGCATTGTTGGCTGCTATGTTTTTGAAAGAGAACTCCTTCTTACTTATTGATGAACCTACCAATCATTTGGATGCTGAAGCTAGGCAAAAACTAAGTAATTACTTGAAAAAAAAGAAAGGATTTATTCTGATTTCACATGATAGATCTTTTTTGGATAATTGTGTTGACCATATCTTGTCTATTAATAAAACTAATATTGAAATACAAAAAGGAAATTTTTCTTCATGGTGGAGAAACAAAGAATTACAAGATGGTTTTGAGTTAGCAGAAAACGAAAAATTGAAAAAGGATATTAACAGACTTTCTAGCTCGGCAAAACGTACATCTACGTGGTCAGATAGCGTTGAAAGCAGCAAGCATGGAACTACTAATTCTGGAAGTAAATTAGATAAAGGATATGTTGGACATAAAGCTGCAAAAATGATGAAGCGTGCTAAAAATATAGAAGCTAGACAACAAGACATGATTGAGGAAAAATCAAAGCTTCTTAAAAATATTGAATCTAATGAAAGCTTAAAAATAGTACCGCTTACTTTCCATGATAAAAAGCTTGTAGAACTTACAGATGTTGCAATTGAATATGATGATAGAATTGTCTGTGAAGGAGTAAACTTCACTATAGAGCAAGGTGAAAGAATTGCTATTCAAGGAAAGAATGGCAGCGGAAAATCAAGTATATTGAAATTAATTTATGGAGAAGACATCCCCCATAGTGGAATTGTAAGAAAGAATAATAAGTTAATCATTTCCTATGTTTCCCAAGATACTTCAGATTTATATGGTAACTTATCTGATTATGCAGATAAACACTGTATTGACGAGAGTTTATTTAAAGCGATGCTTAGAAAACTTGATTTTTCAAGAGAACAGTTCAAAAAGAATATCGAGGATTTTAGTGGAGGACAGAAGAAAAAGGTATTGCTTGCTAAAAGTTTGTGTGAATGGGCACATTTGTATATTTGGGATGAACCATTGAACTTTATTGATGTCATTTCTCGTATGCAGATTGAGAAATTGTTAATTGAACATGAACCTACAATTTTGTTTGTTGAGCATGATAGTGTATTTTCTGAAAATGTTGCAACAAAAATAATAAAATTGTAAAAGTAGAAATGGAAATTAATATGTTTAATGGGAATATACAAGTAACACACAATAGGCTCCATGCAAAGCCAGATGTTTTGAGCGACGCTTGCATGGAGTAGTATAAGTCGCTAATTATACTGGCTTTGCTTCTTAACTATTAATAGTGAGGAGGAGGCCTATATGAAATATACAAAAACAAAGTATGGAAAAATGAAACAAATAATATCAAATCTAAAATTACCTGATTATAGATATGAGCAGCTTACAAAAGCTATTTTCCATCAAAAAATAGATAGTTTTGATGATATGCATATACTACCAAAAGTGTTAAAGATAGCTTTAGTAAATGAGTTTGGAAGTAATGTATCTAGTGTAATACCTGTTTTTTCACAAGATTCTAAGCAAGCTCAAAAATTGTTATTCGAATTGACTGATGGAGAAAGAATAGAAGCTGTTGGACTAAAGTATAAACAGGGGTGGGAATCGTTTTGTATTTCTTCCCAATGTGGATGTGGCTTTGGATGTGGTTTTTGCGCAACAGGAAGTGCTGGATTTAAACGTAATCTTACTGCCGATGAGATAACTGACCAATTACTTTATTTCTATTTTAATGACCATAGATTGAATAGTATTTCATTTATGGGAATGGGTGAGGCTCTTGCAAATCCAGAGTTGTTTGATGCAGTAAAAATTTTAACTGATCAAAGTTTATTTGGGTTAAGTCAACGAAGAATTACTATTTCAACAATTGGCATTATACCAGGAATTCAAAGATTGACCAAAGAATTTCCACAAGTGAATCTGGCTTTTTCACTTCACTCACCATTTGAAAGTCAACGAAGCGATTTAATGCCTATAAATAAAAGATTTCCATTGAATGAGGTAATGAAGACATTAGATGAACATATCATTCATACGGGACGACGAGTGTTTATTGCTTATATTATGCTTGAAGGAATTAATGATTCCAAAGAACATGCAGGGGCAGTTATAGGTTTATTGAAAAATCGTGGTTCATGGGAGAATTTATATCACATTGATTTGATACCTTATAATTCTACGGACAAAACAACTTTTAAATTTCAACCTTCAAGTGCTATCAAGCAATTTTGTAGTATACTAAAGAAAGCAGGTATTAGTGTAACTGTTAGAGCACAATTTGGTTCTGAAATTAGTGCTGCTTGCGGACAGTTGTGTTATGAAAATGAATTATGATGCTAGTTAAAAATATCCACTTAAACAAATAAAAAGTTTAATTTAAATGATATTGAAGATTTTTAATTATATATTGAAGAGTGTTGTATGTCCCTCAAACTTTAGATTTGAGGGACGTTTTGGTTAGGATGGGTAAACTTTTGTGCAAGATTAGAGATGTTTGTGTAATTAGATCTATTTGTATTGAAGTTTATGCGGTATCTTAAGATCATTAAAAGCCTTCGATAAAAAATTAATTCTCTTCTTGATTTATAATTTATATATGTTTTTGAAAGTATAGTAGAAAAAATTATTATAGGTGGAATTGATGAATATGGAAATAAAGACGCTACACAAATTACATTTGTCTACAAAACAGGATTTAAGAATAGCTTAAATTAGGATAAATTTAGATCTCAAAGAAAAAAATAAGGAGGCAGACATAGAATTGATTAATTGTATTTACAGCTTTTCGAAAATCAAATTGAAATGATTATGAATAAGAAGGCAACAAAAGCCTGATACAGGTGATGGTCATCACCACCTGCTTAAAGCTTGCTCTAACCACATTATATAAATTAATATAAGCACCACAAGATATAGACACACCACAATTAATTATTAACTATAAACTCCACTGCCTTTAAAGTTTTTTCATCTAAATCTTCTGGGTACCAGTGTCCAATTCCTTTATTAATATGGTATTCATGGGCAAGTCCAACTTCCTTAAATATCTTTAAGAGATGCTGAACAACTTGGTCAGTGTCCTGGTCCCCTTCAAGAATAACTATTTTTGTTTTTCTTTCTGCTAATTTCTTTGTATCTTCAAGTCCGACGATATCTAAGTAATCACCAGGGCATAATGCAATAACTCCTTTTATTGGAATAGTGTTATGAAAAGCCATATCAATAGAGGTAGTTGCACCACCAGAGAAACCTCCAAATAATACACAAGTTTCATCAATGGAATAGTCTAATAATAATTGCTCATAGCAATCTATCAGTTCTTTTCTTGATAGAGTGGGATCAGTAAGCCAGCCAAAGCTATTATGGAAATACATTTGTGATGATTGAGGATATACAACTATGTATCCTTTTTCTAAAAGTGCATCAGGCTTCCAATACCAGCTAGTATTTTTTATATTGCAATGAAATCCATCACCATGTAAGCAAAGGAATAATGGATATTTTTTTGTTGGATCATAAGATTTTGGAAGGTGAACTTCATATTCTAGCTTAGAATTTTCTTTAGCTTGGTGAAGTAGCTTTGTATTTAAATTATTAAGAGACTCATATTCAGGGTGGTTTCTTAATAAATCAAAGTTTGGCCAGTGTAAGGGAAATGGATAACCTTTTTCAAGTGATTTTTTTATAAGATTAATACAGCTCTCACTATTATTGGTTTCAGTATATACCCTAGATTCATCGATGATAAGTTCAAATAGATTTTCTTCATATTCATCCTTTGGTAAAAGTTTATTTGCATGAAGGAGTATATTTAAAACTTCATCATACTTTTTTTCAGAGAAGAGTATTGAATAGTATTCTTCAAATTCATAAAAATTTCTATATTTCATAGGGATCTCCTTTAATTAATATATATTTAAATTATTACCAATAGGTTAATTATAACAGATAAGGGATTATAGGTATATGGAAAGGTTGGTTATAAGTGTAACATATTCATAAGTTATGAAGTTTATGTAGATAAATAGAAATAATCTTAACATAAAAAACTAATGTAAGTAGCTTTATCCATGCCTGGATGGTAAAATAATAGTGAACTGAAGATGATTAGGGGGAATTTTTTAGAAATGAAGAAATTTTTGTCAAGCTTAATTGGAATACTATGTGCTGTTTTAATTTTTGGCATGACCATGATGCCAAAAGATACAAAAAATCAACAAAATATTGCAAGTAATAAAATTGAAGCTAAAGAAGAGAATAAAATTGAAGATACTTCAGTGGATAAATCAACTGCAAGTAATTTAAAGGATGAATCAAAGAAAGAATCTTCATCTGTTATCACAGAAGATATATTTTCAGGATATAAGCTGATAGTAGTTGATGGTGGAAATCTATCTGGACACAGGGAACCTAATGTTGTAGTTGACATAGGATTTGGAGATAGAGAATATTATGCTTTTACTAATGAATACGGTCAACTAGTTAAAGTAATGGCAAAGGGGATAATCTTACAAGATGATTCAACAGAGCCTGTTAATTCAAGTGGAAGATATTATCAAGATGAAGCAAAAGTGCCAGGAGTTGAAAGTAGGACCTTGGATGAGGGACATGTTATAGCTGATTCACTTGGTGGAGTTTCTAATGCATACAATATAACTCCTCAGAATAGTATCCTTAATAGGCATGGTGACCAAGCTTATATGGAAAAGGTTATTCGAGATGCTGGAGGTTGTACAGAGTTTGTTGCAATAATAACTTATCCAAATACAACTACGCAGATACCAAGTCACTACAGCTACAATTATACAATTAATGGCAATGTAATTAATGATGAATTTGATAATGTGAATCCTGATGAATATAATGCAAGTTTAGAAACGAATACTTCATCTAACAACTCAAATTCTAATAATACAAATACTACTATCAATAATTCAGATAGTACAAGCAGTCCAGGGAAAGTATATTGGACACCTAATGGAAATAGCTATCATACTACAAAGAGTTGTTCTACTTTATCTAGAAGTAAAACTATTTTAGAGGGAACACTACAAGAAAGTGGAAAGAATGACCCATGTGATAGATGTCATTAATGAAAAGTAACTTAAGAGATTAGATTAAATTCTAGTCTCTTTTATTTTCCACAAAATACATAGCTTGATGAAATATATGGTATAATTTCTATATATTTATTGAAAGCCAAGTGTTATTTGGTCAAGTAATAATCAAGAGGCCTTTGCAACTAATATAGCAAATCAAAGAAGTGTAAAAGAAATTACACCAACAGATGTTTTTGGGGGATTAAATTATGAGCAAAGTGAAAAAAGTCATTGTACTACTAATTATTATAATGGGTTTATTAGGGGGAACTATTATTTATATAAGGCCTATCAGTGAAAAACAATATGTGCAAAAGAATGCTGATGAATTAAATTTACAGAATTATGAGGATTACTCTGATTTAAACTTTCTAAAGGAAGATATAAAAGATAAGAAGGTTGTATTTACAAATGAGGTTCATGGAGCTAATGAAAACGCAGATGTTCAGTATAAATTTGCTAGTTATTTGATTGATAATTGGGATTGTAGATATTTATTATTAGAAATGGGATATGCAGAAGGCGAAATTATTAATAAATATATTCAAACAGGAGATGAAGAATTATTAAAGAATTTCTCAAATATATGGCAATCTAAATTTAATAATGTTTCATATATAGAGTATCTAAAAAAGCTTCATGCAAAAAATAAAGGTCTTCCACAAGATAAAAAGATAATAATAAAGGGAGTAGACTCCATTGAAAATTCAGAAGCCACTGGAATGTATATTGATTTACTTATAGAAGATAATCCTGAATTAGGCAAAGAGCAAATTACTGCCTTAAATAGTTTCAAGAAACAAATTACAGAGTGTATTATAAGTGATGTTCATGGATGGGGTGGAGAAGAAAATATAAAAAATATATTAAGTGCCGTAAAAGAAATAAGTGATACAATAAATGAAAACAATAAAAGCTATAAGGAAGCATTAGGTGGGAATCTGTTTAGTATTTCCTTTATATTAAATAATATTAAAAATTCACAAGACTTTAATTTCATAACTGCTGCAAATGTATACTCTGATAAGGAGTGGTATGAAACTAGAGATAAGTATACTTATGAAAACTTTAAGAAGTTAGATGAGTATTTTAAAATGGATAAATGCTATATGCATTATGGAGTTCAACATGCTTATCAAAAAGAAATTAATGGTGTTAAATTTTTAGCAGCTTATTTGGGTGAAGATGATAAATTAAAGGATAAGGTATATAGTATTAATACTATATATGGAGATGGAACAATTTTTCAATTTCAATCATATTCACCTACTCAATATTTTAGTATAAGCTATGAATTGAGAGAAATACTTAATGGTTCTAAATATGAAGGAGAAGATATATTTATAGATTTAAATAATAGAAAAAGCACATTTTCAAAAGAGTTTACACCTACAGTGTTTACTTATTATGATAGTGCGATGGTTGAAAAAGAAGTATTTTATAGTAATAAAGGAGTTACAACAGATTATTTTCAAGGTGTTATTTTAATTAATAAACCTACTAATGTTGAACTAGCTATTCCTGTAGGAAATTAATTAAATATAGTATGTCTTGGTTAATACGTGGAAATAATTATAATTAAATGATAAACTATATATGATAAATAGTAGATAATAATAGTAATATACCAGAATATCGGGAGGTACTATATGAATTATGAAAGAATCCTAGATAAAAAGAATAGATATGAGGCGGGAAAAAATAAGATTGATGAAGTAACATTAACTTCTTATGATAAGGATTTTGAGCTAACTTTTACACATAACTCTACTGCAATTGAGGGCAATACTTTAACCCTTATGGAAACAAAAGTGTTACTAGAAGATGGAATCTCAATTGGTGGCAAGGAGCTTAGAGAAATTTATGAAGTTGTTAATCATAAAAAGGCATATGGCTATGTGAAAAAGTGTATTGAGGAGATAAAGCTACTTGATGAAACTATTGTGAAAGATATTCATGAAATACTAATTGCTGGTATAATTCAAGGTGGAATTTATAGAAATCAAGAGGTCAGAATTAGTGGAGCAGGTCATGTTCCTCCAGCAGGAAATGATATGTATTTTCAAATTAAGAATTTCTTTACAGATCTTCAATATAAACAAGATATGAATCCAATTGAGCTAGCAGCATGGACACATGCAGAATTTGTAAGAATTCACCCTTTTATTGATGGTAATGGAAGAACATCACGTCTTATAATGAATTATCAGCTAATGATACATGGATTTTTACCTGTTTCAATTGCAAAGGAAGATCGTCTTAATTACTATAATGCCCTTGAGGAATATGAAGTAAATGGAAATTTAGATTTGTTTGTAGATTTAATTGGAAATTTAGAAGAAAACCAGCTTGACACGTACATTAAATTAATAAGAGAATAAGTGTTTAAAAGATGATTTAATGTAAGTTTGATTGAGTAGACTGAGATAGAAGTTGTAATTGAATAGATATTAAGGGTTGACCGCTAACTGAGTAATTTAATATTCTTAGTTAGCGGTCTTTTTAGCTTTATAAGATCCAGTGGTTTCAACGCTTACTCTATAATGTCTATAGAATCATCTATTCTTACATATAATTCTTTAGGCATTCTTATATAAAAATCAGATGGCAGGTTATTCTCGTTTTGAGTATTGAGTCCATCATAAGGTCTAATTAATGGAGATGATCTAAGGTTTTCAAAAGAGCCTTGAAGATTTAATATGCCGTAGCCCCATTGTGGATTAGGATATATATCACCAGACCTTTTACTAGTACCCCTTGTGAAATAAGAAATAGAGGTAGGACCATATATGTTAGGGTCATTTCCCAGGATGATTCCCCATTCTAGTAGAAGAAGTGTGGCACCGCACAGTACAGCACCAGCTACAGAGCCACCAGAAAGTAAGATGGTTTCATTATTTAGTCCTGTAGTTAAAGCCATAACTCCACCTGTAGTTAAGTTAGGTTTTACTCTATTATCCGCAGTAAAGCCTCGACCTGATTCTGCAGCTATAGTATTATTATTTTGATTATAGAAAGAGGTAGTTATAGATTTTTGGGCATTAGCTGGTGCTTGAAGTGTGATGTATGGGTTAGGATTTATTACTCTAGTAGTTAATTGTATAAGTGGCCTTTGAGGCAACCACAGATTATATACTCCATTAACTATATAATCTCCTTTAAGTCTTAATTGCCAAAGTCCAGCTTTGGCATTTTTAATAGTTATATATATAGATTCATTTCCACTAGCAAATTCAGGGTTAAAAAAAGCGATGTTAATTATACTATTTTCAAGAATTAAATTAACTTGCTCAAACTTACTAGAAACAAGTCCAGATTGTATAGGCTTTGCAATCTCACCACTAGGAGAAATTATTTCAATAGATATTACATCAGGTCTTTGAACCCAGAACATGAGAACTAAATTATTTTCATTAGAACCTACAATAATCTCCAAGTTTTGAATTGTATTACTTTTTAGAAATCTACCATAACCATGTGTTAAGCTAGCTCCTTGATTACCAGTGTTAGTTACGAAGATAAGTCCCTTTCTTGTTGAAAAAAAGTTAATATCTTCTTCTATGGATGTAATACCTTCATGTCCACCCCAATTTGTTCCTGCAGAGATCAGAATACTCATAGGTTTTGTCGAAGGTGATGGATTGTAATTTATTACAAACCTCATTGCAATATAAATATCAATACCTTCAAAAATCGGTGTGCTTCTTCTATCATTGATTCCCGCTAATTTAAGATTACTAGTTTTAAATTCCTTAAGTTTTACAATTAAAAATTCACATTCAGGAGCACTGCCTATAACATTATTTAACCCTCTCGCACCAACTAAACCAGCTACATTTGTACCATGTCCTAACTCATCTCTTGAAGGAACTATATCATAAGGATTCCCACCTTGATTTGATACTTGAATAGCTCTATTAATTTCATTTTGGCTATAAACAGTGCCAAAAAATGCTATAGGGTCATCATTATTATTACTTTCAATAGTTTGATCCCATATACCTATAATTCTTGTAGTTCCATCAGGGTTTTGAAATTGAGGATTTAAATAATCTATACCCGTATCTATAATTGCAGCTACTGTACCTTTCCCTGTAAGATTTAAATAGGTTTCTCCGTGAAATTGGGTTATATTAGCAGCTTCTACTGGTTCTATAGCTGACAAGGTGTAAGGAAAACTAAAATCTATGTTAAGTATATTATTAAATCTATTTATGAAGTCAGTATAATTAGCAGTTCTCACAGAAGCAATGTAGGCACCCTCAGATACTTTAACAGCGCATACGTATTCTAGTTCTTTAACCAGGGTATTAAAGTCTCCTGTATACTTAATGAATAAAGTTACATAATCTTCGCTAATGTAGGCCTCTCTACACAGATTAATTTCTCTGGATGTACTTAGAGTATTCATTTATAAAATTACAACTCCCCCAAATATCTATCTATTCATATTATTCAATGAGACTTAAAGTAGTTACAAATTAAATAAATATAGAGTTAATATAAGATTATTGAATAAAAATTTAACTATAGCAGAAGATAGTAATGCTACACTCATGGGTTATAAAAATATAAGGAAGTAACAAGATATATTTTTATGTAGTATAGACCTTTAAAACTAAATTTTATAAAGAGATATAAGGAGGTATTTTTAAATGACAGATCATACAGGACACGTTAAGGTTGAAAACAAATGGGGGACTCCTATCGCATCAATTTTTTTAAGACATAGGAGAGGTAATGAAGAAAGTAAGGAAGAATCTACTACTTTTATTAACATACCTAATAATGAAAAGACTGAAAATATGGACTTTACATATACAACCGGAGCTGCTTCTCCATTTGATTATTGGTGGATTAAATTTGTTACCTCAGCAGGAGTTACATTTACATGCAAGGATAACTTCTATTGCTCTGTTGATAGTGATGATAATGGTTATGTTACTATAAAATTAAATGGTGATGATGAACAAATGTATGTTAACTTCTCACATTCAAGTGGATGCAAGTGTTCTTTAAAAAAGGAATAAAGGGTGTGGAAACTCAATGAAAATAAATTCAGATATAAAAGAAAAAGAATCTACTTTATCAAGTAATATATCCGCTGTAACAGTAGAGGATGTGGTTAGATGTTGTTTCAGTTCTCCACCTAGCTATGATATTTATAGTGGTGCGCCACACTTTATTTATGTGAACGGAGATTTTAATGATATCACTTTTCATTATAATGCTTATCAAAAAGCTCATAATGATATGTATTCTATAAGTAATTGTTATGATGAGGCTGCTTACCTTCAGTGTAATTTGAAGCAATATGGTTATAACTCAAAATATTGTTTTATGAATCCTTTTGGATATATAAATGAAACAAATTTAAAAGGAAGAGGAATGTGTAATAATCCGTTTTATGGGAGTACTGGTGATGCTAAAATTCTAAATTCTAATGACCCTAGGAGAACATCCTTTGGAAATCATGCTTTTTGCTATATAGAATCAAGCAAAAACATAGGAGATTGCTGTGCTGGTCCACATACTGGAAATGAAGATGTTAATAAATATATTCTAAAGTCAATTGATCAAACAAAAGCACATGGAGATACAAGAAATATAGCCTATTATGATGGTGTAAAAAGATTAGGCTACAATACGGGAATAGATGAGATTACTGATTTACAGTTTACTAGAGAGTTTTCAGAAAAAATAGGATATGTTCATAAGGGAAATAATGAAATGTTAGATAAATTTGTTGTTTGTGAATGGCCTAATCCATGTGAGTATCCATACTTAAAGGAACAAAATTGGAAATTGGATTATGAAGACTTGTTACCTGGATCAGATGAGGTAGTTAAGCTATGGAAAATAAGTAATGACAAAGAGAACATAATGGTTAGAGTTTTTGTTTCAAGTAAAGATAATAATATATCTTTAAATAGATTTCTATCATTAGGTTCAGTTACAGAATTATGTGAAAATCCTTTTGAAAAAGGACCAGAATTTTTAGGACAATATTCTGCTATGTTTAAAACTAAATATTACTCTACATATTTATGGGTAGTTAATAATGTTGTATTTGATGTTAGAGCTTATAACTTAACATGGGATGTTGAAGAATTTCTTAAATGGTTAATGTCACTTGCATTAAATAATATAAAGGATAGCATTGATGAATATAGGCCTATTGTGGACACATTAGATATATCAAATATAAGTGAAAAGAATTTTATAGATGACAATCTAAATGACCATATATTGAAATACTTTATTGTAAAAGATAAAACATTGATGATGGCACATAAAGAAGAAAAATCTATAGAAATTGTTGAAGATAAGAACTTAGATAATGAAGTTCTATATATAGCTGTTAATGAAAAAACATTACTAGCTAATGGTAAAAATATTTCTATGAAGATGAATTAATATTTTACTACTTAGTTATTTCAATAGAAATATTGGTTAAATAAGATAATTTAAGTTAAATGCGATAGCTCAATAAAAATGAGTTACCGCATTTTGTTTATATATGGTTTTATGCCTACTTTTAAGTATCCAAGTTTTGAAAAACTTTGCCAGTTTACTTATATAAGCAAGCAGGTTTTCCCATTGTGCAAGTATACTGAGAAAGCTCACTTAAGATAAATTTCTGATTAGCCTAAGGTTTCTTTGTCTCTCTTTAAGGGAGTTATTGTTTTACTTTTCAGCAGCGTCTGCATCAGCTTTAGTTATATGAACTGTATCACGTGGATGCTGAGGTGGAGCATAAATAGAGTACAATTTAATTGGTGTATTACCTGTATTGATTAGATTATGCCATTTACCAGCTGGTATGATGAAGGCAAAATCATCATAGACCTCTTTTTGAAAATCTAAGTTATCTTTTCTGTCGCCCATTTTAACAAGTCCTTCACCTTCTTCAATACGTATGAATTGATCAAGATTAGGGTGAATCTCTAAACCTATTTCTCCTCCAATAGGGATACTCATCAAGGTAAGTTGCAAATGAGTTCCAGTCCATAAAGCAGTACGAAAAGTATCATTTTGCTTAGTAGCCTCATCAATATTTACTACAAAGGGTTCTGGTCCATAATCCTTCAATTCAATAAAACTATTAGTATATTCAGATCTTAAAAAATTAAATCTTGATTCATAATCAATTTCATCAGTATAAGGGATATATTCATTAGGATACATATTTTTATTCCTTTCATAGAACTATAACATTATAGTATTCTCCAAGTTTGGAAAATGTGCTTGATTCACAGGAATACTATGCAACAAGGTCATAGCACTAAAATTAGAAAGTTCATGAATTTCTGATTATGTATATTTTCTATTAGTTGTATTTTTTTCTTGTCATAATTTACTTCTCATTAATATATCTCTTGTACGAGAATATCGTTACTTTTTCTCTACTACAACTATTTTACTATCTGAGGAGAGTATACTTTGATTAACAAATTTTAAAACTAAATTTGTCATATATGTTTAGTATTTCTTGGATATAAGCATAAACTTTAGGAAATAATAAGGCTACAAAGTATGAATGGTTAAGAAAGGATTGTAGTATGTCTAATAAAATACGTTATTTTATAGTTAGTTATATGAATTATTCATGTTTCTGAAAATATAGAGATATTAAAAAAATTAGAAGATTATTTACGAAAGAATGAGGAGTGGATTAAAAAATATCAATTAAAATTCTATGTAAGAGATAGGTGGTTATTATGAATACACAATATGTCCAAGGAGATTGTATATTTACAAGAATTAACAAAACGATAAAACAGTATGAGTATTTAACAGAGGATATAGAGACAGAAGTAATAATAATAGGTGGAGGAGTCACAGGGGCAATTTTAGGATACTATTTTAGTAAAAGTAATATTAATTGTGTTATTTTAGAGAAATCAAGAATAGGTCACGGCAGTACTAGTATAACAACCTCATTACTTGAATATGAGCTTGATAGTAATGCTATGGAGCTAAAGGCATATACGAGTATGGAGAATATAATAAAATCATATAAGTTAGGACTAAAGGCATTGGATGAAATTCAAGAGTTTATAGATAGATATGGTAATAGGTGTGATTATAAAAGAGTAGATAGTTTTTTATATACAGCTAAGAAATTAGAAAAGAAGGAGATGGAAGAAGAGTATTATATTAGAAAAGAGGCTGGATTACCCGTAGAATTTATTGATGAAGATAATAATCCTTTTTTATTTGATGTAAAGGCAGGTGTATTAGGTAAAGGTGGAGGAGCTGTATTTGATCCCTATAAATTTACTCATCATCTAATTGAGGTCAGTTGTAAAGAGGGATTAAGAGCATATGAAAACACAGAGGTTATAGATGCTAAATATAGTAATGATAGTGTTACCGTAGAAACTGTATACGGTTATAAAGTTAAAGGGAAAATTGTTATTATAGCTACAGGGTATAATACAGAACTTTTCACTAAAAGGACATTTGGAACTAAGACTACTACATTTAATATTGCAACTAGGCCAATAGATAACATTGAGGAAATTTATAAAGACATAGTTATTAGAGATAACAGAGTTCCTTATAATTACTTTAGAACAACTAGAGATAACAGGTTAATAATTGGAGGAGAGGATATAAACTTTATACCAGATATATATAATGAAAAGTTATGTAGTAAAAGTTATGAAATATTAGAACAAAGACTAAAAAGCTTATTTCCAAACTTAAATATAGATATAGAATATAAATATTGTGGAGCATTTGCATCTACTCAAGATAATTTGGGTTTTATAGGTGAAGAGCCTACTAATTCTAAATTATGGTATTGTTTGGGTTATGGGGCGAATGGAATATTATTTGCTATGCTAGGTGGAATGATGTTAAGTAAATTATATTCTGGAGAAGTAGATAAAGATCTGAACCTGTTTAAAGTAGATAGATTTGAACATTAAAATTTGTGCAACCCTATTGATGCAGAACTTGTAATAGGCGTTGCACAAACTATTTCTATGAAAGAAAAGAATGTATTATTGCCTGTTTGTATTATTCCAGCTGTTGTAATAAATATGTTGTGAGATATCCTTTGGTGGATAATGTTCATCATCTTCATTGGTTTCACCAATTGGAGTCATTGCAACTACTTTGAATTTTTCAGGAATATCTAAAATCTTACGCACTGCTTCTTCCTCGAAAGAACCTACCCAGCAAGTTCCATAACCTTCATTTGTTGCTGCCAATACCAGATGTTCCATAGCAATACCGCAATCCAACATAAAATATGATTTATTATCAACATCACCACTTTCCGATGGGTCTGCAACTATAACAGCAATGATTGGCGCTTGTTTAAGTGCATTTGATGTTTTGTCAGTTTTGTTTATAATTGTATTGGAGATTTGCTCTCTTAAATTTTGTTCATTGATAAAAATAAATCGATAACAAGTTTTATTTTTCCATGAAGGTGCCATTAAAGCAGCATTGATAATTTTATCTAATTTTTCTGTGGGTATAGGAGTTGACTTGTAGCTCTTATTGCTTGTTCTGTTTTCAATTACTTTATAAAAGTCCATTATTATTCACCTTCCTTATTACAATAATTTTAAATTTACAAAATGATAATCTAAAGCTCGAATTTATGAAAAGAGCCGTCCTTATGTATTTTAGTATGTGTGAATATGTACTTTTTATACTTTAAGTAAAACTATAAATAATAAAAGAACTACAGATAGTATTTAGGTTATTGAAAAAAATGGTATAACTTATGTAGCTAAAATTATAATATGTTGATAAATAATGCTAGGCAGAATTGTCCTTAGCAGTTAGATTAGAAATTTTAGACGCTGATATAAATTTAAGATGGAATTTATCTTAGTACTATTTTAAATCTCACTCGTAAAAATAAACACAAAAAATAAAATATCATATTGACACTACTACTGCGTGATACTACATAGTGGTAGTAAGTAATACAAAATATCAGTAATACTAGATAGTTAAGAGGTGATTTATTTGGAAAATATTACGGGAAACAACATGACTAAAGAAATGAAAATTTTTGAATCGAGAGCTAAAAAGCTACCGGCTAATTATCAAGAGGCATGGGAAAAAATAAGGTTAATCTTTGGCAACACTCGGATTTCACTGGTCGCAACCTAATGCCAATTCTTGACGGTGTGCTTGGCCTGCTCGAAGAAACGGATGTGGACGGTCGGAGTGTAAAAGATGTTCTGGGTGACGACATCAAAGGCAAAAAAGAGTGGCGGGTGCACGTAGCGCGTGTTAAAGCGCTACCGAAAGATTTTCAGATTGTTTATAAAGAGATTCAAAAATATCTTTTTAAGGTTGGACCTGTTGAGTTAACCGACGGGATAGATTTACTCTCCGGGATTATTGATCTTTTTGAAGAGAGTGTGGCCTTTGGGAAAGGCATCATCGAAGTGACGGGCAGTGACGTAGCGGCTTTCTGCGACAATTTAATCAAAGATTCAAAAACCTACGCTGACATCTATAAAGAATCTGTTGACCAAGAAGTTAACAAGGTCATGAAAAAGGTTACGGATAAAACAAAGTAAAAGAGAGATATGGGTTACCCTTGCTTGATGTATAGCGATAATAGTTGTATTTTATATCTTTGCCATGAGAATATATATAAAATTATAATTTAACTTTGTATTAAGTATAGTTCTTACTCATAGGGATAGATTAATCTAAAAGAGTATTATATTAATAACCTTTTGTATAATTGTATAAGAATAATGTGGTAACACATGTTGAAAGTGTTGTTAAGCTGACTATACAAATTACGAATTAAAGTTGTTTTAATATTAATAAAAATATGATTTGCCACCATAAGTTTTGTATGAAATGTATATAGATTATTTTAGATGTAGGGAATTTGATGAGATATTTAAGATTATGACTAAAAATGCAGGTCAGATTCAATACGTAAGTATATTATCTAGCCTGCAAGTGATCATGTAAATTATACACATAAGATATAAAAAGGAAACTTCATGTAATAGATTTAATAGATTAAAGAAATTTATTTAAGTTCTAATTTACATTTAGTTAACAGTCTTGTTTTGGATTATCTACAGTAACGGATGATAGTCTTGCAGCGAAAACGCCAATATTACCTGTAATAGCACCTTCATCACCTTCACCGACTGTAACTATTACAGCATAGGTGCAACATTCATTTAAACATGAATCGCAATCACATAAAAAGAATGTGAACGTCCTAGCAATAAGAGATGGCGTCGCTACTGTAAAAGAAAATGGTCCTCCTATTGGGAGTGGCTGTTGATTATCACAGAATTTAAATAATTGAAATATTAAGGTTCCGGAAAAACCTACTCCAATTAGATTGCTTGTAAATTCAAGTTTTGTACATGGATTACAGAATTTAGAAGTATCTATGGTGAGAGTAGCAACAGTAGCGGTAGTTCCTACTAGTGAGCCAGGTAGTACTACTTGACCAGGTTCACCGCATTTTAAATCAACTGGACATTGGGAGTCACAGTTACAACTTTGAGCATAATTTAAATCAACTTCTGACATTGGATTCATAGATTATTTCCTCCTAGCATATTGAAAAATATTAATAATACAACTTAGAATTAATGTGAATTTTTTAAGAGTAGGCTGATTTAGTATTTATTAGAAAATTCTTATAATACAGGATATCAAATAAATGAATAATAGTGATTATTTTTTATGAATATTTGCTTTTAGTAAGCGAATTGAGTTAAATATGTTCTTTGAAAATTAAATAGTACAGTCTAAGAGGATTTTTTATGGAGGTATATAAATATGCAAAAGTAGTGAGTATTTTCGAAGGAAAATAATATAACCTGCGGCGCTTGTAAAGATTGTTAGGGGCAAGCTCTTGATACTTGTTATGATTTATTCCAAAATGTAAGCTCTTGTTTTATAGTTAAGTTTCATAATTTATTTTAGTTAATAAGTCTTCATTATAAGATAATATTACTTACTAAATTCATATTTTAAAGATGCAATTTATATTATCTTAAAAATATCACATAGTCAATAGATCTTTAGAAGAAATGTGAAATATAACCAATGTTGAAGCTGATAAATTCATGGAGTAGTTCAGCATACTTTTATCATTTGAAATTAAATTACTTAATCTATATAATCGCTCTTATAATGAATCAAGGCAAAATACAGGGGGTATTAAACAATTATGAAAAATGATTTTACAAGAGTATTATTAGAAAATTGTTTAAATATAGAGGATTTAGATATTAATCTTAATAAGCTAAACTTTCAGTTTTCATCAAATCCTTTATTGATAGGTGGAAAAGCTAAGGAATATTATAAGATAAGAGAATCAGGTAAAGACATTGATTTTGTCATAACACAAGAAGATTATGAATTACTATCATTTAAGTATCCTAATAATGTAAAGGAAATATACGATGACTTTGGAGTTTGTAAATATGAATTTGAAATGTGGAAAAGTATTTGATTGTTTGATTATAAGTTTCTTTCAGAGGACGCAATTGAAAAAGATGAATTTTTAATAATATCATTTGAAAAATTAATGTTTTTAAACGTTTTAGGAATGAGACAACCTAAATACTTAAAGGATTTAAAATTAGTAAGAGATAGGATAGCTGAAATAAATACTTTATTGCATGACTTCTATTGATAATAAAACTAATTTTATTAGGTCATAATTTCATAAATAACATTCATTGTTATTTAATAGTAAAAACGCTTACTTTTAATCGTAAGCCTTTTTTAAGAATAATAATATTTTTTACAACCACCCATGCAAGGGCTCCCAAAGAATCCGAGCGGTAATATATCAACTACCCTGAATGTAATAGGGTAGTTGATAGGATAGATTTTAAATTTTTTAGTTTTTATCTCTTCCGAACAGGAATCCAAACTTCACTATAAGCATAATCTTTTTTGTCTCTATCCATTTTAGTAAAAGAAAATGTAGGGGCATTAATTACTTCATAATCGGATGATAGAAGCCATTCAGAGTATACTTTTGCCATTGTATTTTGTAGAGTCGATGGAAATGGACCTTCGTTTGGGAAGATTGCCCAAGTATATGCATCTACAGGCACTTTTTCTAATTGATCACTCACTTGATTTGTAGTTGTTAAAACACCTATCAAGTGAGTTAAATCTCCTTCTTCTCTTAAGAAATTAGCGTCAGCCTCATAAGAAGCATTGACTATTTCATAGGGCTCAATGTTTTGAAGAGAATGCATTTCTTTCCTTTGTTCTTCAGTGATGCTTTGTGCAAGCTTCACAATTTCATTATTAACACCTTCAAATTGCATAGGGACTCTTTTGCTTACACCTACTAAATTAAATGCGGGTTTGTCTTCAATTTTAAATTCCATATTAATTCCTCCTTTAACTGTTATAACAAATGAAAGTTTAGGAAAAGTTTTAATGATACCATTTTTCATAACTTCTGAGGGTAAAAAACCACACCATTTTTTAAAGGCTCGAGTAAAACCATCCATTGATTGATAACCGTATTTTAAAGCAACATCAGTAACTTTTTCTCCATGTAATAAATTCATACTAGCTTCAGATAATTTTCGATTTTTAATATATTCACTAAGCGTTATATCTGAAAGATAAAAGAATATTTTCCTAAAATGAAAATCAGAAACACCAGCATAAATAGAAATTATTTCAAGAGATAGGTCATCAGTTAAATGATCTTCAATATAATCAATTACCTTATTTAAATCTTTTAACATTATCGTCTCCCCTTCCATATCTACATAATATCAAAGCTGCTTTTTTCATGCTCGACTTTTTTTACATAAAAAATATCGAATTGGACCTATATCAATAACTAAGACATAAATCATGCACTATCATAAGGGTTGACTTTACTGATAAAGGAATGAATAAATTTTTCTCTGCTATCATTTGTTGAAATTGACTATAAATATATTGATTCCCAAGATCACTGAGAAGTATTATACATTTGTATTAGGTACAGCATATGTATGAATCAAGTAACTTTATATCCAATCAGCCCCTTGTCATCGGCATAAATCATGGCTTACTATTAGTTAAAAACTATTTACTAAATATTACCTTTATATAAAAATTGTATTGACATTGGAAAAATAATGAATTAATATTTTACTATAGCTTAATTTAATATGAAGTCGAAGGGAGTGTTATTATGACAGCAATATTTGAGGTGGTTTTGAACTAATTAAATATAGAGCAAAAGGTTTTTAAAAATCGATGAAGATGCCATTTATTTGTGTTGCCTTTTGCTAATGTTATGAGTATAACTGTTCGGCTTAAATAATTTTGGTTGTTAACGCGATGCAGGTTATCGTGTTTTTTTTATGCCTATAAATTTATTATCCCGCAAGAGGTCTATTCTCTTTGCGGGATTTTTGTATCCTTTTTTTGGAAGACGGATTAAACTAATTTGTTCTAACCCTTATAATAATGTTTTATATTATGGATTTAAAATAAATGAAGGTTCAATAAAGCCGTGATATTGCAATAATTTACGAATTAGGCTTAGTGATATAAGTTATTGTGATGAAAGGAAGATTTTATGAATTTAGAAAAACTAGGTTGGAATAATTATTTTGAAGAAGAATTTAGAAGGTATTTTAATAAAGGTCTTATTGCTGGAAGAATAGTTTCGCAGCAGAAAAATAACTATTTACTACATTATGAAAAAGGTATAATAGCTGCAAAGCTTGCAGGTAAATTTAGATATAATGTAGCATACAGTAAAGACTTGCCAGCAATTGGGGATTGGGTAGCTGTTCAGTTAATAGAAGGCAGCACCCAAGGAATAATTCAAGGAGTTTTGCCTAGAAAGAATTGTTTTGCAAGAAAACAGCCTATATCTGGTGGAAGAAAGATTAGAAATGGAATAATAGTAGGAGGGCACATTGAGGAGCAGGTTGTAGCTTCAAATATAGATACAGCTTTCATTGTAAGTGGGCTTGATGGAAACTTTAATATTACAAGAATAGAAAGATATATTACATTAGCATATAACAGTGGAGTAAATCCAGTAATCATTCTAAATAAAGCAGATGCATGTAATAACATTGATGAATATAAAACAAAAGTAAATGATATTGCAATAGGAATACCTATTTACTGCATTAGTGCTATAAGTAATATAGGCATGGAGGTTTTTAAGGAGTACCTATCATATGGTAAAACAGTAGTATTCTTTGGTTCTTCAGGAGTAGGAAAATCAACTATTATTAATTATTTGCTTGGGGAAGAAAAGCAGAAAACAGGCTCTGTTAGTTCAGCTAATGGAAAAGGTAGACATACAACAACTAGCAAGGAACTATTTTATCATGATTCTGGTGCAATGATAATTGATACTCCAGGGCTTAGAGAGCTTCAGCTTTGGGGTGATGAAAATGGAGTTGAAGAAAGTTTTAAGGATGTAGCTAGTTTAGCAGAAAATTGCAAGTTTAAGGATTGCAACCATGATAAAGAGCCAGGCTGTGCAATAAAACAAGCTATAGAAGATGGTATCATAAGTCAAGAAAGATTTGAAAGTTATATGAAGCAGTTAGGTGAGATAAAAAGGTTAAGTAAAGAAAAAAGGCAATATGAAATATTTAAAAGTAGGAAAAGTAAGAGGGGATGTATGTAGTATGGTAGTAGAACTTAATAGAGCTGATTTTAATAAGGTTACGGATTTATTTATAGATTTAGAATATAATTTATCAATTTTCAGTGTTATAAATAAAATCAATCCAGGCAGGATTTTTGTTAACAATGTGGACAATCCAACAACAGCATTAATAATAAGTCCCGAAGGTATGTATTTCGCAGGAAATGCAAAAGATGATGACTTTAATTGTGAGTTAAATAATGTATTGAAAGATGATATTTTTAAAAAAGCATTAGAAAAAAGTAAGGTAGATTATATAGTTTTTTATTCTTCAAAGGAATGGGAAAATTCGTTTAAAGATATATTTAATTCTTTATATCCAATGGAGGATGATAGAAGATACCTAGAACTAGAAATAGATAAATTTCATAATGTGGAAGTATCGGAAAAGGTAAAAAAAATAGATAGAGAAATGTTGCTAGATAGTAATTTGAAAGAAATTGATGATGTAAGAGAAAGTATAATTGAAAACTGGTCTTCAATTGATAATTTTTTAGAAAAGGGATTTGGATATGTATATATAATTGATGGGGGTGTTGTAAGCAGATGTATAGCTGACTGTGTAGTTGAAGATAGATGTGAACTAGGAGTAGAAACAGAAGAGGATTATAGAAAAAAAGGATATTGCACACAAGTGGTTATTGCAGCTTTAAATAATTGTAAAAATAACAATATAAAAAATGTAGGTTGGCACTGTTGGGATAATAATATTCCATCCTATAAATTAGCTGAAAAAGTTGGATTTGAGCAAAAAAAGAATATTAAAGTGTATTTTGGGTGGTATGATTTGTACGATAATTATTTAATAAATGGTAATTATTATCTCAAGAAAAATGTTAATTACAAGCTTTCAGCTGAATTTTATACTAGAGCATTTGAAAATAACCATGGGTTCCTATGGCAATATTATAACGCAGCATGTGCTTACTTTAAAATCAATAAGAGGGAAGAAGCGAAAAGATATTATCAAATTGCCTTGAAAAATGGATGGAAAGGCATTGAATCATTAAAATCAAGTCCACTATGTGAATATCTCTATGATTTAGAGGATAGCATAAGGATTGAAGCTGAATTAAAAATGTAGGAGACTATTTTGAGTATTGCATTTGCTCTTTATATGATTTAGAATGGTGTGGAAAATGAAGAAGTTAATTGAGCAATAAAGTTTGTTGTATGTCCCTTCACTCTCATAGTTTAATGTGAGCTTTGTTAAGAATATTAACATATTTTATAAATATTTCAGGTATAATTTTATTAAAAGGAAATTAAGTGGGGGTATGATTTATGAAATCGCTGATAATATATTGTTCTGATTATAAAAAAAACACTGAAGTAATTGCACGGATATTGGCTGACAAAATCGATTCGGAGTTAATTAATATAAGAGATGTTAGTGATTTAGACATAGAAAGTTATGATCTGATTGGATTTGGTTCTGGAGTATACAAGGAGAGTTTCTCACCAAAGCTTTTTAATTTGGCTGATAAGTTGAATTTAGCAGATAAAAATGTTTTTGTATTTTCAACCAGTGGAGTTGGGATGAAGCTCTATAATAATAGGCTAATTAAACTTTTAGAGTCAAAAGGAGCAATAAACAAGGGGAGCTTTGCCTGTAAAGGTAGCTTTATAGCAAAGGATTTTACTAACAAAAAGCTTTTTAATATTATGGGCAGATTATCACAAGGGCATCCCAATCAAAGAGATTTTAAAGAAGCAGAAGGATTTATTATAAGGGTACTGGATTCACTTTAAACTTAGGTTATTAACTCAGGGTATTAATCTTCTTATCTAATAACAAAAAAATATTTATTTATATTATAGTTGAGTAAAATCAGAAGATATTTATTATAGAAGGGAGAAACATCAATGAATATTAATTTTTCAATAGAAGAATCAGTGAAAAAACGATACAGCGTAAGAAATTATAAAGAACAAGAGGTTGAACTAGATAAAAGAAAGGCAATTGAATCCTTTGTTAATTCCTTAGATAATCCTTTTGGGAAAAAAGTTAACTTTCATTATCTTGACAATAGGGAAATGAAGGATGAAGATAAGCTTGGAACTTACGGTGTTATTAAGGGGGCAATGCAATATATTGGAACAACTATTAAATTAGTACCAATGGCATTAGAAGCCCTAGGATATGAACTAGAAGCAGTTATTCTTTATTTAGCTCATCTTGAACTTGGGACCTGTTGGTTAGGGGGAACCTTTAATCGTAAAGGATTTGCAAAGGCTATGAATATAGAAGAAGATGAAATATTTCCAATCATAACTCCCTATGGTTATGCTTCTACAAAGAAGCATATGAAAGAAATTGTAATGAGAAAAATGATAAAAGCAGATCAGCGTAAAGAATGGA
This sequence comes from Clostridium sp. UBA3061, assembly GCF_002367465.1. Classification (NCBI taxonomy): domain Bacteria; kingdom Bacillati; phylum Bacillota; class Clostridia; order Eubacteriales; family Clostridiaceae; genus Clostridium; species Clostridium sp. UBA3061. The sequence continues at coordinate 483,295 of NZ_DFCF01000010.1, read as the reverse complement.
ATCAATTGTTTTATATAAATGATTTTCAGACAACTCTTACAAAAGAAAAAGCAGGAGAGCTAGAGGTTCCTTTAGAAATGGTTCGCTTAGGCCCATCAGCATCAAATAAGCAGCCTTGGAGAATTCTAATAAAGGATAATGCATGCCACTTTTATGAGTATAAACAGCCGGGATATAGTGACAGTTTTCCATATGATATTCAAAGGGTGGATATGGGAATTGCTGCAGCTCACTTTGATTTTTCAGTTAAAGAAAAGGGGCTCATAGGTTATTTTGATACAGAATGTGAACCAGAATTAGAATTGCCAGACCATATGGAATATGTGTTTTCTTGGATTAGAGAATAGGATAAGATATTATGTAATTTATTTATGTTTAAACTCCCCTTGGACTACGGTCTGAGGGGAGTTTTTTATAGGGTATACAAAAATGCAAAAGTATTAATTGGTATTTATGGTGTATGTAGTTTTCATACAGTCCGTACTTTCCGAAAACATTATTTATTTTCAAATATATAATCACACTTTTGGCATTGCACCATTATGTGTTCAGAATCTTCTTTGTGATATGCCCCTGACCAGTGACAAATACTTTGAAGTATTGGAACTACTGATTGTCCCTTGTGCGTCAAAGTGTATTCTACTCTGGGAGGAATCTCGTCGTAGGATTGGCGGTGTACAATTTCATCAGCAATCAGCTCTTTCAATGTAGCTGACAGAACAGCATCAGTAATATTCATCATTTCTTTTCTTAAGGAACTATATCGCAAGATTTTCTTTTCAGCTAATACACAGATGATACGTGACTTCCATTTTCCACCGAATATTTCCAGTCCATATTCAAGAGGGCAGCGAATATCTTTTTCTAATTTAGGTTGATACATTTTTTTCACCTCCATTTATAAATTATAATTCTAATACTCTAATGCAACAAGTTGCTATTAAATTTAATAGTAACTCAATAATTTGCTTATATCTTTTGGAGAATGAGTGTGAAGAATATAATAAATCTATGCTTAAGCTATTATCAAATAAAGGAGGAATTTATATGAATGAAAAAGTAATTAAACTATTTAAAGAACAGATGTGGTATCTAGCAACCTATTCAACTGAGCCAAATGCTGTACCTGTAGCATTTAAGAACGTGACAGATGATGGTAAGCTGGTAGTTGGGGATGTATTTTTGGAAACTACATTAAACAACATCAGAGCAAACGGAAAAATTGCGGTTTCAGCCAGTAACACATCCACAATGGAGGGGTATCAGATTAAGGGTACTGCTCAATATATTACTGAGGGACCAATGGTTGACACATTTAAGAACGTAGTTTCTGATATGTTTAAGGGAGAACTTACTGCAAAGGGTGCATTGATTATTACTCCGGAGAAAGTTATTGTCACTACTCCTGGTGCTAACAATAAAAATGAACTCTAATAGCATTTACATTACGGTTAGTTGACTGACACTTTCATAAAGAAAAAAATCGTTCTTAGTGCAGAGAAGTTTCTGCACTCTAATATTTTACTTGCGGTGGTTTTGTGATATCAGAGCCGCCGTTTATTTTTATTTTTAAACCAATAAATAATAAAAAGATATATTGTAAATAAAATAATACATATATTAAAAACAACATGATAAATGCAACACTTTTGTTGAAAAAAAGTATTGGACAAAAATTTCATTCTAATTGCAAGGCGAATAAATTAGTATAAAGTTGATAATTGACGAATACTTTTTGTAGACATACTCCTAAAATATAATTAAAATGTAATTAATGGTAAATTATTCGTTGAGATATTCATTTGAAAATAAACTAATAGTAAAAAAATTAACAATACAAAACTTAATGATACAAATATATTAATAAAATGTTTCTATAGAATGGGCTAAGGTATCGAGGCTTAATAGGCTGAAAGGAGATATAATGATGTATCAAAAATTCAAGGACAGAAAACCGTTAGAAACAATTGAAACGGCAAGAAGAGCACTATCAAATTGGGGAGTTTTTGTGACTGAAACATGGTTCGATAGTTTTCATGGACTATATTCAGTAGCATTAGTGGTGGATGGAACTGATTTCTATACATGCGGGAAAGGAACAGATAAGATATATGCACTGGCAAGTGCTTATGGTGAGATTATGGAAAGATTGCAAAATCTCGCCTTTTTTAGATTTAAAGGGAGAAGTCTTTTAAAAGATAATTGTAAATATAGCGATGATTCTTTTGTTGAGAAACAGAATGATGATGTTATTTATTCTAATTTATCTTATTGGATAAACTGTGTGCAAGGAGAGACTGATGATAAAATACTTGAAAAAATGCAGCAGTTTAGTTATTCATCAGGAGAGTATATTAGATATGAAAGATTTCACAATATTCAAAATGATGAAGTGATAGCCCTACCTATAGATATTGTAGATCTTTATTATGGTACCAACGGAATGGTGGCAGGAAACACTAAGGCGGAGGCTTTTGTCCAAGGAATATCGGAAATTTTAGAAAGGTTTGTAATCAAAGAAATTATAGAAAAACATATTACACCACCTACTATTACTACTGAGGTTAAAAATAACATGCCAGATGTTATTAATTGGATAGATGCAATTGAGGAAACTGGAAATTATAAAGTAGAATTAAAGGATTTCTCTCTGGGGAGAGGGATTCCAGCCATTGGTCTGGTTCTGTACAACTGTAAGGATATTTCTTACTTTGTAAAAGCTGCTGCACATCCATCACTTGAGGTTGCTGTTGAGCGTTGTTTTACAGAATTAATGCAAGGTAAAAAGATTGAAGATTTCGAAGGGATGACACGGGGAAGTGATTTCTTAAAAGAAGGTGGCGATATTGATAATTTTATAGAAATATTTGTAGATAGTTCAGGTCGATATCCGTCAACATTTTTTGTGGGAAATCCATCATATGAGGGAAGTTTTGAGAAGAAATCTTATGTTGATAATCAAGAGATGCTATTTGAATTGATTTCTTTGATTAATGATTTAGGTCATTCTATTTTTGTGAGAGATGTAACAAAGTCTGAGATATTAGCTTATCGTATTTTAGTTCCCGGGATGAGTGAATTATTCAATGTTATGGATCCGGTGGTGATTGAAGATTGCATTGATTATGAAAGGCTTCGAAATATCATACAATTTAAGTTGCATGACATATCTACTGATGAAGCTTATTTTGTGATTGAATTTCTAAAGAAAAAAAACTATTCTGAAAATCACACTCTTGACATTTTTATTGATGATATTAAGCTTACTGATGATAATATTTACTCCATTGTTTCCATAAAATTGTTCATGTGTCTTCTTTATATCAAAGTTAATGATCTTGAGAATGCTCTTCTATGGATGAGAAAATATAATGAGACGCTAAATCCTTCTGACCCAAGTAGTAGGTATTACTATTGTTATGAATTATACTTGGCTTTAAAAATTGAACATGATAACAATCAGCACATTAGTCAATTGTTATACTGCTATTTTGATGAAGAAATAGTTGATGAGGTTATGAGTGATGTAGATAATAACCCTTTTGAATATTTCTATCCACTAAATTGTAGTAATGATTGTTTGAACTGTGAATATTCTGCAATGTGTAAATGCAAAAATGAAAAGACTATATATAACTTAATAAGAAAATAATTGTAATAGTAGATTGAATTTAATGTTATTTTTTAGTAGTACAAGCTTAAATTTAATCAAAATTAATATAAATATTAGGAGTGTTTAATTGCTTTGATGAAACTGGTATAGGATTCTACTTAAGATTTTAACTTAGGATATATACAAATTAATGATGTATATATATCCTAAAGGGAGAAAACTTACCATTTCAATAGATATAAATGTAGCAATGATGCAAGCTATATAGTATTCATCATGCTATATAAAAAGAAAGGAGGAAACCAAATGAAAATTATCAAAGTTAAGAGTAATGTAGTTAAGAAACCAGTTATCGTACCAAACAACTGTGGCGTGCATAAGAATCAAGCTACAACAATGTAAAGTAATAGTCTTTTATTGATACATTCTCAAACATGAGAGTATCATCGTCAAAGTTTTGATTACTATATTTATTTCCATGATTTTACAATAAGCTATTTATGGTGATAAATTAAAACAATAGTGAAATAAATAGACGATACAGTATGTATGGGTTTCATATAGTGCTTTTTACAAAATTTTATGTTGAGTTACTATATAGAGATTTTGAGTACTTATAAATTAATAGTAATGCAAAAGACACAATGAGTTATACGCTTACTATTTATTTAAATGGAAATCCAATCAAAAAGAAGACTTAGCAACTACTGATTAAGTAGTGACTAGGTCTTCTGATGTTTTGAAATGAATGTATTATTATAGATTTAAATTAATACAATGACAATTGGAGGTGCGAAAATGATATATGAATTTCCAGTAAATACATCAAAATACTATTTTGATGGCAATTCCTTGACGTTATATAAAGATTCATTTGAAAATGTTCAGGAAATGCCTAAATTTTACGAAATGGCAGATAGAACATTAGGGAAAGCACTATTTCTAACAACAATAAATTGTAATGGAAACTGTGCTTATTGTTATGAAAAAGGAGATTTTTTTGGAGAGGTAAGTCCTATTATGAGTGAGGAAGCTGCGGATAAAGCAGTTAAATACTTACAAGATAAATATGATAAAATATCTAAGGTTAGCTTTTTTGGTGGAGAACCCATTTTGAATTTTAAGATTATTAAACATATTGTGGAGCAACTTGAAGCTAATTTTATTATTGAAAATTATGATATTGTAACCAATGGTGCATTAATTGATGATGAAATGATTAGTTTTTTTGAAAAATATAAGTTTAATATAACAATAAGTGTTGATGGTCCGAGTTTCATTCATGATACACTTAGAGTAAATTGCCTACATCATAAAATAATTAGTGTTATAAACCGATTAAAAGAAACTGCAATTTCAGATAAGGTTAAACTTAATTGCACATTGACAAAATTTCATCTTGACAATATAAGTAGAGATGAACTTGCTACGTATTTTGAAAGCTTGGGAGTTGAATACTATATTTCTGAAGTAGCAACTGAAATAGATTGGCTTAAAATAAAAGATAATCAAGATGAAGAAAAAGATATTGAAAAGTATATTGATGAATCATATAGTAAGATTTATAAAAATGCACCAAATAAGAATATTAGTATCTTTGTAAAGGCAATAATTGAGTCGTTATTACATGGTATATGCTTTGATGACTTTTGCTGTGAGTTGAGTAAAGGATTTCTAGAAACCTTTGACACCGATGGGAATCGTCACCCATGTGTAAGTTTAATTAAATATGATATTAATGATCCATTGGTAAGGGAATGCAACAATAAAAACAATAAGGTATGCAATGAATGTTGGGCAAGAAATATATGTAGAGACTGTGTAGCACAGTATATTTCAGGTAAAGCAGAACGCCCATACTTAACAGGTACTTGCTATATGAAAGAACATTATGAGTATTCATTAAGAAAAATTGTAGAAATTCTTGAAGAATCAGAAGAAAGATTTCAACGCATAATTGACAATTATGAGCATTTTGCTTAATTTAGATTTAAATAATGAATTATAGGCTATAGAAATTTATTATAATCGTACATGTGACTATTAAGCACTAAAATATTTTAGGGGGATAATTAGATGTCAAAATTTAACTTGTTCACAAAAAAGACACTCGGGATACTTGATATCATTCGAATTCCTATTCATTACTGTCCCTTTTATTCTATTTCAATTGCAGTTGTTAGTTTTTTCAGTGGTGTAGTTCCAACACTTTCATTGCTAGCTGTTTCATATTTCATCAATTCTTCAATCAGATTTTTTACAGAAGGTTCAGGGGCAGCTCATATAAAGTTATCTGTATTGGCAATTGTTTTATGTTCACTGTATTCGAGTTTGTCTCCTTTATTATTAGAGTATCTTAATACTAAGCTTGAAAATAGTTTAAGAGAGAACTTTTTTATTTCTTTAATAGGAAGGGTTGCATCACTTAAATATGAATATTTTGAGGATGACCAGAGTTTAGATTTAATATCCAGGGTTTCTAGACAACCTGAAACTCAATGTGTTAAGTCTTATGGACAGGTTTTGGGAGCGTTTAGTCTAATACTTAAGATTCTAGGAATTATGGGTGTGCTTCTATTTAAGGTTGCGTGGGCGGCATTAGCAATTGCATTTATAGCAATACCAACATTCCGCATTGCGATAAGAGGAGGTAAGGAAAATTATGAAGCGAATCGAGAGTCTGAAAAACATATAAGAAAAGCTGGGTACCTATCAGAAATTTTAATAGGAAGAAATGCTGCTAAAGAAAGAACTCTTTTTAACTACTCGAAGAAGATTAATGATTCGTGGCATAAGCAATACGAAGTTGCTAGGAATCTCAAGTTTAAAGCCAGTTTAAAATGGTTAAAGGAGTCTGAAATTGGTGGAATTTTAACTTCCTTACTGATAGCGGTTATTATCTTAATTCTTGTGTTTCCACTGAAAAGAGGTTTATTGTCTATAGGACTATTTATTTCTATTGTTAATAGTACGATATCACTAATTCCAGATTTGGCTTGGCAATTGCCGGAGTATACTGAAGCAATAGCTCAATCCAAAGAATACTTAGAAGATTTTACGAGTCTATTGTCATTAAGGTATAAGAATGAGTACTTATGCGTTTCATCAGAGAATAGAGTTTTAGTGAATCGCATAGAATTTAGGAATGTAACATTTCGATATCCAGGAACTAAACGCGATGTTTTAAAGAACCTTAACCTTGTTATTGAAAGCGGAAAGCATTATGCTTTTGTTGGAGCTAATGGTTCAGGAAAGACAACAATCACTAAATTACTAACAGGATTGTATGAGGAATTTGAAGGAGATATTCTTATTAACAATATTTCAATCAAGATGTACAGCCAGGAGGAATTAAAATCCATGTTTGCTGTGGTATATCAAGATTTTGCAAAATACGAGATTTCTTTGAAGGATAATATTGCATTAGGAAATGTGAATGGTTATAGCATTCAACGTTTTCAAGAAGCAATTGAAGAAAGTGGATTAATTGAGTTAGTACAAGAACTACCTAGAGGCATTGATAGCTATATTGGAAGAATTATAAAAGATAGTCTTGATTTATCAGGAGGACAGTGGCAACGAATTGCAATGGCAAGAACACTGGTAAGTAACGCATCGTTAAGAATTTTAGATGAACCAACGGCAGCGCTAGATCCAGTAAGTGAGAGCCGGCTTTACGAGAACTTTGAAAAAATTAATCATGGGAAGACAACACTTCTCATTAGTCATAGATTAGCTTCAACGAAACTTGCAGACGTTATATATGTGATTGAAGACGGAGCTGTAAGCGAGCATGGTAATTTTAATGAACTAATGACGAAAAATGGTTCTTATGCAGAAATGTTTCATAGTCAGAGGAGGTGGTATGAGAATGAAAACTAATAAAAAATCTTCCTTCCTTACAATTGTTCAGGCCTTTCGGAAAGTAGTTGGTGCCTGTCCAATGTACTTCCTATTTATTTGCATTATTGACTTGCTATTGGGTTTAACACTTGCCCTTAATACTGTAGCACTTGACCGCTTTTTTAACGTTATTGGTAAATATATTACTGGTGAAGCAATGTTAGCAAGAATAATTGGTTCTTTTATATTACTTCTTCTTTGCATTTTAGCGAACCCAGTATTGAATGGAATAAGTACAGTTTTTGGTTTGGATTATGAGCGTAAAGTTACAGGAAAACTTGAAAAATTGTTTAATCAGAAATGTGCCATGCAGCAAACAGCTTGTTTTGAGGACACTTCTTTTTTAGATGATATCAATAAGGCTCATGAAGGTGTAAAAAATAGTGTATCACTTATAACAGGAATTGTGGATACTACACTTATCTACATACCATACTTTATGATTATAGGTATTTACCTTTATAGGTTAAAACCAAATTTAGTTATAATTATTTTTCTATTTTCTCTCCCTGTTATGCTTTCTCAAATGTTTAAAAGTAGATTATATGCTCGACTTGAAGATAAGGCTGCACCGTTACGTAGAGAGTGCGAGCATTATGAGGAATGCATCATTGGAAAAGAAAAATTGAAAGAAACAAGATTACTAGGAGCATATAATTTCTTTATTAAGAGATATAAGAATAAATTAGAAACACTGAATGACGAAATTATTAATACTCAAGTTAAATCAATAAGAATTGAGCTGTTATTTAAAATTTCGGCATTATTGGGACATATACTTACACTTTTATTGCTTATTAAGTATCTTTTTGACGGTTCTATTTCAGTAGGAAATTTTGGTGCTGTTTTAGCTTCAACTGGAATGATTATGAGTATGCTAGAACAGATGATTTGCTACATAATAGGAAACGCAATGAAACGGATTGGTACTGTTGATAACTATCTTAAGTTTATGAATATAAAAGAACAAGAAGAAAAGAAAATCAACTATGAAAAAGCTCCACAAATTGAGCTTAAGGATGTTTCCTTTAGCTATCCAGGAAGTAAGCTAGAGGCTATCTCAAATGTGTCTATTAAATTTGAGAGTGGCGAAATCGTAGCAATTGTAGGAGAAAATGGTGCTGGAAAAAGCACATTAACAAATCTAATTTCAGGAATTTACTTGCCCAATAAAGGTGGCGTATATTTTAATGATCAAGATACAAAATCATTAGACCATAAAAGCTTGATGAAAAATATATCTAGTATATTCCAAAATTTCCAACGATATAAGATGACATTACAGGATAATATTATTATAAGTGATACATCAACCACTGTGATAAATCAATGTGTTGAGAACTCATTAAAAGAAGCTGATTTAAATGTGAATTCCAAAGTATTTCCACAAGGTATGAACACAATGCTTTCACGAGATTTTGATGGGGTGGACCTTTCAGGAGGGTATTGGCAAAGAGTAGCCATCGCAAGAGGTTTTTATAAGCAGCATAATATGATTCTTCTTGATGAACCTACTGCTGCCATTGATCCAATAGAAGAATCTAAGTTATATATGAAATTTATCGAGTTCTCAAGAGGAAAAACATCTTTCATTGTTACGCACCGACTGGCTCTAACTAAGATGGCAGATAAAATAGTTGTTATGGACAAAGGTAAAGTTGTTCAGATAGGAACTCACAAAGAATTAATTAGTATAAATGGAAAGTATCAAGAATTGTATAATTCCCAAAGTAAGTGGTATGTAGAAAGCTAATCGTAATTAATAGCAATATCACAAGTGTTTTATTGCTTAGATGAAACTGGTATAGAATTCTCCCTTTGATTTTATTTTAGGATATATCCAACAAAGGAGAAAACTTGCCATTTCAATAGATAAAGATGTAACAATAATGTAGGTTATAGGGTATGCAACTTGCTACATCAAAAAGAAAGGAGGGAACAAGATGAAAATCATTAAAGTTAAGAGTAACGTTGTTAAGAAGCCAGTTATAATGCCAAGCTCATGTGGAGTACACAAACAGCAAGTTTCAACAAAGTAAAGTTGTAGCTATGTTAACAAGGAAACACATTTAGAACCTTGAGAAATCAGGGTTCTTTTTAATTGCAAAAAGTTATAAGTTTCCAAAGACATAGTAAGGAAACAATGAAAGTGATATAATAAAGCGAATGAGTATGACTTTTGAAGAAGAATACGTGAAAAAGTATAACAAGAAGAATTAAGATTGAATCTTTAAGAAGATAAATTAGAGGAGGATACATAATGAAAATTTCAAAAGAAGATGCGTTGATGTGGTTTGAGTTTTTTGCCATGCTACCAGAGGATGAGGAGCTTATGACAAAACAACAGGAAATCATATACGCTACCTTTGCACAAATAGAGGAGTCAATTGATCATAGGAATAATATCTTAATGTCAGAAATTAAAGACTTAAAAACTCTTGGGAATAGAACTTATTTCGTGGGAAATGAAAGAAAGTTTGCAATGGGATGCCGTTCTTGTCTTATGGGAACTGGCTTAAGTGCAATTAGAAAAACAAACAAATGTAACATAGAGTGTAAATTCTGCTATAACTATGGAGAATTAGAGGATCAGCCTCCTATAGGTGAAGGTATGTGGGAAATCGGAGGTACAAAGTTTTATGAGAAGGATATAGATTTACTTCTTTCCATCCATAAGAAGCCTACTGGGGTATGCTATGTTTATTTAGAGCCTTTTATGGAAATTGAAAAGTACTATCCTGTTATAAAGAAGTTTAATGAGGCAGGGGTTCATCAACATTTATATACCAATGGTACTTTAGCTACAGAAGAAACCTTGAAGGCTTTAGCAGAAGCTGGCCTTGATGAGATAAGATTCAACCTAGGGGCAACTAGTTGTGCAGATAAAGTTATAAAAAATATTGGACTTGCTAAAAAATATATTAAAAATGTAGGTATTGAAACTCCAATGACTCCTGAGTTTTTTGAAGGATTTTTTGAGAAAAAAGAAGCAATTTTAGACACAAATCTGGATTTTATAAATTGTGCAGAGCTACATTTAAATGAGAATAACATACACAATTATGAAGGCGAAAACATGTATATTTCCAGACATGGTTATATATCTCCAACTTGGAGCAGAGAATTAACTCTTAAATTCATGAAAATAGCTGAAGAGGAAAACTGGGATTTAGCAGTTCATGATTGCTCAAATCATACAAAATTTGCGAGAAATTTAAACTTGAGTAGCAAAGAAGGTAAGTGGTTCGGAGCTAGTAGCTATGGCTGTGAGTTTTCAAGGATACCATACGAAGTATTTCTACCAATACTGAAGGATGATAACTTCAAATTTTTATGTGAAGAAGAACTGCCTGAGGGCTATAAAGTAGGAGAGCTGTTTTTTTAATTAGATGAATGGAATTTATTAAAATTATATCAATGGTTTCAAGCCCTAGAGTGTAATTATGCACACTCTAGGGCTTTTGTGGGTGGAAATATATTTATAACATTGGTTGATGGTATTCAGTTTTCAATGGTATGGAAAGATTATTATCGACAGTGAAATTTTTCAAATAAAAAATAAATTGACTTAAATAGACTACTGTGCTAAAGTGATTTTGTAAATTATAAATTACAAAATAGTTTAATATTTAAGTTTTCTAGGGTTCCGCAGTTTATAACTGGCAGGTCCGAGAGAAAACGCACAGTTAATTGTGTACACGGAAGGATAAAAGCCTGGGAGATATTTTAATAATATCACTTATGGCTTTTTTATTTTTATTTCTTTTAAATAAGTCATGAGATATTATTATACTAATCTAACTACTAATTAAAGGAGGATTTCTAATGAAAAAGTTTGTCATTGAAAATGAATTTTGGAGCCTATTTCCAAGTGTAAAAATCGGAGTAATTGTTTGTTATGGTATAGATAATACTATAAAGGATAAAGAGGCATATAAAAAAATGATTTTAAATTCAGAGAAGGAAGCCTTAAAGTATTTGCAGAACGAAGAATTTAGCAGTAACGAAGTTATAAAAGTATGGAGAGAGGCATTTAAAAAGTTTAAAACAAAGAAGGGTGCAAGGTCATCTATTGAGGCGTTACTAAAGAGAGTGCATAATGGAAATCAATTAGGAACTATTAATCCACTTGTTGATATTTATAACTCTGTTTCATTAAGATATGCACTTCCTTGTGGTGGTGAGGATATAGATACATTTGTTGGGGATATAAGATTAACTAAGGCTGTTGGAAATGAAAGTTTTGTAGTATTAGGAACGGATAAAAGTGAACCACCATATGAAGGTGAAATAGTATATAAAGATAATGAGGGAGCAATTTGTAGGTGCTGGAATTGGCGTGAGTCAGTAAGAACCATGCTTACTGAAAATACAAAGAATGCTTTTTTGTGTATTGAATTAATTGATGAAAAAAGAACAGAAGAGTTCGAAAATGCTTTAAAAGATTTAGAGAAAACAGTACAAGATAATTTAGGAGGAACATGTAAGGTCTCAATTCTTGATATTAACAATAAAGAAGTAACAATACTTTAATTTGAGGAGGATAAGTTAATGAGTGGTTTCAGTTATAAAGATATTTATAGCGAAGATGGAAAAAGAGTATTGGAAGTGAACATACTTCCAGAAAAACATTGTAACTTTGATTGTATATTTTGTCCTATTGGAAGATCGCAAAACAAGGTAGACACCCAGAAGTCTTTTGATGAAATGGATAGTTCATTAAAAGAACTGGAAAGCATGATAGAAAAAACTAAAGCTGAGTTAGTTTTTATTAATTCAAAAGGAGAAGCTTTAGTGAATGAAAATATTATTGATATAATTAATATTATTAAAGGTAAAGGGTTGCCAGTGAAGCTATTATCAAACGGTTATATTCTAAACTTGCCAGAATTTAAAGAGATTGCAAATATGTGCGAGGAAGTTATTGGTGAGATAAAGGTTGCTTCAAATGAAGATTTCCAAAAAATCCAAAGGCCAATTGAAGGATATACCTTTGAGAATCATATTTCAAATATGAAAGCTTTTAGAGAGCAGTATAAAGGTAAATTTATATTAGAAGTAACTATTCTAAAGGGCTATAACGATGATGAAGAATCCATACAGAAACTAAAAAGTGTTATTAAAGAAATATCTCCTAACAAGGTAATTATTGAAAGATTAGAAGATGAAAAATTTAAGAAAAAACTTGGTATACCTGATGAAAGATTTGAGGAAATTTCAAATTCATTACTAAATATTTAGTAATGCTCAGATTTAATATAAATAATAAATATTTTAAGAGAATCCTAAATGTAAAAAGGATTCTCTTAATTTTTAATAAGTATTAAAAATCAGTAAGAATATTATGGATTAAGTTGTGTCATTAATTCTTAAAATATGTACAGTTATAGTAAATAATGGTATTATATTATGAAGAGTTGTACATATAAAGTTACTAATTCATACGAAAAAGGAGTAAATATAATGAGCGATGGATGGAATATAATAAAGAACAATAATGATATTGAGCATTTATTAAATGAATATTGTGGCTTTCATGATTCTTGTATCTGTAAAGTTGACTATATAAGTGGTGCAAGCGTTAATGAAGAAAGAACAATGACAGGTTGTAGTGCTGAAACTTCAAAATTGAAGGTTAATTTTCAAAGCCAAATGGTATTGAAAACTCTTCAGTTACAGTTTATTGGTTTGCGTCGTTTGAATTTAATAGGATATGAAAAAAACTATTTTAGTGATATTACATCATGTTATTTATCTATGCATGAGGGATATATACTTTGGGCTAATAATGATTGGTTTGATCCAGAAGCTCCTTGTGAAAATAAACTTTTAAATGAACCTATGGATACATTTATTGTAGCAGGTAAGCTGCAATGGAGATTTATAGATGACAACAAAAAAAGGTTAGAAGAGTAGGTAAAAGAAAGAGTATGGGGTGGAAATGTTTTTTCTGATTCGGAATTACAAAACTTAAAGTATCCACCTCTGAAAGATTTTTAGAAAACTTTTTATATAAAAGGAGGAAATGATGTTTTTTAATAATATAGAAACAGAAAGATTAGTTCTTAAAAACATATCCAGTGATGACAGAGATTTCATATTTAGTGAATTTTCAGATGACGTAGTTAATAGGTATCTATTTGATGCAGAGCCATTAACTGATGTTGAAGGTGCAGATGAAATTATTAATTTTTATACACAGCAGGAACCACGATTACAGAATCGTTGGGTTATAATAAGAAAATTAGATGAGATTAAAATGGGTACATGTGGGTTTCATTGTTGGAATCACAGAGAGTATAAAGTGGAAATTGGTTATGATCTTAAAGAAGAATTTTGGGGAAATGGGTATATGCAAGAAGCAATTAAAGAAATTATCGCATTCGCCATAAGAAATATGAATATAAAAGAGATAAGTGCATGCATTTATATTGACAATAAAAGGTCAATTAGTCTTGTTGAAAATCTTGGATTTGTTTTATCTGGTTCAACATATGAATTATTTAGAGATAAAAAATATTTGCATAATATATATTCCCTTTATCTAACCAATTTAGCATAATCTATCTACGGCGTAATGGTGTTGGCCAAGCTTTAAAAATTAATCTTCCAGACAAAACATAACAAAAAAAGTCGGGAATAACTGCTTGAAAAGCAATATGATATAAATGTAGACAGGAGTGATGAGTATGGGATGGATTGAATGTATTGGGGAAGCTATTAGTTACATCGAGGAAAATATCACCGAGGAACTTACAATAGAGGAAATTGCAACACAGGCTTTGGTGTCACCTTTTTATTTCCAAAAAGGATTTGCAATGCTTTGTGGTTTTACGGTTGGAGAGTATATTAGACAACGTAGGCTCACTCTTGCCGGCAGTGAGCTTGTTTCTACTGATGAGAAAATTATTGATATTGCAGTGAAATATGGCTATAACTCACCAGATAGTTTCACAAAAGCCTTCACTCGTTTCCATGGTGTCACACCTACTGCAGTTCGAAAAGACGGAGCAATGATTAAATCTTTTGGGACCTTAAAAATCAAATTTTCATTGGAAGGCGGTTATATTATGGATTACAAAATTGTTGAAAAAGATTCATTTACAGTTATGGGAGTATCAAAGGTATTTAAATATGATAGTGCAACTAGAGAAATTCCACAGTTCTGGACAGAGCATTATCAAACAGGAAAGGGTAAAGTTGTGTGCGGAATGTACGGTGTATGCATTGATGAGAGTATGGGTTCAGATGAATTTGAATATTTGATTGCCGATAATTATATTCCATCCACAGTAACTCCAGAGGGTTTTATTACAAAGATTATTCCTAAACACACTTGGGCTATTTTTGCCTGTAAGGGTGCAATGCCAAAATCATTGCAAGATGTAAACCAAAAAATCTTCTCAGAATGGCTACCTAACTGTAAAGATTATGAAATTGCAGCTGGTTATAACATTGAAATGTATACAAATATAGCTGATTATCCAAAGGGTAATCAGGATGAAAATTATTACAGTGAAATTTGGATTCCTGTTAAGAAAAAATAATTAAAAGGTAAAAAGCCAATGCTTAGTGTTATTAAGTATTGGTTTTTTATGTAATTAGCAAATGTTAATGTGATATACTAAAAGAACACATATAATATAAATATTAAGCATATCTTTAAAGAAATATTTTTTCAAGAATATTGACAAACTTATGGCCAAATTAAAAGATGATATAATATAAAGGAGAAGATAAGAAATGTTTAGTTATAAAATATTAGATAAAACAAGTATTGAAACACTTCATAAAACGTTTTCAGATGCATTTTCTGATTATCAGGTTAAGATGGATTTACCTATCTGGAAGTTTAAGCAAATGCTTCAAAGAAGAGGTTATGTCTCCGAAATGTCCATAGGTGCATTTAAAAGTGAAATGTTAGTAGGATTCGTTTTAAATGGATTTAGAAATTGGAATGGAAAATCAACAGTATATGATCTTGGGACAGGCGTTACAGTTGAATATAGAAGACAAGGTATCACAAGCAATATGCTTTTAAATATCAAAAAAGAGCTTAAAGAAAAGCAAGTAGAGCAATATTTGCTTGAAGTAATTAAATCTAATACATCTGCGGTTGAACTATATAAAAAACAAGGCTTCGAGATTCAAAGAGAGTTCCAATGTTTTCATCTAGATAAAAATAAATATAATCCAATAACAACCTATAAGGTTGAACATGTTGACAAAATTAACTTAAGACAATTAACAGGATTTTGGGATTTTGAGCCATCTTGGCAGAATTCTATTGATTCTATAAGTGCTATACCAGAAGAATTTCAATATTCTATTGTGCGTTTTGATAACAAAATTGTTGGCTATGGCATTATTGATAAGAAAACAGGAGATATTCCACAAATAGCAGTGAATAAGGATTATAGAGGTGAAGGAATTGCAAGAAGTATAATTACAGATATGATAAAAAATACAGATCCACATAAAATTAGCGTTCTTAACGTAGATGATCAATCTGAATCTACTAAAAACTTTTTACTCCAATTAGGGTTTGAATATAGTGTTAGTCAGTATGAAATGCTTTTGAAGATATGATTTTATTGATCTGACATAACATAGGCTGGCTACTCAACTCGGGTAATATATTGTGGTATTATAGCATGCGTATATTGAAAAATAAGTAGGTTATAGAAATATATATTATGGGGATTTTAAGCATGCATACAACTGATGTTATAGGCAATTGAGTAGAGTTGATGACTAATAAGTTTAACATGTACTTTGGTTTATATATGGATGAAAAAGGAGTCATTTAGATATATAGAGCTATAAGAAATAGAGGAGTGAAAAAATATGAAAAGAACAATGCTAAAGAGTTCAGTAATTATGAAATTAAAAGAAAAGATTGAATTAGGAAACACTGAAGCTATACAAGTGTTTTGGAATAACATAGAGAAAGGTAATGCTCCATTAATAGAGAAGATAGATGGTGATTCGGAAAATAGTTTAGTTACTTTTGTTTATAAGGGCAATGGAGATATTGAAAATATAGTTCTTATATTACCAATAGGGAGAGATAACTTAGAGGAAAATAAAATGGAGAGACTTTTAGATACAGATATATGGTATGCAAGCTATGAAATTAATAGCAAATTACGCTTTCAATACTCTTTTTCTGTTAATGATTCTCTTGATGTTAATTGTGAAAAGAGATGGAATAACTTAGAATATGATAAGTTAAATAAAAATATATTAGTTTTTAAAGGTGAAAATGATGATGAAGATGAAGTAGATTCATATGTAGTAATGCCAAATGCAGAGGAAGAATTTTGGGTTAAAGAAAGAAATGATACTCATAAAGGAATCATACATGAACACGAGTTTTATAGTGAAAATATAGAAGGTAGTCGTAGAGTTACTATTTATACACCTTATGGTTATGATGAAGATGATAAACCTTATAAGTTTTTAGTTCTAACTGACGCGGAGGAGTACATTAATATTCTTTCAGCTAGAAATGTAATAGATAATGTAATAGCAGATAAAAAAAATGAACCTATAGTTGCAATATTTATTGGCTCTATAGGAATGAGAGATAAAGAATTAAGTTGTGATGATGCCTTTGGAGATATGATTGTTAAAGAACTACTTCCATGGATTAGAAATAATTATAATATTTCTGGTCAAGCTGATGAAGCTATAATTGGAGGATTAAGTTTAGGTGGATTGACGGCATCATATTTAGGATTAAAACATTCCGAAGTTTTTGGAAATGTACTTTCTCAATCAGGTTCCTATTGGTACAAACCAAAAGATCATGATGGTCATGAACTAGATTGTTGGATAAGTACTAAATTTAAGACAATAGAAAAGTTACCACTTAAGTTTTATTTAAATGTAGGGGTTCTAGAACATAAAGAAGGTATGATTGGTACAAATAATATATTAAAAGATGTTTTAATAGAAAAGGGATATGATGTCTATTTTGAGTACTTCAATAGTGGACATGATTACTTATCATGGGGTGAAACATTGGCTAATGGATTAATTTCATTAATAGGAGAAACTTGCTATTAAATATATGGCTAAATAGTATATTCTGAGTATGATTTCCAAAACTAACATATAATGTTTACAAATATTTCAATTAGGTGTATAATTTTCATATGTAACAGTGTAATTTTGAAAGGTGGAGTGCCATTCGGTCAAATTAGTACTATGTAATCAAAAAGTATAATTTGGCACGGAGAAGTAAGATAGAATCATTTATTAAAATAGAGTGGTAAAACTGTTTGATGTGACAGTTTATTTGGTGAACCATTTTATTAGTATATGATTTTATTTTACTCTCTAGGCAATTGAACTATCTTTTTATGATAGAAGTCGTAGAGTAAAATCTACGGCTTTTTATTTTATTTAAATTATACTGTTACATTTATATTTTATATGAAAAAATTAATTTAAGAAGGAGATATTATTATGAAAAGGCCATATGTAAACTTAAAAAGTGAAAATAAAATTAATGATTTTATGTTAGAATTACAAAATAGTATAAAAAAGCTTAAATCTTTGGAAGGAGTAATTGGAATAACCCTAAATGGAGGGATGTCTCGAGGTTATGTAGATTATCTATCTGAAATTGACATAGTTATTTATTTAGATAAAGAAAATTATGAACTATGGAATAATGGAAAATCACCTATACCAATTGGGATTACAATGGCTCAAAAATATCTTTACGATATAAAGATATTAAATTTGGAGGAAGAAAAACAGAAATCTTGGGATAGTATTGCTTTATGGGATTTATCTTACGCAAAAATTTTATATGATCCCAATGGAGAAATAAAAAAATTTGTAAGAGATAAACTTATAAATAAACCAGAACCATTACAAGCTGAAGGATTACTTTTTGATTGTTGGTGGTATTTTAGATTAGCAGGTGATATATGGATTCATAGGGGGGATACAGTGCAAGGTCATTATATGATTAATAATGCTGTCACTAAGTTAGTAGAAGCTCTATTTATAGTAAATGGTGAATACATTCCACATGAAAAATGGATTATTCATTTTAGTAGAACTCTTTCTTGGACACCAACACAATGGGAAACAAGAATTCTTGAAGTAATGAGTACAGGAGATTTATCATTAGAAAGTTTAATTAATAGGCAAAGTGTTATTGAAAAGTTATGGGAAGAAATAGATTTATATATTGTTGAAAAAGAGTGTCCACATTTTAAGCTTAGAGTTATGCAAAAAAGCTTTTATGACTTACTTAAACTGCTATTTGAAAATGATTTTGTAACAGTTGAGGAATGGAGTGAAAATGCCAGTTTATCCTTTTTATCAGGAGAACCTTTTTTTAGTTTTGTAACTATTAAAAATGGAAAAATAATTGTTGATAAAGAAAAAGCTTTTTCAATAAAACCCGAGGATTTATATTATTGGCATTATGAAATTTTAGAAAAAGTATTATTAGAAATATAAGGTTTATTAATAAGTGGTATATTAGTAGAGTGATTAAGAGAAGAAAAATGCTCTTTTTTATTCGCAATGAAGGTCAAGAAATAGAATTCTTTATGATATATACTTTAGATATTGGAGGTGGAAGAATGAGTGAGGCTGAAACTATTATGGCGGTACAACGTATGCAAGAGTACATTGATGTTAATATTTTAAGAAAGATTACGTTAAAAGAACTAGCTGTTGTGGCAGGATATTCACCATGGCATGCTGCAAAACTTTTCAAAGAAGTTACTGGTAAGGCACCATTTGACTATATTCGTGCATTAAGGCTTACTAAAGCTGCGTTAATACTACGTGATAGTAATGAAAAGATTATAGATGTAGCCATGGATTTTGTCTTTGACTCACACGAGGGATTTACAAGAGCATTTTCAAAGGAATTTGGGATGCCGCCAAGAAAATATAGTCAATGTACACCACCAATAAAACTATTTATGCCTCAGAAAGTTTTCGATACCTACCGAGCATTTCATAAAGGAGGAAAAAAGATGAGTGATAACAATAACACCAAATCTGTATTTGTACAGGTTATTCAGCGTCCTTCACGAAAAGTTTTGTTAAGGCGAGGGAAAAAAGCAACGGGTTATTTTGAATATTGTGAGGAGGTAGGGTGTGATGTATGGTCAGTACTTACAAGTGTAAAAGAAGCCATATATGAGCCAATTGGAATGTGGCTTCCAAAACATCTTATTAAAGAAGGAACATCACAATATGTGCAAGGTGTAGAAGTTCCCATTGACTACACAAATGATATTCCTAATGGGTATGAACTTATAGAATTGCCACCTTGCAAATTAATGATTTTTCAAGGTGAATCCTATAATGATGATGATTTTATGGATGCAATCTATGAAGTGTGGAATCATATTGAAAAATTTGATCCTACTGTTTACGGATATCAGTGGGCACCAGAAACTGCACCAAGATTTCAGCTTGCACCAATGGGGTACAGAGGATATATTGAAGCACGTCCTATTAAATCAATAAACTAAATACTGGATACAAAATCTATTTTAAAGGCACTAAGATAAAATCTTGGTGCTTTCTTTGTATGCATATTTGTTTATGGATATGGAAAAACAATCTACAGACATTCAGAAAATATGTGATGTGATATAATAGAATAAAGTTTAAAAGTTACTATATATGGAATATATAGTATGAGAAATATTATACTGCGAAAAATATTTAGATATTGATCAAGGGAGAATTAAGTATGAAATATAACAAGTATTGGGAATTCGAAGGTGAAATTACAACTCTTTATAACCAGAAAAAATACAGAGAAGCCTTAAATTTATTAGAATATGCATCAGAATATCTTCCTAAACAGGAATTTGATAAGTATTTATTTGAAATAATGATTTTAAAAGCTGAATTTTATTCTCATGAGGAAATGTATGAAGAGTCTATTAATGTGATATCATATCTTCTTAATGAAGGATGGGCATGTGATAAGGAGATTTTTGATGAAGTTCATTTAAAAGCAGATATCAGGTATGTTGATCTTAAGAATAAAAATGATTCATTATTAGCAAAGGCTAGAGAAAAGGCTAGATTTAAATATGCTGTCCATCTACCGATTAATTACATTGAAGGAAAGAGGTATCCATTATTTATTACATTACATGGTGATCCTGGAAACATAGGTGAATTTAGTGAATACTGGAAGCTTGATGAATTTTTAAAGAAAGGTTTTATTGTTGTATATGTTCAATCTTCACAATTATATCGTCATAATGGTTTCAGTTGGACAATGAATCCACTTATTTCAAGAAATGATATCAAAGAATGTTATAATTTAATATTACAAGAATATTCCATTGATGAGGAGTGGGTAATAATTGGAGGATTCTCAGGGGGAGCAATAACAGCCTTAGACATTACATTTGCTAATGTGATTCCTATAAAAGGGTTTATTGCAATAGGTCCAGATTTTACAGAATCATTTACCAAGGTGAATGTTAAGCTTGCAGCTGAAAGAGGGGTTAGGGGCATATTTATGGAAGGAGAAATTATAATGCCATTGGAAGAGCAAGAAGAAATGATTAAAGTATTTGAAGAAGTTGATCTTCCCTATGAATTCTATGTAAATAAAGGTATAGGACATGCTATTCCACAAGATTTATCCGATAAATTAAATAAGGCATTAAGTTTTATATGTAATTGTTAATATTAAGTGTGCTACTTATTGTACTATAATCCTTTTGGTATTAGCACTATATACAAGCAATATTGTTAACCTTATAAAAATTATTTTAACTATACCACTTCTGTAATAAAAAACAATTTAAAAATCTAACTTTCATTAGGATGAAATCATAGTGATAGTAGTGCATAGCTGATAATAAAATATTATAATAAAGTAAAAGATAAATATGACTAGTTCTCTATATAAATATTTACATAGGGAAATAGGTTTATAGAAAACTATTTATATAGTTAACTAGGGATATATTTAACTATAAAACTATATAACTAGTAAACTAGTTGTTCTGGTCATGCGGGTTTGAGGGCTTTCGTTAACTTTGTGGATGTAATAAATAGGCAGGGTTATAGTGAAAATTAGATGGTTATAAAGGTTATGATAGACAAAATAAAAAATACAAATATTATAGTGTTATGATAAGGGTGATTATAATGGTTTATTTAAGTGTTTTTACATTTCCAAATGATGATATAGAATTTGATTTTTTACTAGAGGAAAAAAGAACGTGCTACGACTCCTTTTATCCATTTAAGATATTATCAAAACATAGTTTTGAAAGAATTGATTTTGAACCAGTTACGATTTTATATGGTGGAAATGGTTCGGGAAAATCAACGGCATTAAATGTGATAGCAGAAAAAACAGGGATCAATCGAGATTCTATCTATAATAAATCTAATTTTTATCCTGACTATGTCAATATGTGTGAGATGCAACTTGAAGATGACATCCCTAAAAATAGCAGAATTATAACAAGTGATGATGTATTTGATTATATGTTGAATATCCGAAACCTTAACGAAGGAATTGATCAAAAACGGGAAAAACTTTTTGAAGAATACTTAGATGCAAAATATTCTCATTTCCAAATGAAGTCTATAGAAGAATATGAGCAACTAAAAAAAGTAAATACTGCTAGGAGTAAAACCCAGTCAAAGTTTGTGAGAAATGAAGTTATGGATAATGTAAGGGAGTATTCAAATGGAGAAAGTGCATCTCGATATTTTATTGAAAAAATTGGAGAAAATGGATTATACATATTGGATGAGCCTGAAAACAGCCTTTCTCCCAAACGTCAGATGGAATTAATGAAATTTATCGAGGACTCTGCACGGTTTTTAGGATGTCAATTTATTATATCAACACATTCACCTTTTCTCCTTGCTATGGGTGGAGCAAAAATATATGATCTTGATGAAAATCCAGTTGATGTGAAAAAGTGGACGGAATTAGAAAATGTGCGTTCATATTACGAATTTTTCAAAAGATATGAAAAGGAGTTTTGACGATGTAGGAGAGTAGATAGATGATTAGTATTCTATAGCCAATTTAATAAAAGGAAGGATTTCATAGTAAAAATCAGGGTGATTACGAAAATTTATGGTAGACAGAAGAAAGAAAAGTTAGTGACGTCTAATAACTAATAGGAATTGCTTTTCAATTCTAGAACAGGATAATAAAAAATATCCCGCAATAAGAAGCGGGATAAATTCTATTAGAAAATCATATTTGGTTTTTATGGCAATTAGACAAAATAAGTTTATCTTTTGCTCTATTTATGATATTTTCCTGTACACTCTACCATATCAAGCTCAATCACAGCTGTACCCTTAATCATTTTATCAGGAAGCTCTTTTCCAGCAAACTGTGGAGTGTACTTTTCAACTAGCTTATTCAACACTTCATGTTTATAATCCAAGTCCTCAAGCAGTGAAGCGTTTCCAACAATTACAACGCTATTGTACTCTGCCTCGGTGTCACAGGCATTCTCGATATTGTCAGTCAAGAGACCAAACAATTCATCAACCTCAAAGCATACTTTGGGGTTTCTATTTATATTATCGATTTTTTGTCCCTTTGGTAGACCATGCATATAAATTTTGTTATTGTAATAAATAAAGTGCATGGCAACCACATATGGATAACCATCCTCATTGATAGTAGCGAATCGTCCGGTATCCGCACGATGAAGGAGCTCATCAATCTGCTCCAACGTTAACTGAAACTTCTTCATTCTATATTGCATAACTTAATTATCCTCCTAATCATGTAAACTTGATTTCTATTCAAGATATATATGTACTTGATATAGAATTAAACATATTATAGCATGGAAGTGAACCTATTAAAAGTTACACTTATATGATATAATATAGGATACACTTTGGTATAAGGATGGTTATAATTATATGATTTATATTCAAGAGAATTCAAATGATCCAATGTATCTTCAAATTTATAATCAGGTTAAAAAAGATATTGAACAAGGAAATATTGAACATGGAGAACGGCTTCCAGGTATTCGTACACTAGCCCAAACATTAGGTATTGCACGCAATACTGTCAGTCAGGCTTATACCCAGCTTGCAGTGGAGGGATATATTCAAGCAAGACATGGGTCAGGATTTTTTGTTATGGATACTTCAAGTGAATTTACAGAGAAAAATTATGTTCCGCAGAATATAAAAGCCTTATCTACCCAAAAATCAGAGCTGAAGAAACCTGTGATTCTATATGATTTTCAGTACGGTACACTTCCTTATGAGCAATTTCCTTTCAAGCTATGGCGAAAATACACATCTCAAGTTCTCTTATCATCGCAAAAGGAAGTAGTTAATCATTATCCAGATAAACAGGGTGATCTGTTGTTAAGAGAAGAAATCAGAAAACACCTGTACAAATCAAGAGGTATGATTTGTAGTAAGGAACAAATTATCATTGGTAGTGGGCTACAATATTCCTTAAATATTTTGTGCACTCTTCTGCGTAAAGAAAATAACACCATTGCAATGGAGGAACCAGGATATAATGGAGCAAGGGATGTATTTATAAACAACAATTATAATGTGCATGCAATCCCAGCTAGTAAAGATGGACTTATCCTTTCATCAATTTGCTGCTCTAACGCATGTGCTGCTTATGTAACACCTTCCCATCAATTTCCTTATGGAACTGTAATGTCAATTGTGCAGCGTAAGGAGCTCCTTAATTGGGCAAATGTTAACGATGCTTACATCATTGAGGATGATTATGACAGTGAACTCAGATATGATGCCAATCCAGTGCCAGCACTTCACTCTTTAGATGCCGAAGATCGTACTATTTATATCGGAACTTTTTCAAAGTCTCTTTCCCCTTCTCTGAGGGTGAACTATATGGTGTTGCCAGTACGCTTGCTAAAGAGGTATCATAGTTTATTCTGTTCTCATAGTTCTCCTGTATCATGGTTAACGCAACGTGTTTTAGCTGAATATATGAGAGAGGGAAATTATGAGCGTCATATTCGAAAAATGTGCATCGCCTACAAAAGGTGTCATGATATATTTATACAGGAAGCGACGAAAATGTTTGGCAAAAAAGTAATATTACATGGTCGTGGAGCAGGGGTGCATTTCGTTTTGGAGTTTCCGGGTGGTGAAGAACAAGATTGGCTTATTAAACAGGCAGAAAAAGTCGGAGTCAAAGTATATTCTATGATTCCATTTTGGAATGACAGGAATGAATATCCCCGAAACATTATATTTGTAGGATACAGCTTACTGAGTGAACAACAGATACGAGAAGGTATCGCATTGCTACACTCTGCATGGTTCAATACATTAACATAATGAAAATTCAATGGTGAAACTTCGGAAGACATGATAGGTAAATAAATGTATACTAAATATATAATATGGCAAGGATGTTATCCATAAACAAATAGAAAAAGAAATTGAGGATTTTTTTGATAAAAGATGGATAAAAATGCTTTTGATTAATTATATTGACATAATAATAAACCAATGCTATCCTTATAAAGAATTTAAAAATATAATATAGTATCTTATCAAGAGAGGCAGAGGGACTGGCCCTATGAAGCCCGGCAACCAAAGGTAGTTATTTTAAACTTTATGGTGCTAAATCCAGCAGGATTAACCTGGAAGATAAGAATTGGAAGAACATAACTTCTTGCATTATCTTTTAGGTAAGGCAAGAAGTTTTTTATTTTCAGATGCCTAAGATCACTAAGTCTTATACAAAAAAATTAAAACATTAATTAACTAAGGAGGAAAAAATGAAAGATAACTTGAAAAAGGGCAGTGCTATTGCTTTGTTACCATTATTTATTTTTATAGCAGTTTTTATGGAGATATCATTAGTTACAAAGGACTTTTATGCTATGCCTGTAACTGTACCATTTTTATTAGCAGCATTAGTAGCATTATTTATGAATAGAAAAGTATCACTAGATAAAAAGTTAGATGTATTCTGCAAGGGAGCAGGAGAACCAAACATCATTTTAATGTGTCTGATATTTATATTGGCAGGGGCTTTTGCAGAGGTTGCTAAAACTATGGGAGCTGTAGAATCTACTGTTAATTTAGGGCTTACATTTTTACCAAGTAACATACTAGTAGCTGGAGTTTTTATAATTGCATGTTTTATAGCAATATCTATAGGTACATCCATGGGAACAATAGTAGCATTAGTTCCTATAGCTACTGGAATTGCGGCTAAGACAGGTATACCTATAGCTTTAGTGGTTGGAGCTGTTGTTGGTGGAGCAATGTTTGGGGACAACCTTTCTATGATTTCTGATACAACTATAGCAGCCACCAGGACTCAAGGCTGTGAGATGAGAGATAAATTTAGAATGAATTTTACAGTTGTATTGCCAGCAGCAATAATAACAACTTTAATATTCACTTTTATAACATTGGGGCAAGATTCTAAGGTAGTAGGGGATTATTCATATAGTTTAGTTAAAGTTTTACCTTATGTAGGAGTATTACTTGCTGCACTTTTAGGGGTTAATGTGTTATTAGTGCTAGTTGGAGGAATCTTATTTGCAGGAAGCATAGGAATATTTACGGGAGCCTTTGATATAATAGGTCTATTGCAGGCCATAGGCAAAGGAATTGGGGGAATGTCTGAGCTTGTAATAATTTCAATGATAATTGGTGGAATGGTTGAAATTATAAAATTCAATGGAGGGATTGAGTTTATACTAGGATTTATTACAAAAAGAGTTAACAGTAAAATAGGAGCTGAATTTGGAATTGCCACATTAGTAAGTTTAGTTGATATATGTACAGCTAATAACACTATAGCTATAGTTACTGTAGGGCCTATAGCTAAAGATATATCCAATCAATATGATATTGAACCTAAAAGAGTAGCGGGTATATTAGATATGTTTTCTTGTGTGTCCCAAGGAATTATTCCTTATGGTGCACAACTTTTATCAGCATCAGCATTAGCTAAATTGTCACCATTTATCATAATGAAATATCTTTATTATCCATATTTAATGGGGATAAGTGCCCTTATAGCAATTGTATTTGTACCTTATTTAAAATTAAAAATCAAAGAGAAGCTATAAGAATATTCACTTGAAATCATATTTTATTATAAATACTTAGCAAAACAGGAACAGTTTTCTTTAAAGGTTGTTGTTATAATAAAATTAACTTATTAGAACGGGGCAGTTAGAGGTGACATTGAATTATAGGCAAGAATCGAAAATATTATTAGTACAAGGTCATTGTATAGTATGTCCCCCAATAAGTATTTACGATAAATCAAGGAAGAAAGGTGATAAATGATGTTAAGTTATTATGGTAGATTATCTTCAGAAGTATATGATATGGATAAGCCTATAGGGCATTCTTTTGGAGATGTAGAATTTTACATGAATAGATTAGAGTCTTGTAAAGGACCTATTCTTGAACCTGCAACAGGAACGGGGCGTATATTAATTCCGCTTTTAGAAAAAGGATTAAATGTGGATGCATTTGATATTTCAAAAGATATGTTAAATATATGTGAGCATAATTGTAAAGAAAGAGGTTTGAATCCTAAACTTTTTGAAGGTAAGATGGAGTCTTTTTCACAAGATACAAAATATGATGCTATTATAGTGCCAACTGGAACCTTCCTTCTACTACATAATAGAGAAGATTCAATAAAAGCATTACAAAACTTTTATAGGCATTTGTCTAATGGTGGTAGATTAATTGTTGATATATTTTTGCAAACAGATATTTCAACAGGTACAGTTTCCACAAAAACTTGGGACTGCTCTAATGGAGATATAATCACATTAGAAAATAAAATTGTAGAGGTTGACTATATAAATCAATATACCATTTCCCATGGGAGATATGAAAAGTGGCGTGAAGGGGTACTTTTACAAACTGAATTGGAGCGGTTCCCATTAAGATGGTATGGTGTAGAAGAGTTNNAGTTCAGACTAATACTTGAAAGTATAGGATTTAAAAATATTGTGATTTCTTCAGACTATAAATTTGGTCAGTATCCATCGAATTCTGAGCAAGTCGTTACCTTTGAAGCTGTTGCTATTAAATAGAAATATATTAATGTTCCCTCAGACTACGGTCTGAGGGATTTTTCCTTTAGGGAGTGATCAAATACGAAAAAGTAATAGCTTTGTGTAGTAGATATAAAAAATTATATTTAAATTTTTGATTAATTATAAATGTTAACGTAGATAAAAAATTACAAATAATATAATATTAATATATAATATTCTCGTATGAAGGTGAAATTTATGAAATGGTTACTAGAAAAATATAATGTGAAAACTATAAAACCATATTTATGGATATTTTCCATAGGAATAAGTAGTATATGCTATTTTTTTATAAATAATTATCAGAATCCCAAATTACATTCCGTATATACAGATATAGATGATTTAATTCCTTTTGTAAGTGTATTCATTCTTCCATATATGATGTATATGCCAAATTTAATAATCTCACTTATAATAATGTGTTATTGTGATGAGGAAAGATATTTCATTTCACTTTTGACTTTAAATATAGTTAATTGTATTTGTCTTATAATTTATCTAAACTTTCAAACCTATGTTCCAAGGCCAATAATAATCCATGATGATTTTCTATGCAATTTTGTAAAGTTTATTTATAGTAGGGACAACCCCTATAATTGTTTTCCTAGTATTCATGTAGCAGCAACTTTTTCAGCTTTAAAGGGAATAAATAAGCTTAAAAATATGCCAACAAAATATAAGATTGGATTTAATATAGTTGGATGGTTAATTATAATCTCAACTCAATTTGTAAAACAACATGTGATTATAGATTTGTTAGCTGGATTAGTTTTAGTGGAGGCTGTTTATAAGATTATAGAATATTTATATTACAATAAACATTACCTAAAGGGATTTATTAAAAATAAAAAGAAAGATGATGAAAAGGGTATGGCACAATAACTATGAAGTTGTGATATTATCCCCTCTCAGGCTTATGTTTGAGAGGGGTCTTTTTATGTGTCATTTTTCTTGTTCTTTTATAAACATATTTTTAATTTTGTGCTGGGTAACTACAACATATCAAAGAAATCCATGTAATTAATTCCCATATTAAAGCTACAAATGAAAATATAATGAAATTTAATGTATAGGTAAATTCAATTGAATGACAACTTTCTATTTGAAATTCAAATTAGACTGCCTTAAGTGTAAAATATATAATTAAAAGTATTGATGTATGGAGGGGAATTATGGGTACTAACATAAATATTGTTTCGGGATTTTTAGGGTGTGGAAAGACAACATTTTTAAATAAAGTAATTCCAAATATGCAAGGAAGTAATGCTTTAATTGAAAATGAATTTGGCAATATTGGTATTGATGGGGATTTAATACAACATAGTCTTCCAATTAAAGAGATTTATTCTGGATGTATTTGTTGTACAGTTAAAGAAAATTTTAATAAAGCCTTAGAGGAATTAGTCTTAGAGTATAAACCAGATAATATATTTATTGAGCCTTCAGGTGTAGGTAGTTTATCAGATATACTAAAGGTTTGTAATAGGGTTTCCTCAAATTCAACCTTAAATATAAAGATTAAGGATGTTATCACCATTGTAGATGTAGATTCCTTCAATGATTACAGTGAGAACTTTGGAAGTTTTTATTTAGATCAAATAGAAAATGCTCAGATGATTTTTTTAAGTCATTTTGAGAATCTAGTGGATAGTGAAGTTGAAGAGATTATTAAGAAAATAAGTTTAATAAATCCCAAGGCTACAATTTTTAAAGAGCCATGGATTTCTTTATCAGGGGAAGAAATTGTTGAAACAATAAACAGTATGGAATCCTATGAAATTGAGTTAAAGGATAGGCCTGCCTTTTTGGCAGCTAATAAGATGTTTGAAACTTTTTCTATAGATAAGCTAAGGACTTTTTCAGAGGAAGAAATAGATAAAGTATTACTTTCTTTAAATCAACAGGAGTATGGTTTTATTGTAAGAGCTAAGGGAATTGTTCAGCTTTCTACAAAGAAACTGGTTTACTTTGATTATACCCCACATCATTATCATTGGGAGTATTTAGAAACGGTAAAAACTACAAAGGTAACCGTAATTGGCAGTAACTTAGATAAGAAAAAAATAGTAGGAATTTTTTATTAATAAATTAGGGGGGTACCATGGGAAAAATAATTGATTATAAATGTACATATGGTAATGAACAGGGAATTAGTAAAGAAATTATTGAAAAAACCAATTTGAAATTTCCTGATGCTTATAAAAATTGGGATAGTATGGTGACACTTGCAAAGGAGCTTAAGGAATACTATAAGGACAATGTTTGTACACTACCCTTCTGTCATACTGTGGAAGGGGAGGCACTAGGGGGAAAAGTTAATCTTGGGGATGAGAATATAGGACCAAGAGCCAAAGAATATATTTGTACAACTACAGAAGAACTGCTAGATTTACCTAAAATTGATTTTTCAAAGGGAAGAATTTCCGAAGTTTTAAAAGCCTGTAAGTCTTTGAGAGAACAAGGTGAAAATGTGGTTTTAAATGTTTCGGGACCATTTACAATAATGAATGTTTTAATTGAACCAAGGGTTGTTTTCAAAACTTTTAGAAAGAATCCAGAGTTAATTAGGGAAGTTTTTAATAAATTTCAACATGAAATAATTGAATTTATAGAAGAAGCACAAAAAGTAGGGGTAAACATCATTAGCTATGCAGACTCTTCTGGGGGAGTTAATATTCTTGGACCTAAGTTTGCAGAACAAGTAGTGGAAATGTTTACTTATCCTTTATTAAAAACAATGGATAAAATCATAAATGAAGAAATCATAATAGTACTTTGTCCGAAAACTACTTTTTCTTTATTAGGAACTGATAAAGCAGTGTGGAAGGATGTTTCTTTAGGAGGACCTTTAAACTATGAAGAAGGTTGCATAAAGGCTATAGGACTAGCAAAGTTTGTTGGACAAACATGCATGAAAAATAAAGACTTTCAGTTAAAAGATGGGGTTATTAAAACCCTTGAATTACTATAAATAAATAACACCTTAAAAAAAGGAGATGGTTGTATATGCACAAGGATGATAAAATGACCCCAATTGAAAGGTTAAATGCCTTCATGACAGGAAAACCTATGGACAGAATACTTGCAATGCCTGTAGCTTGCTCTATGTCTGGACTAGCATTAGGAATGACCCACAAAGAGAAAAGAAGTAGTGCGTTAAATGAAGCTAAAGCACAGATAGCTTGTTATGAAAGGTTTGGAAACGATTTATTAGTGGTTGAATATGGATTACATGGTGTAGGTATTGCATTAGGTAGTAAGATGAATGATCCAGAGGAATCTGTACCAGCAATTATGAGTTATGTTTTAGAGGATTTAAATGATATAGATAAACTTGATATGTCAAAGTTAGAATTAAAAAACGATAAACTTTTCCAATTACATATTGAGGCTGCAGAAATATTAATTGATAAGCTAGGTAAAGAGGTTCCAACAGGGGTTTTAATATCTGGACCCTTTACTGCAGCAGCAAGTATTTATAAAACAGAAAATTTTTTAAGAGCAACTAGAAAAAATCCAGAAAAAGTACATGAGTTAATTAAGTTTTGCACAGAAGCATTAAAGATGATATGTAGAGAATTTATAAAACGAGGTGTTCTTATATTGCTATGTGACCCAATTGCATCAGGAACAATTCTTAATAGAAAACAATATTTAGAATTTGTATTACCTTACACTATAGATTTAATGCAGGATATTCATGAGGCAAAAGGCTTAGTTTGTTACCATATTTGTGGAGACACAACATCAATAGTAGGGGATATGGTAAAGTCCGGTTGCGATATGTTAAGTATAGATAATAGAGTTGATTTAGCTTACACAAAACAAGTAGCAGGGGATAAAGTTCCAATTCTAGGTAATGTAGACCCAGTAGAAGTTCTAATTTTAGGAAGTACACAGGAGGTAGATTCTGCAGTAAAAACTTGCATGCAAAAGGCTTATGATAGTCCTTGTGGCTATATTTTAGCATCAGGTTGTGACCTTTCAGGAAATGTTCCTTTAGAGAATATTGATCAATTTATGGCCTCTGCAAGAAAATATGGAAAGTGGCCAATAGATCCGAAAAATTTCATGTAAAAATATATGTTTGAAAAATTTTGTAATTAAAATGGAGGAATAATAATGACAGCATCTAAAGAACAGTTATTAAAAAGATTATCTGATGGCGTATTAGAAATGGAAGAAGAAGAGGTAATAGAAGCCTGTGAGGAATATGTAGAGGCAAAGTATAAAGCCTTTGATGGTATTATGGAAGGACTTGTAGATGGTATGAACCGTGCAAGTCAATTATATGAAGAGGAAGAATATTTCGTAACAGATGTATTACTATGCTCAGATGCAATGTATGAAGGGCTATCAATATTAAGACCTCATCTTCCTATAGAAGAAGGAAATAGCAAGCCAAAGGGAGTTATTGGAGTTGTAGAAGGAGATACCCATGACATAGGAAAGAATCTAGTAAAAATTATGATGGAAACTGCTGGTTTTGAAATGATTGATTTAGGAAGGGATGTTTCGCTTAAAAGTTTTGTAGACAAAGCTAAAGAAGTTAACGCTTCTTTTGTATGCATGTCAACCTTAATGACAACAACTATGTCAGGAATGGGAAAAGTTATTGAATTGTTAAAGGAAGCAGGAATTAGAGATGAAGTTAAAGTCCTTATAGGTGGAGGACCGATTTCTCAAAAATTTGCAGATACCATTGGTGCAGATGGGTACAGTTCCAATGCTGTGGAGGCAGTAAAATTAGCAAAAAAAATGCTTAATATAGCTTAGAAAGAAGGATGTAATATGATATCTCCAAGAGAACGATTAAATATGGTTTTCAACAGAGAACAGGTTGATAGAGTTCCATGTATTTGTCCTGGTGGCATGATGAACATGGTTACAACAGAAGTAATTGAAGACCTTGGAATAGATTTTTCAAAGGCTCATAGTAATGCGCAAACTATGGCTGATTTAGCTACTGCAGTATATGAAAAGGACTGTTTTGAAAATTATGGAGTTCCTTTTTGTATGACCATTGAGTCTGAAGAGTTTGGAGCAACTGTGAATATGGGGTCAAACATATATGAACCTCATGTTGTGGAGTATGCGATAGATTCAGTAAAGGAATGGACGAAACTCCACGAGATTAATTTTCAGGAGGGAAGAGCTAAAGTAGTTATTGATGCAATTAAATTATTAAAAGCAAAGGGGACCAATGTTCCTATAATAGGGAATTTAACAGGGCCAATAAGCACTGCTAGTTCTGTTATGGAACCTGTAGTATTTTATAAAGAGCTGAGAAAAAACAATGAAGAAGCTCACAAATATGTTGATTATGTTACCGATCAATTAATTTTATTTGCAAAGAAGCAAATAGAAGCAGGGGCAGATATAATTGCTATTTCTGACCCTAGTGGAACTGGTGAAATCTTAGGACCTAAGCTATTTGAAGAATTTGCTGTGAAATATA
Source organism: Clostridium sp. UBA3061 (assembly GCF_002367465.1). Taxonomy (NCBI): domain Bacteria; kingdom Bacillati; phylum Bacillota; class Clostridia; order Eubacteriales; family Clostridiaceae; genus Clostridium; species Clostridium sp. UBA3061. The sequence continues at coordinate 450,234 of NZ_DFCF01000010.1, read as the reverse complement.
TTAATAAGCTAGTGGATGCTATTCAAGAAGTACAGGGAAAAACTATCGTGCACATATGTGGCCAAATGAAAAATGTGTATAAAGAGGTAAAAAAAATAAAAAGTGATGTTCTAAGCTTTGACTCCATTGTTAGTATGAGTGAGGCACGAAAGAATTTAGGAGATAGATTACTTATGGGTAATGTGAGTACCTATACAATTGAATTTGGAGAGCCTAAGAAGGTTTCTGATTTGACTAAAAAATGTGTTAAAGATGGAGTGAACATAATTTCACCTGCCTGTGGACTTGGAATGAAATCTCCTCTTACAAATGTCAAAGCAATCCTTGAGACTTTAAAAAAGGAGATGCTATAGAAATGCCTAAGATTTTTATTAAACAGTTAGGTAAGGACTTTGAGTATGTTCCAAAGAAAAACTTACTACAGCTATTATTAGAAAATGATATTTTTGTAGATAATCCTTGTAATGGAAATGGTTCTTGTGGGAAATGTAAGGTCAGGGTGTTGGAAGGAAATCTTCCGCCACTTTCGCCAACGGAAAGAAAGCTATTGAAAGAAGATGAAATAAACGCAGACATAAGACTTTCCTGCTTGGTAGTACCAAAAGAAGATATTACAATTGAAATTCTGCAAAAGGAAAGAAAGCATAAAATACTTACTACTGGGTATGTACCTGAATTTGAGTTTAATCCTACAATTTCTAAAAAAATCTTTGAAATAAAAATGCCTACTTTAGAAAAACAAAGTCCTTTTGAAGATTCTTTATGTGAGGCACTTGGGTCTAAAAAGGTCAACTGGAAGTTGCTAAGGGACTATGAAAGCAGCTATGGAACTGTAACTGGAGTATTTAATGACAGCGAGTTAATTGCCCTTGAGGCAGGTGATACTACTGAGTTTCTTTATGGTGTTGCCATTGATATCGGAACTACAACGGTGGTTGCAGCATTAATTGATATGAACAATGGTGAGGAATTAGCTACAGCTTCAAGAATTAATCCCCAAAAGAAGTTTGGGCTAGATGTTTTAACTAGAATAACCTATGAATTAGAACATCCAGAGGGTTCAAAAGAAGAGTTACAGAAAACTATTGTAGAAGCTATTAATGAAATGGTTGAAGAGTTATGTAGTGAGGGAAAAGTAAAGAAAGAAAATATTTATGAAATTTCTATTGCTGCAAACTGTACTATGATGCATTTTCTTTTAGGTGTTGATGCAACATCAATTGGAAAATCTCCCTACGCTCCTATATTTACAAAGGCAAAAAACATATCAGCAAGTGACCTTGGGATAAAGGCTGCTAAGTGTGCAAGAGTATATTGCCTTCCTTCTGTATCCTCTTACATTGGAGCTGATATAGTGGCAGGTGCCTATGTTTGTGAATTACATAAAGCTGAGGAAAATATACTATTTATAGATATTGGAACTAATGGAGAGATAGTTTTATCTAAGGGTGGAAGATTACTTTCCTGTTCCTGTGCAGCAGGACCAGCATTAGAAGGAATGAATATAAGTTCAGGGATGAGAGCAGCAGAGGGCGCTGTTGAAGGTGTGGAAATCACTGAAAATGGAATAGACCTTAAGGTTATAGGAGAGGAAGACCCTATAGGGATATGTGGAAGTGGGATACTAGCAGTAGTGAAAGAGCTTCTTAGAACAGGAATTGTAAAAAACAATGGAGCATTTATAAAAAAAGAACAACTAGAGGAATCTGATTATCGATATAAGATGATACAATTAAATGGGAATAAAAGAGAATTTATTTTAAAAGGTACTCCAGAACAGCTACTAATAACTCAAGGGGATGTTCGTCAGGTACAATTAGCAAAAGGAGCTCTGCTTTCAGGATTTTATGCCTTGCTAAAACAGGCTAAGATTGATATGGGTGAATTAGATAAGGTGATGATAGCTGGACAATTTGGCGCTCACCTTCCAGCAGATAGCCTTGTAGGAACAGGAATTTTGCCAGAAGAGGTAAAGAATAAACTAGTATATGTAGGGAATTCTTCCAAAACTGGAGCATACATGGCACTTATGTCTGTTAAAGTTAAGAAAGAAATAGAGGAATTAGCAGGTGAAATGGAATACATGGAACTTGGTGCCTCAGAGGGATATGAAAAATTATTTTCACAATGTCTTTTATTTGGAGATAAATAATAGATTCTATAAAACATATAAATAAAAGGCATATGGCATAGAACATAGGTCATAAAATAAAAATATATGAATTACCTTTGAAAAAGCATAGGTAATTCATATATTTTTTTATTCTCATTTAAGTAGAGAACCCAAATCTATGATTTGGTGTGAATCACTTACTCAGCGAACGCAGTGAGTCGAGTTTCAATTATTAAGTTGTTAGCTCTCTATTTGCTGTGAAATAAATTGCTTAATTTTAGATAAGCCTCCATGCTTAAATTTTAAAGTATAGTAATCCTTTGAAATATTAATAAGTTCAATATCAATTATATCTAAATTTAACAATGCTTCCTCTATTTTTTCTAAAGTTCCATCTTGGGAATTTTCAATAACTGCTTGCTTTGTTTTTAATCTTATCCATTCCATAAGCAGAGTATTATAGTTGTTTTTTATAAAATCCATATCCAAGCCTCCTTAAAGTAAAATTATAAAATATAAGAATGATCTATATTACTCCTTATATTTTATAAAACTGTGTTTTATACCTTTGGGAATAAATTTAATTGTATTTGGGTATAAATATAATTAAATATAATCATTTATATTTTAACATAATAATATGAAATATAATATAACTAATTAAAGTATAGTTTAATCTAACTTGATTAATTATAACTATATATATATAATAATATATAAGTGATAATAATTGAATAAGTCAAGGGTAAGTAGAAAGCTTAACTTGTGAATTAACATATTTAGATTTTAAATTAAAAGCAAATAGAAAGATCCTAAACATAAATGGGGGTAAATTTTAATGAATGATAATATGAGTGATAATGAGATTATGACTGTTAGTGAGGTGGCAGAATATTTCAAAATAAGTGAAGTTACTACATATAAACTAGTACAAGAAGGGAAAATTCCAGCCTTTAAAATTGGTAGGCATTGGAGAGTAAAAAGAAGTGATTTAACTGAGTTTATTGAAAAGTTAAAACGAGGAGAAAGAATATAAACTTAGTTTATAATAGGAGGATATGTTTTGAAAAGTAAGATTAAAAATAAAATTAGGGTTATATCTCTAGGGGGACTAGGGGAAATTGGTAAAAATATAACAGTTATAGAATATAAGGATGAAATTATTGTAATAGATTGTGGAATTTCATTTCCAGAGCCAGATATGTATGGGGTTGATCTAGTTATTCCAGATATAACTTATTTGCTAGAAAATAAGGATAAAGTAAAAGGTTTTTTCTTGACTCATGGACATGAGGATCATATAGGTGCATTACCTTATGTGTTAAAACAACTTAATGTTCCAGTGTATGGGACCCGTCTAACTTTAGGATTGGTGGAAAGTAAATTAGAAGAGCATAATATACTAAAAGATTGTGACCTTAATGTTGTAAAAGCTGGAAATACTATTAAATTAGAAAATATAAGTGTAGAATTTATAAGAAATAGTCATAGCATTGCAGATTCCTGTGCTATTGCAGTGCATACACCTATTGGTAGAGTTATTCACACTGGAGACTTTAAAGTAGATTATACTCCAATTGATGGAGAGGTTATGGATTTACAAAGACTTTCAACTTTGGGCAAGCAAGGGGTATTATTGCTACTTGCTGATAGTACTAATGTGGAACGTCAAGGGTATACCATATCAGAAAAGGTAATTGGAGAATCCCTTAATAGGATTTTTGGTAAAGCAACAGGAAGAGTAATAGTGGCAACCTTCGCATCAAATATTCATAGGCTACAACAGATTGTAAATGCATCTATTTTCTATGAAAGGAAAATAGCCTTTAGTGGAAGAAGTATGGAAAAAATATCTCAAGTAGCAATGAATCTTGGGTATTTAAACATTCCTGAAGAGAGTATTGTTGGTATAAATGACATTGGTAAGTACGATAGTGAAAACATTACAATAATCACAACTGGTAGCCAAGGTGAGCCGATGTCAGCGCTTACAAGAATTGCTGCAGGAATACACCGAAGTGTACAAGTAGAAAAAGGTGATTTGGTTATTATATCTGCATCTCCAATACCAGGAAATGAAAAGTGTATATCCAATGTAATAAATGATTTATTTAAAAGGGGTGCTGAAGTTATATATAATTCCTTAGAAGAAATCCATGTTTCAGGGCATGCTTGTCAAGAGGAATTAAAGCTAATACACTCTTTAGTTAAACCAAAATACTTTATGCCGGTTCATGGAGAGTATCGTCATTTAATGCAGCATGGATTACTTGCTGAGAAGCTAGGTATGGATAAGTCTAATATATTTGTATCCCAAGTTGGTGATGTATTGGAAGTGCACAGCAAAGCTGCTACCATATCAGGTAAAGTAAAAACAGGAGCAATAATGGTAGATGGACTAGGTGTAGGAGACGTTGGAAGTAGTGTATTACATGATAGAAAATTATTAGCACAAGATGGAATTCTAACTGTAGTAATTACAATTAAAAAAGATTCTTATACTATAGTAGCAGGACCAGACATAATAACTAGAGGTTTTGTTTATGTTAGGGAATCAGAAAACATCATTAATGATGCAAGGGGCATTGTATTAAAAGAAGTTGAAAAGAAATTAGCAGCTAAAGATATGAGTAGAAGAAATATAAAATTTGCAGTTAAAAATTCTCTATCACAATTCATATATATGAAGATTAAAAGACGACCAATAATTATGCCAATAATTATGGAAGTTTAAGATTTAAAACAATAATAAATAGAATTTTTTATTAAAAAACCTTAAGAAGATAACATAATAGAAATTAAATAAGCTTTGAATCTAGTGAATAAGATTCAAAGCTTATTTTAGTTTTGTATATTAAGTGATTTATTTTCACTAATTGTAAGTTGTCTTATTTAATTTAACTTCAAAAATAATAATTGCAAACATATTGACAGTTATCTATGTGTAGTCATATAATGGATATAGACGATTATCTATATAACTTTTAAAATGAGTTAAGTAAAAAATTCACTTTGTAATATTGGAATTAATTAAAGTTAAAAAATATAATTTAAGGAGATGGGAATGTGTTTGTATTTGAATGGTTAAATAATCAACTATTGAAAATGGAATGGCTTAGTAATTTAGTTACACTTATAGTAAAAAATTTATTTGGCCTAGATGTTAGTAGCAGAATTGGAGGAAGTATTCACTTCTTTATATATGATGTTATGAAGATATTCATACTACTTTCAGTATTAATATTCTTAATTTCATATATACAAAGTTTCTTTCCTCCAGAGAGAACTAAGAAAATTTTAGGAAGATTTAATGGTATTTGGGCAAATATATTGGGTGCCTTACTTGGAACTGTTACACCCTTTTGTTCCTGCTCATCCATTCCTTTGTTTATAGGATTTACTAGTGCGGGTCTACCAATTGGGGTTACATTTTCATTCTTAATATCTTCACCTCTTGTAGATTTAGCTTCTGTTATTTTGCTTGCAAGCATATTTAACTGGAAGATTGCAATTGCTTATGTTGTTGTAGGTCTTATTCTTGCAGTTATTGGAGGCTCAATTATTAGCAAGTTGAAACTTGAAAAATATGTAGAGTCCTTCGTTTTTAACAATAAGATGATTGAAGTAGAGCAAGAAGATTTGACTAAAAAAGATAGGATGATTTTTGCTAAAAATCAGGTTTTGGACATTATAAAAAAAGTATGGCTATATATTTTAATCGGTGTAGGAATAGGAGCTGCAATTCATAACTGGATTCCAGAGAATGTAATTACTGCTGTTCTTGGTCAGGATAAATGGTATTCTGTTCTGATAGCAACTTTTGTAGGAGTTCCTATGTATGCTGATATTTTTGGAACTCTACCAATTGCAGAAGCATTGGTACTTAAAGGAGTAGGAATTGGTACAGCCTTATCATTTATGATGGGTGTAACTGCACTTTCCCTTCCATCTATGATTATGCTAAAGAAAGTAGTGAAACCAAAACTATTAGGTATATTCGTAGGAATTGTTACTATAGGAATCATTATCATAGGTTATGTCTTTAATGCCTTTGGGTATCTTCTACTATAAGAATATATATTTATATATTTAATTTTAATAGAATTTGTTTTATTTAGATTTTTTAAAATAATATTTAAGGAGTGATATGTATGATAATTAAGATTCTAGGATCAGGATGCAAAAAATGCATTACATTAAAAGAAAATACTGAAATAGCATTAAAAGAAACAGGGAAGGAAGCTGAGATAATTAAAGTTATGGATTTTAAGGATATTATGGCTTATGGAGTAATGACAACTCCAGCACTAGTTATTAATGAAAAAGTTGTTTCCTTTGGAAAGGTATTAAAACCAAAAGAAATTATAAAGATTCTTGAAAGTTCTAAATAAAAATTCCTTATGTCTTTATTGGAAAAAATTTGTAGCTTATCTTAGGGAATAGTCTTTAAATAATAAATTAATATATTGGAGTATATATAATACTAATAAAAGCTTCTCAGCAAGTTTTTAGGGACCTATGGGTTGTCTTCCTATTACCATTCTTCGTAATACGTGTGATATGGTAGTTAGATAACCTATAGGTCTTAGTTTGTTTGTTTATATTGGTTCATTTCTAATATAAATAAAGTTCTAAAAAACTTAATTGTAAAAAAGAATTGTTAATTCAAGAAAATTGTAAGAACCATAAGATAAGACAATATATTTGAGTATAGCAGAGTATTTTATTATATTAATGATTTTATAATTAATGGATATTATGACATAATGTACATCAGAGTAATAATGGAATAAATTGAAAAATATATGGATAATTCTCTTTAGCTTTTAAATTTTTTTAATATTAGTGTAAGATAATCAAATCAAAAGCGTCTTATAAGTGAGGAGGTGATAGAGTGACGGAGTTTGAGGATATATATAATAATTATTTTAAAGATATTTTTTTGTATATATATAGTTTATCTGGAGATAGGCATATAGCAGAGGATATCACAGCTGAAACATTTATGAAGGCAATAAAATCTATTGAAAAATTTAAGGGTAACTGTGATATACGAGTGTGGTTATGTCAAATTGCAAAAAATTGCTACTTTTCTTTTCTGCGCAAGAAGAAAAAAACTATACATTTAGATGAACTTTCTGAACAAAAAGATAATTTTAATTTTGAACAAATAATATCTTCAACAGAAGAATCTATGGAAATTCACGAAATTCTTCATAATCTTGACGAACCATATAAAGAAGTATTTTCACTGCGAGTTTTTGGAGAATTGAGCTTCAAACAGATTGCTTGTTTGTTTGGAAAAAGTGATAATTGGGCTTGCGTTACGTATCACCGGGCTAGAAATAAGATCAAAGAGCGAATGGAGGATTATAAATGAAAGTACCTTGTAATGTGATTAGAGATCTTTTGCCTTTATATCTAGAAAATATTGCCAGTAATGATACTTGCATTATTGTGGAACAGCATATTAGTTTTTGTGAGGATTGTAGAAAGCAACTTGATGAGATGAAATTATATAATAATCCACCTATAGATACAGATGTAGCCCCACTGAGAAATCTAAAGGCTACTTTGCGTAAGAAAAAACTCCAAACAATTATTTTTTCTGTTATGTTGACCATAGTTATTGCTTCAATTACAATTGCTTTTTTTACTGCGCCAAAGTATATTCCTTATAGTGAAGGCACAGTATCCTTAATAGAAAAGGATAATGGGTCGGTACTTGCTTTATTCAGTGATAAAGTATCAGGATATGATATAAGTAGTTATCCTAATGATGACAACACAGGTTATGTTTACAATATAACTGCATGGGATAGTATTTGGAACAGAAGTATTGCTAAAAATCCTGCAAATAATACTGTTTTGAATCCAAATGGTGAAGTGGTAGATTCCGTCTACTATTATATGACTAATGGAAGTGAAGATAGATTAATATATGGTAATGACCAAAATCCTGGTGGAGGTGTTTTCACATTGCCAAGACTTGTTTTGGCATATTATTTAGTTATTGACTTAGCATTGGTAATGCTTTGTGGAATAATTATGTTTGTATTCCGAGGATATGAAAAAGTAAAAAATGTGACAATAAAAATTCTATTTTTGCCTATATCATATTTTTTAGGCCATCTTTGTATTAAAGGATTTACAACGTCATCATATTCTGCAGCAAGGGATTTTTTTGCAATCTTGCTAGTGATGATTCCACTGTACATTGGATTCCTATCTGCTATCAGTTTAATGAGAGAATATAGAAATGGTAAAAGGGACTAATATTTAAGTAGGTTTTTAAAAATTTAATTTACTGGTAACAGAAACGCACGATATACCCTCTATTATAAAATTTCGAGAACCTAATTAGTATTGGGAAATTAAATATTATGTGGTATAATAAGAAATAGTAGGAATGAATTGTGAAAAAATAAATAATTAAAATTTCAAATAAAGAATTTAAAACTAGGGGGAATAAAAAATGGTAAGATATCGTTGTTCAGTATGTGGCTATATTCATGAAGGGGAGTTGCCAGGAGGTTTTAGATGTCCTAAATGTAAACAACCAGCCTCAGTATTTGTTAAAATTGAAGAAGAAAAAGAGATTAAAAATATTTACGCAGGAACAAAGACAGAAAAGAATTTGATGGAAGCTTTCTCAGGTGAAAGCCAGGCGAGAAACAAATATACATACTTCGCCAATATTGCACAAAGAGAAGGATACGATCAGTTAGCTGAAATTTTTCTAATGACAGCTAGAAATGAACAAGAGCATGCTCGTATATGGTATGAAGAGTTGGGTAATTTAGGAAACACTGCTGAAAATCTTTTACATGCAGCTGAAGGTGAAAACTATGAGTGGACAGACATGTATGATGGTTTTGCAAAGGATGCAGAAGCGGAAGGATTTAAGGAGTTAGCTGAAAGATTCCGTAGAGTGGCTGCTATTGAAAAATCTCATGAAGAGCGTTATCGTAAATTACTAAAAAATATTGAAATGCAACAGGTATTTGAAAAAGGTGAAGAAACTATGTGGGAATGTCGTGTTTGTGGACATCTTATAATGGGAAAAAAGGCTCCTGAAGTTTGTCCTGTATGTAAATATTCTCAAAGTTATTTCGAAGTTAGAAAAGAAAATTATTAATTTTAAGCCGTCACTTATTGTGGCGGTTTTTTTATTTTGCATATTAATATTGATGGATAGTTCTTTATATAATTCAAAGTAATAGTTTATAAATATGTAAACATTATAATTTTTATTGACAATGGATAATATTTTTGTTATTGTTTAAAAGTATGAAATTTGTGTGAACTTATATTAGGAGGATATTATGCAAGAAACAAAGGTTAAAGTAGTAGTAGCTGATCCGTCGGCAATAGGTTTATTTGGACTAGCAATGGTAACATTAGTAGCATCATCTCAAAAGTTAGGATTAACAGAGGGAGTATCTTTAGTATTACCATGGGCAATATTTTTAGGAGCAACAGCACAATTGTTGGCTTGTTTAAATGATTTTAAGCATAACAACACTTTTGGAGCAACTGCTTTTGGTGCTTATGCATTCTTTTGGTATGGTGTTGGTTTTACTTGGTTAATTCAAAATGGAGTATTTGGACCAGCCCTAGCAGCTAAAGCTGACATAAATCAATTAGGAGTTGCTTATTTAGGGTATTTAATTTTTACAATATTTATGACTATAGGTGCAATGGAAACTCATAAGGTGTTATTTACAATATTCCTATTGATAGATTTCCTATTCTTAGGATTAACGCTAACAACTTTTGGAATAATGGAGCATGGAACACATATGCTAGCTGCTTATTCTGAGTTAGCAATAGCTTTAGTATCTTGCTATGGTTCAGCAGCAGCAGTATTAAATACTCACTTTGGAAGAGTATTTTTACCTGTTGGAAAACCTTTTGGAATATTTAAGAAGTAATATTTAGGTGATGAATTTTTTCATCACCTTTTGTATATCCATGATACACAAAAGGTGATTCTAATTTTTATAGTGGTTATAAAGGTTTAAAGCCTCCAAGAATAGTTTATAAGCTATCCTTGGAGGCTTTTATATTTATATAAGAATTACACTAGTATTTAATTTCTATTTAGAAATATTTATTTTTTTACCTTCTTTACGCCACTTACTAAATTCAGCTGTTGCTGTGAAAAGTGCATCTGTGGATGAGTTAAGTGCAGTTTCAGCAGAATCTTGAATAACACCTACGATAAAACCTACACCAACTACCTGCATAGCAATGTCACTTGGGACTCCAAATAAGCTACATGCTAGAGGAACAAGTAATAGTGAACCTCCGGCTACTCCAGAAGCTCCACAAGCACTTACCGCAGAAAGTACACTAAGAATTATTGCTGTACCAATATCTACTTGGATACCAAGAGTATGAACAGCTGCAAGAGTTAAAACAGAAATAGTAATAGCTGCACCAGCCATGTTAATTGTGGCACCTAAAGGAATTGATACTGAATAAGTATCTTTATCTAAACCAAGTTCTTCACATAAACTCATATTTACAGGAATATTAGCAGCAGAACTACGTGTAAAGAATGCTGTGATTCCACTTTCTTTTAAGCATTTAAATACAAGGGGGTATGGATTTTGACGAATAGCTACGTACACCATTATTGGATTTACAACAAGAGCTACAAAAATCATACTTCCAAGTAGAAGTAAAAGTAATTTTCCATAGCTAAGAAGTGAAGCTATTCCACTTGTAACGATAGTATCAACTACAAGTCCCATGATTCCTAAGGGTGCAAAATTTATTACCCATACAACCATTTGAGATAATGCATCAGAAACATTGGAAATTATTAATTTTGTAGAACTTGCAGCATTTTTTAAGGCAAAACCAAGAATTACTGCCCAAGCTAATATACCAATGTAGTTAGCATTGAAAAGAGCCTTTACTGGATTATCAACTAGGTTTAATAGTAATGCTTTAAGAACTTCTACTACACCGCCAGGAGGAGTAATATTTTCTACCCCAGCTACAAGGGTTAGACTTACCGGGAACATAAAGCTTGCAATAACAGCTACAAGTCCGGCTAAGAATGTTCCTAAAAGATAAAGAATAATAACGGTTTTCATATTGGTTTCATGACCACTTTTGTGTTGGGAAATAGCACTGGTTACCAAAAATAAGACTAGGATAGGTGCAATGGCTTTTAAAGCACCTACAAATAAAGATCCAAAAATTGATAATGGTTTTGCTACATTAGGAATGGTTACGGCTAATATAATACCTATGATTAAACCTATGATTATACGTTTTACTAAACTTAATCCATTCCATTTCTTCATTAGATTCTTCATAATATTTTCCTCCTATAACGTTAAATAAAAAAAATAAGTTTCTGTGGCTTTAAATTTGTTACTAGGAAATTCTTTGGTAAAAATAAGTTTATCATGAATCTTCACTAATGTGAAGTGGAAAAGCATAATGAATTTTCAATTAATTAATGGTCACCTTTACATAAATAACCTATATAATAAACAATTAGAAAATAAAATCAGTTTTTAAATTATCTATTAAGGCTTATATTAACTAGGTTTATAAGTCATATAAATTAAATTTAAAATATTAATAAAATCAATTCAATTGCAAGAAAAAAATTTTTTCAAGCATTATGGAAAGATGCCACTATATATCTCTATACTATTTTGGGATAACAGTTCTAAAATTATTCATTGAAAATAAAAATTTAATTGAGAATACAGATTTTACTGATGTTAGAGTTATTGGATTTTTACTAGAATATGTGTATTATTTAAATAGTAAATATAAAAGTGAAGTTATTGTAAAAAATTAGTGGTAAGAGAAAATTTCTAGGGTGTTCAAAGTGTTATAGAATAGGATTATTTTGCATGAGTATTTGGAGGTGGAAGTATGGGAGATGTTATATATAGAAAATTAGAATTAGAGGAATGTGAGTATATAAACAAAATGAATCCATCTCAATATATAGGAAAAGCATGGAGAGATGTGGGTGGCAAACGTAAATTAGTAGAAATAAATTACCAAGATTGTGATTGGCCAAACGGCTATGAATATCATCTAAGAAATTTGAAGAAAACCATTTTAAGTGGGGGAAGTGCCATTGCTGCTTTTGATGATAATAATAAATTACTGGGGTTTTCAACAGTTAATCGTGAATTTTTTGGTGAAAAATTTAATTATGTTTTATTAGATCAGCTTTTCATAACCTTAGAGTGTAGAAATAAAGGAATAGGTAAAAATTTATTCGTACTTTCTGCCAATGTTGCAAGAGAGTGGAAAGCAGATAAAATTTATATTTGTGCAGGTTCTGCTGAAGAAACAATTGCATTTTATTTTTCAATAGGCTGTAAAGAAGCAGAGGAAATAAATAAAGAACTATATGAAAATGACCCAAGGGATTACCAATTAGAGTTTTCATTATAAAAATCACACATATATTATTTATTTTAGCAATATAAAAATAAGGATGCTATGTAAAAATTATAAGCATCCTTGTTTTATGTAACTTAGTTTAGGATTTATTTTTTTGCATAAATATAGGAATACTTTCTGCGAAAAATCTCATAAAAGTGTCTTTAAATTCTTGATCTTCCTGTTTTAAAACCCCTAGAGAATATTGCATTGCAACACCATCTAGAGCTGCTATTAAAATAGCAGCAAGACTTTTCTTACAGTTTTTATTTTCAATACCAAATGCGTAGAAGTACATATCTGCTACCTTGTTTATTATTTCATTATAATCTTGTTTAAGGCTTTCACTAAGAGAGCCACCCTTGGATAATACGTAGCCTATTAATAAAACCAAAAGGCGTTGCTCATTAACCTTAGACATACGTTCTCTAACTTTATTACTAATTTCATTTAACATATTTTCAGTGCTTTTAAGATTACTACTTTCATCTTTTTCAGAAAGTTTTTGAGCAAAGTACATAGCTTCCTTTACTGCGTGGTAGAATAGCTCGTCCTTATTCTTAAAATGATGATATATTGCACCAGTAGTAAGCCCAGCAGCTGAGGCTATTTGACGCATACTTGTTTCTTCAAAGCCGTTTTCTATAAATACACTAATTGCAGCATCTAAAATATGTTGCTTTTTTTCATTAGGTTCATTAGCGTTCATTTTATTCACCCCATTTAAAAATAGTATATCATATTTTTACAACATCATGGTTCACATATCATAGGACTATTATATCAAGGACATAATAGTCTGTATTTTCATAACATATTTATTATTTCGAATGTTAATTCATTGACAAAGGTAGGTGTGTATTATATTATAAACATAACAACTGTTATGTTATATTGTGGAACGGTTGGTAATAATATATTGTAACCTACTTCAATAAAGTAACCTAAATTAAATATGAAATGGGGGAGAGTTTACATGGAGGCATTTAAAGTTTTAGAAATTAAGCAAAGTGTTTTTGACAACAATGATCGTCAGGCTGAGCTACTTAGAGAAGAATTGAAAAAAGATGGGGTCTTTTTATTAAATCTTATGTCATCACCTGGTTCAGGGAAAACAACAACTGTTTTAAGAACAATTGAAGCTCTTCAAAATGAAATGAACATTGGTATTTTAGAAGCTGATATTGATTCAGACGTGGATGCACACAAGGTTTCAAAGACTGGAGTTAAAGTAATTCAACTGCATACAGGAGGAATGTGTCATCTTGATGCTGATATGACTAGACAAGGTTTAAAAGGTCTTGGAACAGATAATATTGATTTTGCAATATTGGAGAATGTTGGAAACTTAGTGTGTCCTGCGGAATTTGACACTGGTGCATCAAAAAATGCTATGATTCTAAGCATACCAGAAGGAGATGACAAGCCTTTAAAATATCCTTTAATGTTTTCAATAGTTGATGTTTTATTAGTCAACAAAATAGATGCATCGGACTATTTTGAATTTGATATGGAGGCAGTAAAAGAGAGGGTAAAAAAACTGAATCCTAATATTAAAGTTATTCCAATTTCAGCTAAAACTGGAGAAGGAATTGGAGAATGGGCTGACTGGATACGTGGACAAATAGATAATTGGAAAAATAAATAACTTTAAATAATTCATAACATTAAAAATATTATAAACTTACTTTAAAATATTTTGACTATATATAATAATCAGCTTCTTTCGGTTACTTTTGTTTTAATAACTTAATAAAACCTAAAAGTGCTGATTATTTTAATATAGTTAATAATAATAATAATGAGTCTTGCCATCTTTGCAATTCATTGTAAACGCTGGTGTTTATAGTTTTGTTTATGATGACATATAATTATTTTGGGGAGGGATAATATATGGTCAAGGAAAAGGTACTTGATCTTGCAAATCACATCAGTAATAAGAAACGTGGCTCGAAAAATGAAATCAAAGCTACAGATCCAGAGTATATGATTCTTGAACCTGTTGTTTCAGAAGAAATGGCTGAGGTGGTACTTTGTATGGAAATACGTAAAAAGGTTACTGCTAAAGATGTTGCTCCTTTATGTGGCAAATCTGTAGAGAGAACAACAGAACTTTTGTTAGAATTAGCGGATGCAGGGGTTTGTTTTGTAAATGAAATTGATGGAGTAGATACATTTTGGTATGAGACCTGGGTTCCAGGTATCATGGAAATGATGGTTAACAATAAGGAGAATGTTAAAAAGTATCCTCAGATTCCTAGGGCTTTTGAAGCCTATGGAAGAGTAAGAGGACCTAAGACAGCAGGAAGTTTTCCTGTAGGAGTAGGTCTTATGCGTGTTATACCTATAGAACATGCCATTGAAGGTGAAACTAGAAGAGCATCCTATGAGGAAGTTTCTAAGTATCTTAATGATAATGATATTTTTTCAGTTGCTGATTGTTCATGCCGTACAGCAAGAGAAGCTATGGGAGAAGGCTGCGGTCATCTTAAGGAAGACATGTGCATTCAGATGGGTCACGCAGCAGAATACTATATACGTACGAAGAGGGGCAAACAGATTACTCGTGAAGAAGCCTTTGAAATTATTAAGAGAGCAGAAGAAAACGGCTTAATGCATCAAATACCTAACTTAGATGGTTCTGGTAAAACTCATGCTATTTGTAATTGCTGTGGATGTTCTTGTCTTGCTTTAAGAACTGCTAGTATGTTTATTAACGCTGACATGGTACGTTCAAACTATGTTTCTAAAGTGGACAAAGAGAAATGTGTTGCTTGTGGAGAGTGCGTTCAAAATTGTCCTGTTAATGCACTACAATTGGGGCAAAAGTTATGTTCAAAAACACCAGTAACTACTGAGATAAAGAGAATTGATACTCCACGAGATACTGAGTGGGGTCCAGATAAATGGAATCCTGATTATAGAACCAATAGAAAAGATGTAGTTGATACAGGTACAAGTCCTTGTAAAACCAATTGTCCAGCTCATATTGCAGTTCAAGGTTATGTTAAACTTGCATCTCAAGGAAGATATAGGGAAGCTCTTGAACTTATCAAACAAGAAAATCCGTTTCCTGCAGTATGTGGACGTATTTGCCCAAGAAAGTGTGAAACAGATTGTACTAGGGGAGATATTGACGATCCAGTTGCTATTGATGAAATCAAAAAATTTATTGCTGAACAAGATTTAAATACTGATCATAGATATGTGCCTAAACGTAAGCACGAGTACGGTAAAAAAATTGCTGTTGTGGGAGCAGGGACTTCAGGTCTTAGCTGTGCATACTACTTAGCCATTGATGGGTATAAAGTAACTGTGTTTGAAAAAGAAAATGTTCTTGGTGGAATGTTAACTTTAGGAATACCTTCATTCAGGCTTGAAAAGAATGTAATAAATGCTGAAATTGACATACTGAAAGAATTAGGCGTTGAATTCAAGACAGGGGTTGAGGTTGGAAGAGATATAAGTCTTAATGAATTAAGGGATCAAGGTTTTAAAGCCTTCTATATTGCAATCGGTGCATGTATGGGAAGGAAACTTGGTATTGAAGGTGAAAATGTAGAAAATGTTATAACCGGTATAGATTTTATGAGAGATGTTAACTTGGGTAAGGAGTTAAAACTTGAAGGCAATGTAATCGTAATCGGTGGTGGTAACGTTGCCATAGATGTTGCGAGAACAGCTACTAGAATTGGGAATACACAAATTAAAATGTACTGTTTGGAAAGTCGTGAACAAATGCCTGCACTTCCAGAGGAAATTGAGGAAGCATTATCAGAGAATATTGAAATTAATAATTCTTGGGGACCAAAGAGAGTAATTGTTGAAAATGGTCGTGCTACAGGAGTAGAATTCAAGAAATGTATTTCTGTATTTGATAAGAGTGGAAGATTTAATCCATCTTATGATGAAAATAACACTATCATAGTTAAGGCTGATACTGTACTGCTTTCAATAGGTCAAGGAATGAATTGGGGAGAACTTTTATCAGGTAGTAAAATTGAACTAAATAGAAATAATACTATTAAAGCAGATCCATTTACATTACAGACAGGTGAGCCTGATGTTTTTGCTGGTGGTGATGCATTAACAGGACCTAAGTTTGCAATAGATGCAATTGCTTTAGGTAAAGAAGGTGCAATTTCAATTCATCGTTATGTTCAGCCAGGACAAAGTTTGATTATTGGTCGAGATAGAAAAGAATATCATGCATTAGATAAGGAAAATATAGAACTTCAAGGATATGATAGTACTCCTAGACAGAGTGTAGGTCATGTAGATGGAAGCAAGTCAAGGAAAACCTTTAAAGACTTGCGTGAAACATTTACTGAAGACCAGATAAAAAAGGAAACAGAACGTTGTCTTAGCTGTGGTGCAACGGTTGTAGATGAATTCCTGTGTGTAGGATGTGGACAATGTACCACTAAATGTAAGTTTGATGCTATTTCCCTTGTAAGAAAATATGATGGTGAGGGTGTAGCCTATGAGGATTTAAAACCTGTAGTTATAAAGCAAATTCTTAAACGTAAAGTGAAAATTACAACTAAAAAAGTAAAGAAACTTTTTAAATAACTTAGTTAACTATAAAAGATTTTATAAAGTAATTTTAAATTTAGATAGGGGTAGAGGGTGAATAAAATGTTTGAATTTAATTATGTTGAAGGAGCAACAATGTTTTCTGCATGGGGAATGTGGTTTGTAGTTTTTGCAGGTTTGTTTTTATTCAATGAATTTTCTAGAAGACAGAAGTGGGCAGGATTTTTTAGTTTTGTTATTTTGCCAATTATTTTAACAATTGTTTGGATGACTGTTTTAAAGGATGTTACCTATACTGACTGGTTCCATCTAGCTAAAGTTTATTCTGCAACAGCAGGATGTATTGGATTTTGGTGTATTCGTCATATCGAGAAAAAGGATAAAATTACTGGTGAGGTTGTTTGGAGACTAGCTGATAATAAAATTGCACTATGCTTTCCACCGTTGATTCTAGCTATTAACATTATAGAAGCAGTGGCAAGAGATATTGAGGTTGGATCCACTTATTGGATGATGAATTCAGGAGCTATTGAAGGAGAAGTAGTAGGTGTAATGGGTGGTCCATGGAATTATATGAATGCAGCGGCTGGTATACTAAATATCATTGCTATAACTGGTTGGTTTGGAATAGTAATTAGAAAACAAACTAAAAAGGACAAAAGTAAGGATATGCTATGGCCTGATATGCTTTGGTTCTGGATTATTGCATATGATTTATGGAATTTTGTATATACTTATAATTGCATACCTACTCATTCTTGGTATGCAGGCTTAGCATTACTCATTGCACCAACTCTATGTGCATTTACTGTTGGAAAAGGTGCTTGGCTACAGCATAGAGCTCAGACCTTAGCTATATGGTGCATGTTTGCTCAAACTTTTCCAAATTTCCAGGATACAGGAATGTTTGTAGTTAAATCAACTTACAATACTACTATTTATACAATTTTAGGAGCTATAGCTCTTGCAAGTAATATAGCTGTATTTCTTTATATGATATATAAAATAAAGAAAACTAAGAGAAATCCATACAAGGGAGAACTTTATACTGACCTTGATGAGTTTAAAGAAATTAAAATGATGATGTAAAGCGATATATTATGATTATAGAAGGCAAAAAATAGGCCTATAGGCCTATTTCTGCTATCTAGAACTATTAAGATAACACAATATACAATAATTAAGTTCTAATACGTATCTATTAATTGAAAATAATAGATTATACACTTATTGGTTATTGTTGTTTACAAATTTAGATACTATAAAAATTATTATTGCTGATATAATAGCTATGCCAGCAAATAAAAATCCTATTGGTATAAGAAAGAATGGTTCAGATAGAGTTCCATCTGGCAAGACTTCGGAACCTACTACATTAAATATCGTAAAACACGCTATACTAGCTACTACTAAAAGAATACTAAATAAATATTTTTTCATTTTTAATTTTCCTCCTATAAATTTTTGTACTTCAGATTAATTTTTGTTTGCAATTAAGTACTTTATAAATTCTGTACCTTTTAATATCATTTTATACTTGGAGAATAGAATTGTCAATAAATATTTATTGATTTACAATAAATATTTATTATTAATACAACCTAATTGGTGTCGAAAGGGTTGCGTTTCGATTTACAACTGAGGTTCCGATTTACAACTGCGGAGATAAAATAGATGGTTTTAAATGCTTGACTTTGGGGAGCATTTTATTTTGTAAAGGAGTGAATATTATGCATATGGCTGATGCTTTGATTTCACCAGTGGTGGGAGGAACTATGTTGGCTGCTACTACTGGAATTACAGCTTATTCAATTAAAAAAATACAGAATGATATGGATGAAAAGAAAATTCCCTTAATGGGGGTAATGGGAGCCTTTGTTTTTGCTGCACAAATGATTAATTTTTCAATCCCTGGTACTGGTTCTAGTGGACACATTGGAGGAGGAATACTACTTGCAATATTATTAGGGCCCTATGCGGGATTCTTAACTATGGCTTCTGTTTTGTTAATTCAAGCACTGTTCTTTGGAGATGGCGGGTTACTTGCCTATGGTTGTAATGTATTTAACCTTGGATTTTATACTTGTTTTATAGCATACCCTTTAATTTATAAATGGTTTACACGTAAAGGGATTACTACTAAGAAGATCTTTGGTGCCTCAATGGCATCTACTATAGTTGGTCTTCAAATAGGAGCTTTTAGCGTTGTACTTCAGACTCTTATGTCTAGAAAGACTGAATTGCCTTTTGGAACCTTTTTATTGTTAATGCAACCAATACATCTAGCAATCGGAGTAGCTGAAGGGTTTGTTACATCAGCAATTGTTACTTTTGTATGGAAGGCTAGACCAGAAATTCTAGAAAAGGCAGCTAGAGGAGAAGCTCTTGGTAATATATCTATGAAAAAGATACTTACTAGCCTGGTAATTGGAGTAGTTTTAGTTGGCGGAACGCTTTCTTGGTTTGCCTCTTCAAATCCTGATGGATTGGAATGGGCTATGGAAAAAACTTCAGGAACAGCAGAATTTGAAACACCAGATGGAATTCATAATACATTATCAGAAATACAAAGTAAGATAGCGTTTTTACCTGATTACAGTTTTAAGGCAAAGGAAGACGAAAGTGAAAAAGAAGCAGCTGTAGAAGTTGAAGAGCAATGGCCTGCAGTTAGTGCTGGAACAAGTGTTTCAGGTATCGTTGGTGGAATATTGACACTTGCACTGGCAGCATTCACAGGATTTGTTATCAGCTTAGTTAAAAAAAGAAAAGAAAAGTTTAATAATAAAAATAAGCTAGGTGGTAATGAAACCACCAGTAAAATTCTACAATAAGGATTTGATTTTACATGGCAAAAGTAATAAATTCTCTTTATAATATGAGACTTCTAGGTGATTTAGCAGGGAAAGAAACCACAATACATGGGCTTCATCCCATTACAAAGTTATTAACTACAATTGTTTACCTAACTGTAGTTGTATCATTTGGAAGATATGAAATTAGTAGTCTTTTGTCTTTTATTTTCTATCCTGTGGTTATTTTTGTGTTAGCAGAGCTGCCAGTTGTTCCAATCCTTAAAAGACTATTACTTGTAGAGCCTTTTATTATTGGAATTGGCATATTAAACCCCTTATTTAATCATCATACAATGGCTCTAGGAGGTATTGTTATTTCAAGAGGATGGGTAATATTTTTATCTATTTTTATAAAATGTGGTTTAACGGTAACTGTTAGTATTTTATTAATTGCAACTACAGGAATGGATAAATTGGCTGTAGCATTGCGTATGCTGAAAGTTCCTAAAATCTTTGTATTACAGTTATTATTAACATATAGATATATATCTGTGCTGATAGAAGAGGTTTCTAGAATGATGAGAGCATATTTACTTAGGGCGCCTGGACAAAAGGGCATACATAGAAATGTTTGGGGTTCTTTTGCAGGACAGTTGATACTTAGGACATTTGATAGGGCACAACGGGTGTATCAATCTATGAATATGAGAGGATTTACAGGTGAGTATAATACAGGAAATATTGAAAAATTAAGCTTTAGTGATTTTGCATATTTAGCAGGTTGGAGTATATTTTTCATTTTAGCAAGAATTTATAATATACCTATGCTTATAGGTTCATTAATTACGGGGGTGATTAAATAGATGAGTTGTCATAAACTTGAGGTAAGGAACTTATATTTTTCCTATCCTGATGGACATGTAGCAGTAAAAGATATATCATTCACAATCCATCACGGTGAATCTGTGGGAATTATTGGTGCCAATGGTGCAGGAAAGTCCACACTATTAATGCTTTTGATGGGAGTTCTATTTCCAAGTAACGGAGAGGTGGTCATAGGAGATGTGTATGTATCAAAAAAAACATTACCCTTGATTCGTCAGAGGTTAGGAATGGTTTTTCAAGATCCTGATGATCAGTTGTTTATGACAACTGTATATGATGATGTGGCTTTTGGACCACGAAATTATAATTTTGATGAAAAAGAAGTTGAAATCAAAGTTACAAAGGCTTTAGAGTTAGTAGGAATATCTCACTTGAAAGATAGAGCACCCTTTAAATTATCAGGTGGAGAAAAGCGAGCTGCTGCAATTGCATCGGTTCTATCAATGGAACCAGATGTATTAGTTATGGATGAGCCAACAGCAGCTTTAGATCCTAAATCAAGACGAAGATTAATCAATTTATTAAAAGGCTTTCAGCACACAAAAATAATAACTAGTCATGATTTAGATATGGTATTTGATACTTGTAAAAGAATTATTGTGATAAAAGAGGGTGAAATTGCTGCAGACGGAAACACAGTGGATATTTTAAGTAACGCGGATTTACTAAATGATTGTGGATTAGAAATACCTCTTTCACTTCAAAATTGTCCAATCTGTGGAGCTTCAAAAAATGATTTCTATAACATATAAACCACCCAATAATTATGGCTTTTGATTTGGTATAATATAGGGGGATAAAATGCGAATTGTAGTTATAGATGGACAAGGTGTGGAATATGGAAGGAAAAGAGTAATTATTTTCACATTTATAGATACCTAGCATAATATATTATTGAATTATTATTTCTGGAGGAAATTTTAGTGTATATTAAGCCTAGAGTAGAGAATCAAATGATGTATAATACTCAGTTACAAGAGGCTCTTGAGAGAGTGAAAGAGGCAGTTCAAGGTGAAAGAGAAGATGAACTTTTTTATGATTTTCTCATAAGTATGGCACCTACTGTGGAAGAAAAAGACATTATAACGTCTATACGAGATGATGAACGTAGACATAATAGAGAGTTTAGAAAAATTTATAAGGACTTTACCGGTATGGAGATTCCAACGGTAGAAGACGAGTCTTTTGAAAGACCAGAGTCATATATAGATGGTATTAAAAAAGCTTTATTCGGAGAGCTAAGAGCGGTAGAAAGATATAGAGATATTAGAAAAGCTTTAGGTATGGGCCCACAAAGAGATGTTTTATTTGATATAATTACAGATGAATTGAAACACTCTTCAAAATATAATTATCTTTTTACTTTGAACAGAAGTATGGAAAGTCCATCTATGAATAGACGTTCAATGCAGGATACTTCTAAATTTACGCCAGATGACTGGGTAAGGTATATAACTCCATTAGTAACTCGTGCTTTAGCAGAAGCGAGAGAAGGGATTAATCCTGAACATTTATATCAAGAATTTATCCTATCAGGTGTCCTTGTCGGTTTGGGAAAAACTCCTCAGGAAGCTATTGAACAGGTGGAAGAGTGGGAAAGGACAGGTGCATCTAAACTGCTTGCAGAGAGTAAAATGGCAAGGGGTTACTATTATTACTAGAGTATGAAACTAAAAAGTAAAATGCGATATCTTAGTATTTAAGTTATCGCATTTTTGTTTTTAATTGAAAAGAATATCGATTAAATATTAGTATCATAAGTTATAGAGGTTATTATAGCTATGTATATTAATATCATCAATAAATGAAGTGGATCTAATACTTTTACAAAAGCTTGAAAAAAATCATTTATTGAGGAAGGTTTTTCTACATAGATGCAGAATAGTAAATAGAGACAAAGATTTACTATAGGAGGTAAATAAAATGGCAGAAACACAAGGTATATTAACATGGACACTAGTATCTGAATGCCCAATTCCAAATGATGTTAATGATTTATTGGTTGAAGGAGAAGTAGCAATTGCTGCTTATAAAACATTCCGAGATAGTGCAATTTTTACTAATAAAAGATTAATTGTAAGAGATGCACAAGGGCTTACTGGCAAGAAAGTAGAGGTGTATTCTTTACCATATTCTTCTATTAACATGTGGTCTACTGAAAATGCAGGGAAGCTTTTTGATCTTAGTGCAGAAGTTGAATTATGGACTAGAGCAGGTCAAATCAAAGTAAATCTACAAAAGGGAGTAGATATCCGTAAATTGGATAAATTAATAGCTAATGCACTTTTAAAATGATAATCATAGACATATGTAAAGTGAATAAGTTTTAAATTTTATTTAGTGATTTATTCCACATCATAGGTTGCAGTAATATAATTCTGATATTTAATAAACAGCCGTTATTTAAGTTTTTAAGTAGCGGCTTTAACTTTTATAAACATTACCTTGAAATTTATTATCTACAAACTGGCTTATTATCCTTTGTTGCATTTCTATGGTATTTAATGTAAAATATTATTAGGGGGTGATTAAGATGGAAGAAGACATGAAGTTGAAATCAACACCAATACAAAGGAATGAATATGATGTTGCCATTGAATTGACTAATTTATATTTTTCATATCGAACAGATTCACCAGAAGTTGAAGAAATTCAACAGGTATATGCTAGATTTTATGCTGTAGTTTGTGGAATGGATGTTAAATTCAGAAATGGTATACCAGTAAACAAGATTGAAGAATTATTACCAGAAGCATTAAAAGAAAAATAAGTTCATTGGAGAACTCTCATTATGAGGGTTCTTTTTTTCTATTTTTTAATAGAGTAGCATTTTAATGAAAAAATAGTGATTTAATCATTTAAATATGTAGAATTATTATGTATAATGTAGCTAAATGGAATAGTATTTTATATAAAAACAAAGGAGGAAGGTGATTATTATTAGAAATAAAAGAATTTATATTTTCATTGTAATTATGGCTGTAATGATGCTTTGTTTAACTACTTATAGCGAAAATATAATAATGGCTAAGTCTAAAGATGATGAATTAATTAGTAATAAAATTAAAGCGCCTTTTTATCCATGGGATAATGAATTACCCAATATAGAAACACCAGAGGGATTTCAATGGAGGGAATTTCAAGGTACTACCCTTAATTTTGTAGTAGAAAATAATATAAATGCTAATATTCTTTCTAGGGAGTGTAGAAATTTTACTGAAAAAACTGGTATTAGAGTAAACATTAGACCAATGGACTATAGTACAATGATAAATAAGATAAATAATGATTTTATATCTGAAAGAGCAAAGTTTCAACTTGTTTATGTAGATCCATATCAAACTCTTAACAGGTTTCATAACAATCTAGAGGATTTAAATTTATATAATAATGATCCTAAAATGCCTCATATACCAGGTGGTATGGAGGATTTCTTTGATGATCAGGTAAATATTTTATCCTACTTTGGAGATAAAACTAAGTTATGTGCTATACCTTTTGATACTACAACTATGATTTTCTTCTATAGAAAGGATATTTTCGAAAAGTATAGAGAACAGTTTATGGCTGAAAATGGATTTGATTGGACTCCAGGACAGAAAGATTTTACTTGGGAAAGGTATTGTATTGTTTCAAAATGGATTGATGAAAATGTTCCAGATGAGGAAGTTAAATATGGAAGTGCACAAATGGCTCAATTACATAATTCAGTATATTGCGATTTTTCTAATGTCCTTGAATCCTATGGAGGGGATTATTTTGATGATCCCTATGTTAATACATTAGGAGTAGAAAAACCCAAAATGGTTTCAGTTAAAAATCATAACCTTGAAGATGGATTAAGTATGTACAAGCAGATGGTAGAAGTGGGTGAACCAGATAGTATTAATTGGAATTGGACTGATACTGCGGAAGCTTTTAAGAATGGTGAAATTGCAATGATGGCAAACTGGGATGAAAATGGAGCTGTAGTAGAAAATCCTAATTTATCTAAAGTGGCAGGTAAGGTTGGTTATAGCATCTTGCCCTATGGAAATGTGAGAAGTGCCAATATATATGGAGGAACAGGAATAGGAATTAATAGTAATGCTTCAGAAATTGAAAAGAAAGCTGCCTGGTTATTTATAGTTTGGGCTACTGCACCTCAGACTCAAAGTATGGTTTTATGGGAACCAGAAGGTGGAAGCATGCCACCAAGAAAATCTGTATATAATAGCAAGGATGTACAAGACATTATAGAAAATGTAAAAAGTAATACAAATGAAATAAGTAATTTAAACCACTTACCTGCACTACTAGAGGTCTGGAAAGAGGATAATGTATATTTTAGATCTAAGATTAGTAATTTCTATTTTGTAGAGCAAATTATTATTAATAATGTAAGAGATATGGTTAAGAATGATTTAGATCCTAAGGTAGTAGCAGATAAAATTTTAAAAGAGTTGAGTTTACTACAATGAAGAGCGGGGATAAAATGAGAACTTCATGGATTAGAAAGAGCTTTAGAAATAAATTGCTAGTTATTTTTATTCTATTAATATTTATACCTATTGGATTTATATATATTATTTATAACAATGTAATGAAATCAATTATTACTACAAAGTATAGTGAATCTGCAAAACAATCTGTATATGAGGCAGGAAGCAATATTGATTTTATAATTGATAGCATTGCTGACCTGTCAGACATGGTTGTTACCAATAGAGATTTTATTGAAAGCTTGAAAGGCTCATCAACTAAAAGTAATGAGGAATTAAATAATATACTGAGAAATTTTTGTACTACAAATGAAGAGGTGGAAAGTATATACCTTACAACTAAACATAATATTTATAATGTAGGGGCTAGCAAAACCTATGTTAAACAGGGAATTGATATTAATAATATCAATATGACTCATGGTGAGTTAGTTTGGTTTGATACAATTCCTGTTAGAGTTAAGATATTGTCGGGAGAAATTCCTAAGAACTATTTTTCTTTAGGAAGAAAGATAATAGACTTAAATAGCTTAAAGGATATGGGAACAATATTTATTGATGTAGATGAAACCATATTAGAGGATTCTTATAAAAGTCTAATTACAGAGGAGAATAGTGAATTATTTATTTGTAATGAAAAGGGTCAAATAATTAGTCATCCTAATAAAGAAATTATAGGAAAGAATATAGAAGAAAAAAATTATGCAAAAGAAGTTCTATCATCTAAAATAGATATGGGTTCAATAGAGTTTACTGATGATAATGTTGAAAAGGTATGTATATACTCTAATATTACATCAACAGATTGGAAGATTGTAAAAATAGTAACTAAAGATTATCTATACAAAGAAATTACAAATATGCAACGATATATGTTAATAGGTGTAATAATTTATGTAGTTATAACTATAATAATTTGTTTATTCTTTTCGTCTCAAATTTCAAAACCCATGGTGAGTATGAGAAATATGATGAAGAAGGCTGAAGATGGAGATTTACATGTGCGCATAAATATAGATAGAATTGACGAGTTAGGGGAACTTGGAAACAGCTTTAATAATATGATAGGGAAGATGAATGAAGTTGTTGATAAGCTAGTAGAAGAAGAAAGAATAAAAAAAGAGTTAGAACTTGAGACATTGCATGCTCAGATTAATCCACACTTCCTGTATAATACACTAAATACTATAAAGTGGATGGCAAAGATACAAGGAGATAAATCTGTAAGTAATGCAGTAACTTCACTGATAAAACTTCTAAGGGTAAGTATAAACTTAGGAAAGGAAATGATTACTCTAGAAGATGAGGTAGATTACGTTAAGAATTATATTAAAATACAAAATCTAAGATTCAATGAAAAAGTTAACATTATTTATAATATTCATGAAGACTGCCTTAATTGCTCAATACCGAAATTAATTTTACAGCCTATTGTAGAGAATTCTTTGATATATGGAATTAGGGAAGATGAAGAAGAGGAACCATTGGAAATATCTATAGAAGCATGTATAGAAGGTGAAAACTTAATTATTCTTGTAGAAGATAATGGACCTGGCATCAGTGAAGAGGATTTAGAAAAAATCTTTACTAAAGAAAAGGATGTAAATAAATTTAGTAAAGTTGGATTAAACAATGTTAATGAAAGAATAAAGCTTTATTGTGGTGAAGAATATGGGATTAAGATAGGAAATAGAAGTGAAATAGGTACATATGTTAAGGTGACGATTCCTAGGAGTATAATGAGGAAACCTACTGGTGACTTTTTAGTAGATAAAGAGGGTGATGAAAGTTTATAAGGTTTTAATTGTAGATGATGAGGTTCTTGTAAGAGTAGGATTAAAATCCACAATAGATTGGAATAGCATAGGCTTTACAGTTATAGGTGAGGCTCCAAATGGTGAAAAGGCCTATGAGATGTATAAGCTATATAACCCAGATGTAATTATAACAGATATAAAAATGCCTAAGAAGGATGGTTTATGGTTAACTGAAGAAGTAAGAAAAGAAGATAGCTTAACTCAAATACTGGTATTAACTTGCTATGATGATTTTACAAATGTAAGACAAGCTCTAAAATGTGGAGCTAATAATTATATTCTTAAATCAGAGGTAGAGGATGAGGAACTTATAAGTACCATGCTAGAGGTAAAAAGAAATTTAGATAATATGGATAAGGATGCACTAGGTAAGGATAAGGCTAGTGAAACCTTAATGAAGGGTAAAAGTCAGCTTATAGAATATCTTATAGATGGTTCAAGTTCCTTTGATGAAGTAGATTTTGAGGGGTTTAAACAGATAGACTTTAATATTTATGGAGGAAAATATTCTATTTTAGGTTTCTTCCCTGAAACTAATGATATTATTACATCTATTAAAGAAAGAGAAAATGAAAATGTGAAAAATGCTATGATAGAGCTTATAACGTGGATATTTTCTAAAGAAAAAATACAATGTGTTCTGAAGGAACAGGAGGATGGACTTATATATTTTATATCCAAGGAAGATATTAAATATGGTGAAGTACAAGAGGTAATTAAATATATAAAGACCACTGTAATGCAATATTTTAATATTAAGCTAGATGTAATATATACACCTATGTTTAGTGAGCTTAGAGAATTTCCAAATTGTTTTAAGGAATATATAGAAAGAACAAAAGATATATTCTATTTGCCTTTGGGTTCTGTAGTAGAAACTAGAGAAAATAAAGAATTGAAGGATATAAATATGCTGAAGTTCGAAAAACAATCTAAGAGTATTCTTATAAACTTTATAGAAGAAGGAAATCTAGAGGGTGGAAAAAGTCATATAGAGAGTATAGAGAAGAAAATAAATGGTTGTAAAATATCAGAGTTAACATGTAAGCTTATGTATTGTAATATTATTGTTAGTATATTAGAAAAGTATGAAGAATATTTTCAAGGTAATGATTATGATACCTTATATCAGGGGTATTACAATAAAATTATGGATTCTACAAGAATTATGTTTATATCAAAACTAATGTGTAAATTTTTAGAGGAGATATGTCAGTTAGTTCTAAGAATAAGGGATGATCAGAATTCTAAATATATTATAAATAAAGTTGTGGAGTACATTGAAAAAAATTATTCAAGTAAAGTTACACTAGAAGATATCGCTACTCATATTAATCTATCTAAACAATACCTATCATTTTTATTTAAAAAAGAGACAGGAATAAATATTTCTTCGTATATTATTAATCTGCGTATAGAAAAAGCGAAGGAAATGATTAATAAAGGTGAAGATAGCATGAAAGTTATCTATCAAAGGGTCGGATTTACAGATCAACAGTATTTTTATAAGACTTTTAAAAAAGTAACAGGATTAACTGTAGGTCAATATAAAGATACCATATAAAAATAGATAAAGTGTAGCACATTAATACTATTTAACTATGTTAAGTAGTATTTTTTTTATATAAAATTAAGATTAATGAAAAAAATGTAGAAATATATATAATTATGTTGCACAAATATATTAATATATTACACAAAAATATTAATATATTACACAAAGAACTTTGTGAAAAATTAGGCGAGAATAATTTGCACAAAACTAAGGTTATTTTCCATTATAGGTTAATTATTTTTTTATTATAATTATGCCATAGAATGAAATTAAAAGTTTACAAGGGGGGATAAAGGTGGAGAGCAATATACCAAAGCTGGAATTAAAAGGTATACAGAAATTTTTCCCAGGAGTAACTGCCTTAGCAAATGTAAGTTTTTCTGTTAAAAAGGGAACGGTTCATGTGCTTTGTGGAGAAAATGGAGCTGGTAAGTCTACACTTATGAAGATAATAAATGGTATATATCAGCCTGATGGTGGAAGTATTCATATAGATGGAAAAGAAGTTAAGATACAGAATCCTATTGAAGCTCGTAAGCATGGTATATCTATGATATTTCAAGAGCTAAATTATATACCTGAGATTACTATTGAAGAAAGTATATTTTTAGGAAGAGAGCCTGTAAATAAATTAGGAAAAATTAATTGGAAGAAGATTAGAAAAGATACAGAAGAACTTTTAAAACAAGAAAATTTACCCTATTCGCCAACAACACAATTTAAAGATCTTACAGTATCAGATATACAAATGCTAGAGATACTAAAGGCTATGTCTTATAATTCACAGGTTATTATCATGGATGAACCTACATCTGCAATTACTAGAAAAGAGGTAGGAATTCTCTTTGATAAGATTGCTGAATTAAAAAGTAAGGGTGTAAGTATAATATACATATCTCATAAGATGGAAGAAATCTTTAAAATAGCTGATGAGATAACAGTTATAAGAGATGGGGTTGTTATTGATACTAAGCCAGCTAGTGAGTTAGATATAGACAAGGTTATTTCTCTTATGGTAGGCCGTAAAATTACCAATGCATATCCTAAGGAAGATATTAAAATCGGAGAAACCATGTTAGAGGTTAAAGAACTAACTGATGGAAAACATTTTGAGGATATCAATTTCCATGTAAAAAGAGGAGAAATTGTAGGTTTTGCAGGTCTTATGGGAGCAGGTAGAAGTGAAGTGGCTAGAACAATATTTGGACTAGACCCATACCTATCAGGTGAGATTAAAGTTAAGGGTAAGGAAGTAAAAATAAAAAATGTAAAAGATAGTATTAACAATGGAATAGTTATGCTATCAGAAGATCGTAAGAGATATGGAATAGTAGGAATTAGAAGTATAACTGAAAATGTATCCATATCTAATTTAGAAAAATTCTTTTATAAGGGTCATCTACATAGTAAAAAAGAGATTAGTAGTGTATCAAATATATGTGAAAGAATGAAGGTAAAATGTCCTAATTTAGAAACCTCTATTGATTCTCTAAGTGGAGGAAATCAACAGAAGGTAATATTTGCAAAGTGGATGCTTAGAAATCCAGATGTTCTTATACTTGATGAGCCAACAAGGGGAATCGATGTAGGAGCAAAGTACGAAATATATAAACTTATTACAGAACTTGCAAAAGAAAATAGAGCAGTAATAATAATAAGTTCTGAATTACCAGAGCTCATAGGTATGTGCGATAGAATCTATGTTATGGCATCTGGAAAAATTACTGGAGAAATAGATAGAGAAAAGGCTACACAAGAAGCTATTATGAAGTTAGCTACAAGGGGGGAATAGAAGGATGAAGATGATAGATATTAGACATAAATGGTCAAAAACCTCAAGTAAATATAGTATTTACGTTGTATTACTTGCTATGTTTATGGCATGTTCTTTAATCAGTCCTGTATTTTTATCAGGAGAAAACTTAACTAATATATCAAGACAAATATCAATAACCACTATTATTGCTTTTGGTGAAACAATTTTAATTATATGTGGACTTATAGATTTATCAGCAGGTTCAGTTCTGGCTTTATCAGGTCTGCTTTCTGTTGCAGCCTTTAAGGCAACAGGTTCTTTGGAAATAGCAGTGCTAGTTGGAGTGCTTGTAGGTGTTATTTGTAACTTTATCAATGGGATAATGGTAACTAAGTTTAAAGCACCTCCATTTATTGCCACATTAGCTATGCAAACTGTAGCAAGAGGAGCAGCCTTATTATTTACAAATGGTCAAAATATTTATCAAATAGGAGATTTTATTGTACTAGGACAAAACTCTATAGGATTTATTCCTATTCCTGTAATATTCATGACTGGAATTACTCTTTTAACTTGGTACATCCTAAAACATACAAAGCTGGGTAGATGTGTTTATGCTGTAGGTGGTAGTGAAGAGGCTTCAAGAGCTTCAGGAATAGACGTAAATAAAACTAAGATGAAGGCTTATCTTATAAATGGTATATTTGTTGGAATCGCAGGTGTGTTATTTATGTCTCGTGTTAATGCTGGACTTCCTAATGCTGGTATAGGAGCAGAATTTGAAGGAATGACTGCTGCAATAATTGGTGGAACAAGCTTTACTGGGGGAATAGGAACTGCAGGTGGAACCCTTGCAGGAGCATTCATTATGGGATTCTTAAACAATATAATGAACCTAGTAGGAATACAATCTTATATGCAACAAGTAGTAAAGGGAGTAATTATTGCATTTGCAGTAATTTACGATATAAAATCTAAGAACAAAAGAGAAAGTAAAAAGCTAGGTAGTATTACTGATAAAACAAAAGACAAAACCCTAGTGAAAACCAAAGGAAGTTCTGNNGGGAGAAAATGATATGAAAACAAAGAAAATATTAGCTTTAGCCATGTCATCGTTACTAGCATTATCACTTACTGTGGGATGTACTAATACTTCAAAGGAGGAACCAGCTGCAGAAGGTGAAAAGACTTATAAAGTTGCATATATTGCAAGGGCACAAGGAGATTCTTTTGCTGCATGGCTTGCAAATGCAGTAAAGGATGAAGTAGCTGCAAACTATAAGGATGTACAGGTAGATATATTTGATGGAGATAGCAAGAATGAAGTTATAGCATCTCATATTGAGAATGCGGTTACAAAGAAATATGATGCAATTCTTCTTCAACCATTTGATTCTGAAGCACAAGTAGCACCAGCTATGGCAGCTATGGATAAAGGTGTTAAGGTTATTACAGTAAACAACCGTATTAATGATAATGATAGAGCAGCTGCAGTAGATGCAGACCCAGTAGATCAAGCTGCTAAAAATGCAAAACTTGCTTTAGAGCAAGTTCCTCAAAATGGAAAAGTTGTAGTTCTTATGGGACCAGCAGGTAATATGCACTCTGATAAGAGACGTGAAGGATGGGAAAAAGAATTCTTTGCAAAGAGACCAGACGTTAAAATCTTAGATGAGCAAATTGCAAATTGGAATAAAGATGAAGCGATGAGATTAATGGAAGACTGGATTCAAACTCATGGAGAAATTGATGCAATAATATCTATGAATGATAACATGTGTGTAGGAGCTCTTGAAGCAGCTAAAGCAGCAGGAAAGACAAATATATTATCATATGGTGTTGATGGAACAGCAGAAGCTTGTTTAGCTATAAAAAATGGTGAAATGACATCAACTACTCTTCAAAGTGCTTACGAGCTTGCAGAAAAAGCTGTTAAGCTAACATATGATGTTATGACTGGTAAAGTAGAGCGTGATACTATAATGGTAGATTGTCCATTAATCACAAAGGATAACGCTGATGAGTTTATAGAAATTCATAAAAAAGCAGGTAATATAGACTAATAAAAAATGTAGACCTTGTACAGTTTTGTGCAAGGTCTATAATTGAACTTAATTTAGGAGGAATAAAGATGATAAACAAGGCAGTATATATGTGTGGAACTCATAATATGGAAACAAGAGATATTGAGGTTTCAGCTCCAAAGGATAAAGAAGTACTTATAAAATTAGAATATGTAGGAATATGTGGTTCAGATGTACATTATTATGAGCATGGTAGAATAGGAGACTTCATAGTAGATGGAGATTTTATTTTAGGTCATGAATGTGCTGGAGAAATAGTTCAAGTAGGCCCTGGAGTTAAGAATTTAAAAGTTGGAGATAGAGTTGCTTTAGAACCAGGTCAAACTTGTGGTCAATGTGAATTTTGTAAAAGTGGTAAATATAATCTATGCCCAGAGGTTGAGTTCTTAGCAACACCGCCATATCATGGTTCTTTAATGAATTATATAACATATCCAGAAAGTATGTGTTTTAAACTACCAGACAATGTATCAACTAAGGAGGGTGCTTTAGTCGAACCTTTAGCAGTAGGATTACATGCCGTATCACAAGGAAATGTAAAATTAGGGGATACGGTTGTAGTTTTAGGTGCAGGATGTATAGGTTTAGTAACTTTATTAGCTTGTAAGGCATATGGTGCTACAAATGTTATTGTTGTAGATGTTATAGATAAGAGATTAGATTATGCCCTAAAATTAGGTGCAACTAAAGTTATAAATGCAAAAAATCAAGATGTACTAGCTGTAATAAATGAGATTACAAACAATGCTGGTGCTAATGTGGTTATTGAAACAGCAGGATCTGAGCATACAATAAAGCAGACACCTTACTTAGTAAAAAGAGGTGGAGCTATTGTATTAGTAGGACTTGCGCCAAAGGATATAATTGAGTTCGATTTCATGCAAATAATGACTAAAGAGGTTGAAATAAAAAGTGTATTTAGATATAGAAACATATATCCAGCAGCTATAGGAGCAATTTCTGATGGGAAAATTGATGTTAATGGAATAGTTACCCATGAATTTGATTTTAGTGACGCAAAGGAAGCCTTTGACTATGTTATAGAAAATAAGAATGATGTAGTAAAGGCAGTTATTAAGCTTTAATAATTTTGATTGGAGTGGCTAGAAGATGAAGTACTTATTAGGCATAGATATTGGAACTTCAGGTACTAAAACAGTGCTATTTGATAGGGGAGGAAATCCTATTTCCTCTTCTACAGCAGAATATCCATTATATCAGCCAGAGATTGGTTGGGCAGAACAAGACCCACAAGATTGGTGGAATGCAGTATGTATAACAATTAATCAAGTTATAAAAGATAGTAATATAAATCCGGAATCCATTAGTGGTATTGGCTTATCTGGACAAATGCACGGTTTAGTTATGTTAGATGGAGATGGAAATGTATTAAGAAAATCTATTATTTGGTGTGATCAACGTACAGCTAAGGAATGTGTTGAGATTACAGAAAAAGTTGGAGAAAAAAGATTAATAGATATTACAGCAAATCCTGCTCTAACAGGATTTACAGCATCTAAAATACTTTGGGTTAGAAATAATGAGCCTGAAATATATGAAAAATGTAGGAAAATATTATTGCCTAAGGACTATATAAGATATATGCTTACAGGTGAATTTGCTACGGAGGTATCTGATGCTTCAGGAATGCAGCTTTTAGATATTAAAAATAGGTGCTGGTCTAAGGAAGTCCTTAATGCTTTAGATATTCCTATAGAGTATTTAGGAGATGTACATGAATCAATTGTAGTCAGTGGAAAAGTTCATAAAAAAGCAGCGGAGGTTACTGGTCTTAAAGAGAATACACCAGTAGTTGGGGGAGCAGGAGATCAGGCAGCTGGTGCAATAGGAAATGGTATTATAAAAAGTGGACAAATATCTTCGACTATAGGTACTTCAGGAGTAGTATTTGCTCATTTAGATGAACCTATAATTGATGAGAAAGGAAGAGTACACACCTTTTGTCATGCAGTGCCAGGTGCATGGCATATGATGGGAGTAACCCAAGGTGCAGGACTTTCTTTAAAATGGTTTAGGGATAATTTTTGTACTAATGAAATTGAATTAGCAAAAGGTATGGGAATTAATCCATATGTACTTATGACTAAAGAAGCAGAAAAAGTGCCTGCAGGTTCAAGGGGAGTAATATATCTTCCATATCTCATGGGAGAGCGCACACCACATTTAAATCCTAAGGCAAAGGGTGTATTCTTTGGACTTTCAGCTGCTCATACAAAAAATGAAATGCTAAGAGCTGTAATTGAAGGAGTATCCTATTCACTTTTAGATTGCATGGAAATCATTAAAGACACAGGAATGAATCCTACTAATGTGATGGTGTCAGGTGGAGGCGGAAAAAGTGAACTATGGCGTCAAATATTAGCAGATATGTTTAACTGCAAAGTATCTACAAATAAGTCTTCAGAAGGGCCAGCCTTAGGGGTAGCATTACTAGCAGGAGTTGGAACTGGCGTATATAAGGATATAGATGAAGCTTGTAGCATAGCAATTTCTGAAAATAGTGTACAATTTCCAAAAGAAGAAAATTCCCTAGTATATAAAAGATATTATGAGATTTATAAGAAGATATATGATGATTTAAAAGGAACTTTTGAATTATTATAATAGATTAATTATATTATAATTTATTAAGTTAAGAATGAGCACTCTTAGGGGTGCTCATTCTTATTTGACACAACAAGTATTAATAACTTTGTTTATATATTTTAGAATTTTATATATAATATTTATAGAAACTTATTTAGATATAAAAACAACTGGTAAAATATTCGATATATGTTTTTAAAATATGCATTTAGTGAAATGGAGTTAATTTTAATGGTTGAATTACTAAGAAATCTTACGAATAATTTAGGGTATATAATCCTTATTGCTTTCTTTGTTTCAAGACTAGGGAGCTTTAAGAAAATAGTACAAAAGGATAAATTTAAAAAGAAAGATCTAATTGTGCTTTCAATAATTTTTGGAGCCTTTGGAATTTTGGGAACCTACACAGGAACAGAGGTTAATGGAGCCATTGCTAATACAAGAATTATTGGTGTAATGACTGGGGGAATACTATGCGGACCTTTTGTAGGGACAATGGCAGGTATTATAGCTGGAGTTCATAGATTGCTTGTAGATATTGGAGGTATTACATCAATACCATGCACAATAACTACTATAATTTCGGGAATAGTTGCGGGTTTAATATATAGTAAATCAAATGAAAATAACAAGTGGTTTTACGGGTTATTTGGAGGACTTTTAATTGAAATTTTAGAAATGATTCTAATACTTACAATGGCACATCCCTTTAGCAATGCCTTAACCATTGTAAAGAGCATATATTTTCCTATGAGTTTTGCTAATGCTATTGGAATTGCAATTCTAATATTGATAATTCAAAAAATACTTAAAGAAAAGGAAGAAATTGCAGCAAAACAAGCACAAATCGCTTTGGAGATTGCAAATAAAACCTTACCGTATTTTAGAGAAATGAATGAAAATTCCTTAGAACAGATATGCGGAATAATAAGGGAATCAATTAATGCAGATGCAGTATCTATAACAAATAAAGAGAATATATTAGCTCACGTAGGAGTAGGAGCTGACCACCACATAAAGGGTCAAAATATTATAACAGAGGCTACAAAAAAGGTTATTAAAGGAGGAAATTTACTTTCTCTAACAAATGCAAATCAGATAGAGTGTCCTAATTTAAATTGTAGTTTAAAATCTGCAATTATTGCTCCTTTAAAAGAAGGAGATGAAGTAATAGGTACATTAAAAATATATTATTGCACTGATAATGCCATTTCCTTTAGAAATATAAATTTGGCTGTAGGCTTATCTCAAATTATTTCTACCCAGCTAGAAATAAGTAAGCTTGGAGAACTGAAAAATATGGCAAATAAGGCTGAAATAAAGGCATTGCAATCCCAAATAAATCCTCACTTTCTATTTAACGCACTAAATACAATAATTTCCTTTATTAGATTTAATCCTAATAAAGCAAGAGAGCTAATTATTAATTTATCTACCTACTTAAGGTATAATTTAGATATAGGGGAAAACCATGTAGATATTTATAAGGAACTAGAGCAGGTTAAAGCATATGTAGAAATAGAAAAAGCAAGATTTGGGGAGAAACTTCATGTAGTTTATAATATTGAAGATGATTTAGATGTTAAAATCCCAAGTCTTATCATTCAGCCAATAGTTGAAAATTCCATAAAACATGGTATTTTAAAAGGTAAAGGTGAAGGGACAGTGACAATTGAAGTTCAAAAAGTTTCCAAGGACAACATTATGATAATTATTGAAGATGATGGAATTGGAATTTCAAAAGATATTATAGAAAAAGTCTATGAAGATAAAATGGAAGAAAATAAAATAGGCATATCAAATGTTCATAATAGATTAAAATATATTTATGGTGAAGGATTAAAGATAGAAACATTGAAAAGCGGTACTAGAATCAGTTTCAATGTAAGTAAAATAAGGGAGTGATGGTATGAATTGTATTATTGTTGATGATGAATCTCCTTCAAGAGAAGAGCTAAAATATTTTATAAACAATTTCAGTAATATAAAAATAGTGAATGAATTTGATGATTCTATTAAGGCTTTAGAATATATTGAAGAAAATAAACCAGATATTATTTTCCTAGATATTAATATGCCAAAACTAGATGGCATTGCATTATGTAAAATTATTAATCATTTTCCAAAGCAATCCCTTGTAATTTTTATTACTGCCCATAAAGATTATGCTGTAGATGCCTTTGAAATTCAAGCTTATGACTACATATTAAAGCCTTATTCAGAAGAACGAATAGTTAGTACATTAAAGAAAATTGATAAACTTTCAGATAAAAAGAGTATAAATAATAAAATAACCCTTTGGAAAGATAATAAGATGATTGTAAAAAATATAGTAGATATTTCCTATTGTGAAGCAAAGGAACGAGAAACTTTAATTTATATTAATGGAGTACAATATAATGTAAACTGTAGTATTTCAGAATTTTATAAAAAACTTCCCAAAGAACTCTTTTATAGAAGTCATAGATCATATATTATTAATACTGATAAAATTACAGAGATAGTTCCGTGGTTTAACAACACCTTTATGTTAAAATTACAAGGTGAGAAAGTTGATATACCCGTAAGTAGAAATAATATAGGTGAGTTTAAGCATATAATGGGCATATAAAAGCACTTGATGTGCTTTTTTTGTTTTTTCATGTATGAAACCGTATAAACTCCTAAAAAACATATTATAATTTTGTTAACAAATAATTAATTAGGAGGGGTCCAAATGGTATCATTTATTTTAGCGATTATTGCTCTTATTATAGGTTATTTTATTTATGGTGCAATTGTGGAAAAGGCTTTTGGAGCAGATGAAAAAATTCAAACTCCTGCTGTAAGGCTAGAGGATGGTGTAGACTTTGTTAAAATGCCTGCATACAAAATTTTCTTAATTCAATTTCTTAACATAGCAGGTTTAGGACCTATTTTTGGTGCAATTGCAGGTGCAATGTGGGGTCCATCAGCATTTTTGTGGATTGTCTTTGGATGTATATTTGCAGGTGGAGTTCACGATTATTTTTCTGGTATGCTTTCAGTAAGGCATGATGGGACAAGTATTCCTGAAGTTGTAGGTCAATACCTTGGAAAAGGCTTCAAAAACTTTATGAGAGTATTCTCAGTAATACTTTTAGTTCTTGTAGGAGTTGTATTTGTAACTGGACCAGCAAGTATATTAAAAGGATTAACAGGATTAAACATTACATTATTAATATATATTATATTTGCATATTATATAATTGCAACAATGGTTCCTATAGACAAGCTTATTGGAAAGATATACCCTATTTTTGGAATTTGTTTATTAGTTATGGCAATTGGTGTTGGTGGTGCATTAATTTTTGGTGGATTTGATATACCAGAAATAATACCGGCTAATTTGATTAATATGCATTCAAATCCAGATAGAAACCCAATATTTCCAATGCTATTTATAACTATTGCTTGTGGAGCTATTTCAGGGTTCCATGCGACACAATCACCTTTAATGGCAAGATGTATAACTAGTGAAAAGCAAGGTAGAAAAATATTCTATGGTTCAATGATAGCAGAAGGTGTAGTTGCTTTAATTTGGGCTGCAGCAGCAATGAGTTTCTTTGGTGGAGTAGCAGAGTTAAATGCTACTATGGCAATAGAAGGTCATACAGCAGCTTGGGTAGTAAACGAAATTTGCGGAAGCTTACTTGGAAGAGTAGGTGGATTACTAGCTATACTTGGAGTTGTAGCATGTCCTATAACTTCTGGGGATACAGCATTTAGAAGTGCAAGATTAACTATAGCTGATTCATTTAAACTTGATCAAGGACCTATTAAAAATAGATTTATAATTAGTATTCCTTTATTTGTAGTAGGCTTTATATTAACTAAGATGGATTTTGGAATAGTATGGAGATATTTTGGATGGTCTAACCAAACTTTAGCTACAATAGTATTATGGACATCAGGCATGTACTTAGTTACTAAAGGTAAAAAACACTGGATTGCTACTATACCAGCTACGTTTATGACAGCAGTATGTACATCTTACATTTTAATTGCACCAGAAGGCTTTAAGCTTTCTCAAAGTATTTCATATCCAATAGGAATTGTAAGTGCAATTGTAGCAATTGTAATTTTCTTAATAGCAGCAAAAAAAGTAGAAACAAAAGCAAAGAATAAAATTTAAAATTCTATAAAGTTCATTATAAAAATACTAATGAAATAAAAGTACTTATAGGTTAGATACATAAAAAGTGTTTAGCTTATAGGTACTTTTTTATATATTTTTATGCGGTTGATATCATATCTAATACTTCCATCTAATTTAAAGAGGGAGTGAAGAGTTATTACATACCTGGATAAGGATTATATTATAATAAATAAAATAGTTTACAAATTATAACTATAAATTTATTATAAAAGTATGTAATTGTAATAATAGGCTCTATATTCGATTAAAGTAATAGTATTTTAGGGTAAATGGTAGTTATAGTTTATTCGGTTACTAGGAAGGAGTGAGTGGTAAATTGGCTATATACATAGTTAGACATGGTATGGACAATGAAAATTATAGAGGTGGATGGAGTGATTTGGGTTTAATAGAGGAGGGCATGGAACAAGCCCAATTATTAGCAAATTATTTAAGTGATAATAAAGAAAAGTACAGCATTAATAAAATTATAAGCAGTGATTTAAGACGAGCTGTTGAAACAGCTAAGGAGATTGAAAGTAAATTTAATATACCAGTGAAGTATTGTAGTGATTGGAGAGAAATAAATAATGGAGTTC
The DNA here is from genome assembly GCF_002367465.1 of Clostridium sp. UBA3061. Taxonomy (NCBI): domain Bacteria; kingdom Bacillati; phylum Bacillota; class Clostridia; order Eubacteriales; family Clostridiaceae; genus Clostridium; species Clostridium sp. UBA3061. The sequence goes on along the minus strand of NZ_DFCF01000010.1, from coordinate 410,425 downwards.
TGGCAGGAATGGATAACAAGGATGCATTAATAAAATATCCTGGACTCTTTTTTAATACACTAGACATGAGTGAGAGATATCCAAATGGGGAAAGCCCTAGTGAGTTTTACAAGAGAATACAAAGTACTTTTCTAGAACTTTGCAACAATATTTCAACAGGAATGGAAGAAGATGATGTAATGATTCTTACTCATGGTGGAGTAATAAATGTTTTATACTATATATTAAATAATATAAAGTGGACAAATAAGTCACCTAAACTATCTAAAACATCTACTACTGGAATGCACAAAATTGAGCATATAGAAGGAAAATGGGAAATAGTTATGAGCAATAGTGTTGAGCATTTATATTATCATAGGGAAATATAAACCTAGATTTATAGAGAAATAGGAGTATATAAAACTATATGTCTATATAAATATTTAAACAGGAAAATAGTTATATAGGAAACTATATAAATATAAAACTATATAAATAGTTGTGCTGTTCATGGGGGTTTTGGGGCGTTTTAAATATTTGACCAAAGAGTCAATATGTAATATAATTACTAAGATAACAGATAAAGATATTTAAACTTTAAATATTTACATATCTTTGCTTGTTATGAAGAGACATAATAGAATTATGTCAAATATTATTTTTAGGGGGGGAATATTATGGGTTTTTTTTATGAGTCAACCAATTTTACAGGTTGGGCTATTTGGCTTTTTATTCTTTTTGCCTTAATGGCTTTTAATGAGCTTGGTCGTTCAACAAAATGGGGCGGAATTATACTTTTTTTAATTGTTCCTATAGGTTTAACTATTTTTGTTTGGCCAACAACTGCAGCTCCAGGAAATGAATATGGAACAGGTACTTGGTTTAACTGGGTAAAAACTTACTCAGCACTGGCAGGGTGCCTTGGATTTATGGCTATTCGCTATATTCCATCACTTGCTAAAAAGAAGTGGGTATTATGCTTTCCACCACTTATTTTGGCAATTAATATTCTCGAAGCAGCTATTCGTGATTTTCAATGCTTTACATATGGTGCATGGAACGGAGCATATGTAGACAATCTTTGGGTAATGTCAGGATCATGGAATATCATGAATGGTATAGCTGGGTTACTAAACATTATTGCCATTTGCGGATGGGTTGGTATTTTTATTTCTAAAGATAAAACAAAGGATATGATATGGCCTGATATGATATGGCCTTGGATTATAGCATATGATTTGTGGAATTTTGCCTATACATATAATTGTATAGCAGATCATTCATTTTATTGTGGTTTGGCACTGTTACTTTCTTGCACCATACCTGCTTTCTTTATCAAAAAAGGAGCATGGCTACAGCATCGTGCACAGACACTTGCCCTATGGATTATGTTTGTTATGACAGTACCTTCCTTTGCAGATCGTATAGCACCTGTAGCTACTACACATAATCCAAAAGCATTTTTTATTTTAAGTTTATTATCTTTAATAGCAAATGTAGCATTAGTAATTTATCAGTTTAATAAGATTCATAAAAATAAACTTAATCCACTAAAAGATGAAATTTTTGTAGAAACAAAAGCCTATAAGAAGGTAGTTGAAGAAAATAGATAATATAAAAAGTATAATAATTTAATATGTATATAGGAGATTATATTTTTGGAATTTATGGGCATAATACCTTTAAGAAATTAAAATTTCTATTAAAGGAGGAATTCTTATGCCAGATAATAATGAGGTAAGAAAAGAAGGTTCTAGTGGAAATAGTATTTTAAGATGGGCAGGAAGATTGATATTAGTTGCAATTATTTTAGGTATAACATCATTTTTAACTCCAGGATTTAGTATTTATGGATTATGGTCATATCTAATTGCAGCAGTTGTAATAACTGTATTAGACTATTTCGTAGAAGCATTCATGGGAGTTGATGCATCACCTTTTGGAAAAGGAATAAAAGGTTTTATTATTGCAGCTGTAATAATATATGTAGCACAATTTTTAGTGCCAAATATGAGGGTATCTCTTCTAGGCGCAATATTAGCAGCTTTAGTAATTGGTGTAATAGATGCTGTATTTCCATCAAGAGCAATGTAATTTTTAAATACATCATATTGAAATGATTAAAGGAAGAACTCTAGAAATAGGGTTCTTTTTATTTATGTAAAAATGGAACATTAACATGAATACTTAATAATATAAATAAAGTGTGCATTGATATATGATTTATTTAAGTTTGGAGGATAGCAGCATGAAAAGAAAGATTTACAATGTTTTATCTAATATGATATTACGTGGAGATAACGCCTCTAGAGGGAAAGCAAAGAGCGGTATTTCAAGAGAACTTCCCTATGAAGTTGAAGTTATTGCTGAAAATTTATATGTACCTTGGGCCATAGATATAAGCAATGAAGGTAAATTATATTTTACAGAGCGGTCTGGAGCAGTTAGAATTATTGAAGATGGCAAACTTCTTCCGCAGCCACTGATCAGATTTAGTGCACCCTTTGTAAGCCAAGGGGAAGGTGGATTGATGGGAATTGCATTAGATCCAAATTATTCTCAAAACCATTATATATATGTTATGCATTCATATGCAGAAGGTAATCAAGTTAACAATCGTGTTGTGAGATTGATTGAAAATAATAACAAGGCATCTATTGACAGAGTACTTATTGATAAAATCACTGGTGGGCGGATTCATAATGGTGGTAGGATAAAGATAGGGCCAGATGGAAAATTATATATTACGACGGGGGATGCAGGTAATTCTGCATTGGCACAAAATGTCACAAGCACAGCAGGGAAAATACTGCGAATAGAATTAGATGGTAGTATTCCTGAAGATAATCCAAATGTAAATTCACCTGTTTATAGCTTTGGTCATAGAAATCCTCAGGGTTTAGCCTGGAATTCAAGAAATATATTGTATGCATCTGAGCATGGGCAGACCGCTCATGATGAAATAAATATTATACAGCCAGGAGCTAATTATGGATGACCTCTGGTTCAAGGAAATGAAGACTCTAAGGAAGTTATAGTGCAAAAGCCATTAATACACAGTGAAGAAGAGACGTGGGCACCTTCTGGTATAGCCTTTGTAGAACAAGGACCGTGGCAAGGGAAATTACTAGTTGCTACTTTGCGTGGAGAACAACTACTTACTATTTCATTGAATGGAAAAGGAAAGAAAGTAAATAGCGTAGATTCATGGTTGAAGAATAGATATGGGCGCTTACGTGAGATTATTCAGGGGAAAGATGGATCAATTTACCTAACAACAAGTAATAGAGATGGAAGAGGTAATCCTAATATAGGTGATGATAAAATTATTCGGATTATTCCAATTAGGAGTAGCCAGCAAAAATGAACATAAGATTTACAATAATTATAACTCTTACTTTCATAATATGATATATATTTTTACCTATTGCTGTACAGTGTGTTTTTCTTTATATAAGAAATTTTTGATAAAGTCTATTGACACGAATTATAGGTGAGAATATAATATTTACATGAACATATGAATAAGTATTCATATAAATAATATTAGTAAAAAGTAATTTTAAAGGTGGGAATAATTATGGGGTTAATAGAGATAGTTTCATTTGCATTACTATGTATATTTGGTATTTCATATATAGGTAAACTAATAATATTATCAAAGAAAAACAACATTAAAGCTAATGTTTTTGGTAAAGGTACTAAAAGTAAAGAAAGTCTTATTATTGAAAGGTTTCTAAAAGCAATGACTTTTGCAGGGATAGGGATTTGGACTATTAGTGCTTTATTTCCATCATTTACAGAAAAGTGGTTTGTTGGACTTGGTAAAGGCTTTACAGTAAGCATTATTGGAGTAGTCATTACATTAATAGGAGTTTCACTCTTTATATTGGCTATGGTTTTCATGAAAACTTCTTGGAGAGCAGGTATAGATAAATCAACAAAAACATCACTTATAACTTCAGGACTTTATAGATTCAGTAGGAATCCAGCCTTTGTTGGAATGGACTTGATGTTTATTGGAGCTGCAATTACCTATGCAAATCTTATTATCGTAATTGTAGGTTTATTAGTTGTAGTTGGTATACATCTACAAATACTTCAAGAAGAAAATCATATGGAAGAAGTATTTAAAAAGGAATATAGTGAGTATGTAAATAAGACACCAAGATATCTGTTATTTTGAGAAGTATAATGATGTTTTATAACAGAAATAAGGTCAATATTATCAGTTAGCTATATGGAGATTAGAGAAATCTAGTCTCTTTTTTTCATTTATATAAGTTTTACTCATTATATGTAAGTGATTGTAAGAAGACCTATATTATTATACAATTATAAAGGACTTAACTAATAAGGGGGAGAAATGATGAGAAAAATACTATCAATGATTACTGGTGGATTATTAATTTTAGGATTAGTAGGATGTAGCTCTAAAACTGTAGAGACACAAAATGATACAGCAAGTAATTCGCCAGCAGTTACAGAGGAAAAGAAAACAGACACAAAAGTTACCTATGAGAATTTTTTGAAAATAAATATGGGTGCTAAATATGATGAGGTCAAAAATATACTTGGAGATGGAAAAGAAGAAAGTTCATCTGAGGTAGCTGGGATTAAAACCAATCTATATTCTTGGAATGGTTCTGGTATAAGTAATTTGACCATTACCATGCAAAATGATGAAGTTACGGCAAAGGCTCAAGCTGGATTAGAAAGTATGGATGCAAAAATAACATTAGACAAGTATAATCAGGTTAAAGAAGGAATGACATATGATGAAGTTAAAGGTATATTAGGTGAGGGACAAATACTTTCTCAAACAAAAATTATGGATATGGAAGCTATAATCTATGCATGGATAAATAAAGATGGCTCAAACGCTAACTTTACTTTTTCAGATGGAAAACTAGAAATGAAAGCTCAATTTAACTTAAAATAGTATTTAATTTATGATATAAATCTAAAGGTATATGAATTGAAACAAATATAAATAAAAGACTAGGGAAACCTAGTTTTTTATTTATTTTAAGGGTTGAGTTTATGCAAATAAATTTTTAAAGAGGATATTGTTTATTTATTTTAGATACTCTAAAGTTTCTTCAACAGGCTTATGATTGCATTTACTAAATAAAAGAAACTTTTTTATTTATATATGAACAAAAAGTAGAAATTCATATATTATATAGTATAAGGTCTCACTAACTATAGTTTAATTAGATAAAAATGGGGGAAATGTTATTATGAATGACAATAAAATAAATGCAAATAACAATAGATGTGTAGGAAACTCTTGTGCAACAGATTCTTGTGCAACTGTTACTACCCAAGTACAATCACTAACTGAACAACTTCCTGTAACTCCGATTGTTATTGCACCTGGACCTGCATTTGTTAAGATTCCAGTTGTGTTAGCAGAAGTAAATATAACCATTCCGGTTGAAGCTACTATCACACTAGACCAACCAGCTATAGAAATTAAACGAATTAGAAAGAATGTATATTTAACTCAATCCCGTATTATTCCATTTTCTCAAGATGATCAATTTAATACTGGAATACTATTTATAGCAGGTTTTATAAGAAAGAATATCGAGTATGCAACTAAAACTTGTAGGACAGCTGGAACTCCAAATGTTTGTGGAGATATAAGACATTGTACAGTTGAAGTACCTTTTAATTTCACAACAAGAATTGCTTTCCTTAGACCACCAATTTTTATTGAAAATAGCATTCCGAGTGAATTAGAATTTTTTACAGATAAACTTCAAGGTTGCGATGCTTGTTCAGATAGAGTAATTGGACGTAATCCTTGCGATCAGAGCTCCTTCTTTACAGAGTTCTTTAACGAAAAACCTTTTACTGAATTAGTAAGAGCGGATATTGCTGAAGTTGATATTCACACAAATCCAACTATAAATTGCGCAGTTCCTACAGAGCAAGTATTTACTCAACTTACAGAAAAAGTAGTAGTAAATTTAACACTAAAAGTATTACAAGAACAACAGGTAGAAATTACAGCAACAGAAGCAACACAAGCAACATGCAGGAATTAAATTGAAAAATTAATCTTATTTAAATGATATATTGCAGACCTAAAGCTTACTAAGAGAGGTTTTGGGTCTGTTTTTAAGAGAAATATTATCTTTATCAAGCATTACAATACTTAATATAAGCTTCATCGGAAGCATGAGATATCTTTATATCATGAATCCATAGCAATGTTTTTCCTTTGGATGTTTTGATTGGCTTTGCGATTCAATTATAACAGAAAAAAAGGGGGCATTGATATATATAATTTTAAAAAAGAATTAGTGTAAAAAACTTTACACTAACAATTAGATAGATAAGGAGGAAATCTTATAATGAATGATAGCCCAAAAAATACAAGTGATTATGAATGTGTAGCAGATCCTTGTGCAACTATTACGTCTAAAGTACAATCATTAACTAAACAAATCCCTGTAACACCTGTTGTTATTAAATCTGGACCTGTATTTGTTAAGATTCCAGTTGTATTAGCAGAGATAAACATAACAATTCCTGTTGAAGCTACTATCACATTAGACCAACCAGCTATGGAAATTAAACGAATTAAAAAAAATGTATTTTTAACTCAATCTCGTATTATTCCATTTTTTCAAGAGTGTGCACCTGATACTGGAATACTATTTATAGAGGGGTTTATAAGAAAAAATATTGAGTATGCAACCAAAACTTGTAGTATAATTGAAAGTCCAAATGTTTGTGGAGATATAAGATGTTGCACAGTTGAAGTTCCTTTCAATTTTACAACAAGAATTAATTTTATTAGAGAACCGATTTTTATTGAAAATGACATTCAGAGTGAATTAGAATTTTTTACAGATAAACTTCAAGGTTGCAATGCTTGTTCAGATCCCGTAATTGGACATAATCCTTGTGGTCAGAGTTTTTTCTCTACAGAATTCTTTAATGAAAAACCTTTTACTGAATTAGTAAGAGCAGATATTGCTGAGGTTGATATTCATATAAATCCAACTATAAGTTGCATAGTTCCTGCAGAACAAATATTTACTGGATTCACAGAAAAAATAGTAGTGAATTTAACACTAAAAGTCCTACAAGAACAACAGGTAAAAATTGCAGCACTATAATTATTAAATAATATAAATATAAAAGTGTAACATTGCTAAATGAATATAAGTGTAAAAGCTTTTATTACTTGATAATATTAAACAGGCCTAAAATCTACTAAGAGAGGTTTTGGGCCTGTTTTTAAGAATAGATAAATATTCATTAGTTTGTATTGTAATTGAATACCACAATTTAATTCCTATTAAATGGAAGAAAAATGTTTTGATAAGGCATGTTTATTTAAAATAATGGATTAAGACATGATTTATTATTACCTTAGTCCATTTTTATCCGATGACTACCCGCTCTAATACTCCCATCTTCTTCAAAGTGGGAGTAAAGAGCGGTTACGACCCTGGATAACGATTTCTAACCTTCAGAGGGAGTAAAAAACTCCCTCTGAAGGTTAGAAATCTGTTTATGTTTATATTATCTGTATCAAAATACTACCTTATTAATAAATGAACATCTTTACTCATAGATGAAAGTAGTATATATTATTATAGTTACTATTTTACTTAGGATAAGAGAACTAAAATTATTTTACTGATGAAAAGAAGAGGGTAAATATGAGATTAGATAAATTTTTAGCAGGGTCATTCGTTGAGACACGTAAAAAGAGTAGGGATTATATTAAAGAAGGTAAGGTTAAAGTAAATGGGGAAGTGATAACAGAGCCTGCAATGGAAATTAAGGAGAGTACCGATATCATTGAGTATCTTGATAAAGTAGTTGATTATAGAGAAAAGGTGTATTATATGTTTCATAAACCTACAGGATGTATTACTGCAAGAAAGGATGCTGATAATAAAACAGTCTTTGATTTTTTTCATGAGGATAATATAAATGGGATATTTCATGTTGGAAGATTAGATAAAGATACAGAAGGATTATTGCTTTTTACCAACGATGGTGATTTTGATCATCAATTAATGTGTCCGGAAGGGCATGTCGAAAAGAAATATTTCTTTTGGGCATTGGGTTCATTAGATGACGAAGATAGAGATAGATTAGAGAATGGAATTTCCATTGGAGAAGGTGAAGCATTAACAAAGCCTGCTAAAATTGAAGTGGTGAAATGTGGGAACTATGAAGAGTTAGAACAGGAAACTGATATTGGAAAGTTCTATAATATAGAATCAAAACATTATAATCAGCCTATTGTCTGTGGATATCTTACAATTTCTGAGGGACGTAAACATCAAGTTAAGCGTATGTTAAAGGCAGTTGGTTGTTATGTGGTATATTTAAAGAGGATTTCTATTGGGGAGTTAACCTTAGATGAAACCCTTGAAAAAGGCCAGTATCGAATGCTAACAGAAGAGGAAGTTCACAAGTTAGTGTAAAAATTATAATTTTTGGAGATAGATATAAAAAAATAACTATAAGGCAATTGTTAACTCATGTATCAGGTATGCCAGATGAAGAGGATTATGAATGGAATAAGCCTCAATATAATGAAGATGCTTTAGAGAGGTACGTTAGAAGCATTAGTGGAAGAGAACTTATGTGGAAGCCAGGAGAAAAATTTGCCTATAGTAATATTGCTTATGAGATTTTGGGAAATGTTATTGAAAAAGTTTCAGGTATGTCTTTTGAGAAATATATGAAAGAAAATATTCTCAATGTTGTACAAATGAAAGAAAGCAATTTTTTCAAACCTTTAGTTTCAAAGGAGCTACTTACAAGTCCTCATGTCTTAGATATCAAGAATGGCTATGGTGCCACGGTTAGTGAAGTTTTTCCTTATAATCGTGCACATGGTCCAAGCTCTACGTTGTATTCTAATGTAGTTGAAATGTGCAACTACGCTATTGCTAATATGAAGGTCGGAAAATTTAAAGGAAATAAAATATTAGAAGCCCATAGTTATTTAGAACTTTGGAGAAAATATGCCTTAACAGGTTGGGGTGGTTATACTTCGGAAATTGGATTGGCATGGTTTTTGGGAGAATATAAAGAAAATAAAGTGAGATCTCACAGTGGTATGGATACAGGATTTAGAAGCAATTTAATAATATTACCAGAGAGAGGTATTGCAGTTGTTGTTATGATTAATTCAGATTATATTGGAACTAAAGTTTTATGCGAGAGTATTTTAGATATACTTTTAGGAGAAGAAGTTGAATATATAAAAAGATCACTTGCTAGTCATATAGTAAGAACAATGTTTAATAATAATTCTGAAATTGCATTACAGGAGTATTATACAATAAAGGAAAATTCCATTGAAAAATATCTTGTGTATGAGGATGAATTTAACGCTATTGCTTATAACTTGTTGGAGAGAAAAAGAATTAAAGAGGCAATAGATGTGCTCAATTTATCAATAAAAATATTTCCAGGATCAGCTAACCTTTAGGATAGTTTAGTAGAAATGTACTTATGTCAAGGTAATAAGAAGCAAGCTTTAGCGAGTTATAAGAAATCTTTTGAGTTGAATCCTAACAATAAAGAAGCTAAGAAAATAATAGATGAATTAAGTTAAATAGATAAAAAGGGAGAGTAGATAAGTTTGTGTAAACACAAATTTATCTACTCTCATTTTGATTGATGAGAGGGTACGTATGTCCAAAAATTTAGTGTATATTCTCTGATTTTGTAAATCTTATTTAGAAGTTTTGATTATTAACTTCTTTTATATATTCTTTTTACAGTATTTAAACCTTCTAATATTTCTATTTTTGAGAAATTACAACTGATGAGTTTATCTTCAGTCCATTTACTTATTTCTTCATAAAAGAATAGTGCTAGTTCTAAGTTTCTAGGGGATTTATGAGAATTGATAGCTTCAAACAGCATATTTTCAGCTTTATTGATTTCACCTTCAATTATATATTTTCTAATCATTATTTCCAGTAGCTGGTCTTCTGCAATAGTAATATCATCACTGTTTTCATCAATACTACTTTCTATAGCACTTTTCCCTTTAAATATAGAAGCTACTGCTTGTAAGGCTGTTTTTATCATTTTCATACATTTATAAAGTCACTCCTTATTTTAAATTAGTATGGTTAAAGGAATTATATTCTTAAATTTTATACAGTCACTCTAATAATTTATATTAACAGATGTTACTTTATTTTTGTATATATTTATTATATCACAAGAAAAATGTAAGTATTTATATTTGATTGGATCTTTAGTTGTTATTTCAATGTTTAGACGTATTCATAAAAAGTATAATTAGGAGGGGCGTGTTTTGGTATATCTGTAGACAGCAGCTCAATATAAAGGACTACTTGTCTACATAAGTAAAGAAATATTCAAGGGACATTCTGGGGACCGGCTCCATAATTGCTTGTATATATTTGGAACATTGATATGCTTATATTAAGACTATTGAAAGGAAGCGATAAATATGAATGAAATTTTTGATATTTCTTATGATGAGGTTGAAGTTATCAAGAACTTATGGGAAAAAAACAGACAGTATCATGAAAATACTTCAGAATACTTTAAGGAATCCTATAGGTTTATTAGCTTTGAGGAGAGAATCAAAGATTTTGAGAGCCAGACAATAAAAATTACTGTTGCCAAAAGTGATGATGGATATATTGGATATTGTATATCAACGATAATTGATGGAAAAGGAGAAATTGATTCACTTCACGTTGATGCGCATAATAGAGGAAGTGGCATTGGTAAGAAACTTGTAATTAAGCATATGGAGTGGTTGAAAGAAAATAATTGCAAAGTAATTGGGGTAACGGTATCACAAGAGAATGAAACTACCATAGGGTTTTATAAGAAACTTGGATTCTATCCCAATACCTTATATATGCAACAACGTTAATATAGAATAAGGGTGTTACTTTGATTACATCTTTAGTTGTTATTTTGCAATTGACAAAATATTCATAAAAAAGTATAATTATCAAGGTAAACAGTTATTTACTAATAATATTTTATGAAAGGAGATGTTTTTAATGAATACAAGTAAAAGGGTGATTTTAGTATAAAACTTAAAATGGGCTTAAATGTAACTTTAGACATAGTCTATTATTTGTGTTGCATTTTTGCGGGAGTAGTTAACCTTTCATAATACTGCCTATAAAGGATAAGTAACGCGACAGGAAGGTCGTGTTTTTTGTAGCCGTAGATAGTAGCCAAGTACAAAGGGTTGATTGTCTGCGGTATCTTTATGTCCATTTTTAAGGAAAAAATAATGTGGAGGCTATATATGAATAGAAAATATACAGATGCGGAACTTAAAAGAGCACTAGACATGGTAGAAGAGGGGTACTCTTTCTCAGAGGCCGCAGTGGCAAATAATCTTAATAAAAGTATTGTAGCAAGAGAGATGAGAAAGAGAAAAAATGAAAAAGCTGGACAGCATATAGATGATTATAGAAGGAAGTTTCAAAATGATATAAACAATACCAAAATAGAAAAGGAGATAAAAAAATGATTAGAGAGATAGAAGTAACCAATATGGAAGACTCAGATATAAATAAGGCGAAAAAGATATGGGTTAGACAATTTGAACTATATTGTGATAATAGTGAATTTCCATTACATTGGAAACAAGATACAGAATTATTAGAAAAGTTTCTTGTTGAAAGAATTAAAAATCAAAGTGCAGTTGTAGCAAAGTTAGACAACAGGGTAGTTGGATTCTTGGCATATGATGAATTTCCTTTCAATGGAGAGAATACAGTGTTTTGTCCAGCAATAGGACATTCTGCTATTGAAGAATACAAAGAAAGTGTATATTTAAAATTATATAAAAGTATATCACAGGAATGGATTAATAAAAATATTTTTAATCATATGTGGACAATATTTTTTAATGATATAAATTTAAAAAACATATTGTTTGATTTAGGATATGGGTCATATTTGATAGATGCATTTAATGATTGTAATATTGAGTCTGGTGAAAAATCTATGTGTGATATTAGAAAAGCTACCATGGAAAATGCTAATGTTTTATATGAGCTTGTAGAAGAATCCAATGAATATTATGCGTCTGCACCATTATTTCTTAAGAGAGACAGGTTTACTAAAGAAGAGATTGAAGAAATAATATTAAAAAGAAATGTGTTTATTGCATGGCACGAAGATATTCCGGTGGGATTTATTAATTTAAGTATTGCTGATAACAATAACTTTATAGATATGTCTATAAAAAAATGTGGTTTAATCGACGAAATTGGTGCTTATATAAAATTAGAATATAGAAATAAAAAAATAGGTATTGAGCTATTGAAAATCGTCAATGATTATTGCAAAGATTTTAATGTACCATATATTCATGTTGATTTTGAAACAGCAAATCTATATGGTAATAAGTTTTGGAAAAAGTATTTTACACCAATGTTATTATCTATGAGAAGACCAATTAATAAAGATATAAATGATAGATAAATTTTAAATGTGCACAATCAGAGGAACGCATCACAGAAACCCTTAACATGAAGAAGTTGTTTAAAAGTGCCCTGTAGCAGTTTATGAACTGTTAGAGGGCACTTTTTTGATTTATCCGATGACTACCAGCTCTAATTTTCCCATCTTCTTCAAAGTGGGGGAGTAAAGAGCTGCTACGTCCCTGGATAACGATTTCTAAAGCTTCAGAGGGAGTAAAAACTCCCTCTGAAGCAAAGAACTCTGTTTATTTTCGTTTCATATTTCTCATTACGCATTTAGTATCCTTATCTATTTGTAATGATTCAGTAATTTTTTGTAAAGCTTTGTTATAGGTCATATCATCCAAAGTATTATTTTTAAGAAATTTTATTGTTTTCTCTGGAAATTTTATATAACAGATAGATATGGCCCAAGCCACTGACATTTTAACATAATAACCCGAATGTTTAATGCCATCCAATAGCTTTAATATTTCATCAATATGATTATCATCTATATAATAGAAAAGAAGCATGACTACTCCAAAACGTATATGATACTCATGGGTATCTAGAATATAGGGCATCAAGTATTCCCACATTTCCTTTGGATATTGTTTAGGAAGTTTTAATCCACTACAAAAGCTATCGCATACGGACCAATTATCAATTTTACTAACAAAGCTTGTGATGTATGGCAATATATCAGAAAGCTCAGATTTTACATAACCAATGGTCATCCCTTGAAGCATAATCTCTTCAAAACTGTCATCTGATGCATTTTGCAAATAGCCTTGCCAATCATCTTTTGCAAGTTTTTTAGCAATTTTTCGAAGTTCAGGTAAACGAACACCTAGGATGTTGTGAATACCAGGTAATAAGCCACTAGAAAATTTTTGATATTTAGGCTCTGCTAATATAGAAAGTTTTTCTTTAATTACATTATTTATTTCCATTTTTATTCTCCTTAGTTTTATAATTATATTTTATCATAGAGATTCCATATTATAATCTAAATAATAATATTTTTTTATAAGTCATTATTAATTTAGGTTATTTATGTAATATAATATACGGTTTAATCATCACCAATTTTCTATTCTAGCATATGATGTATTGAAAGTATAAAATAGATTAAATTTTATTACAGTTTTTCAAAAGGAGGAGAATTTATGTCCATTAACTTTAAGAAATTCATACCACGTCCAGGTCTTGTAAATAAGCAAGGACGTTTACCTGATCCTTCAGAGTTAGTTTGTATTGAAGTACCAAAGATTTTTGATCAATGCTTAATTAAAAGATGCCTTGTATATGGTGAAGGTCCTGACACGAATACAACAGATTGTGAATTAAGAAGCGATCCACTTATTGATCCTAAGAGATATATTGGAAGTAGAGACTTCAATGTAACACTGATATCTGTAGATAAGATACCAGTTAAAGGTAAGCGGGGATTCAAAAAAATAGTTCTAAATTATATGATTTCTTTCTATGCTGATTATATTGATTGCAATGGTATTACTAAAAGTGAATTATATGAAATTAACAGAACTGATGTAATTGGGAAGTTCTACTGTCCTGATTCAATAGCTCAAATTTCAGCTAGTTTTGTACCTGTTCAACAAGCACAAGATTTAGATTCTAATATTATAAAACTTGAAATGGTTGCTGAAGCTCTTGATGGTGAGTTACTACAAGATCCAAATGGAGATGATGTTCTAGATATTACTTTGGGTTATTACATTGTTGTAAAATGTGAGCTTATTGTACAATTACTCATACCGGCTTATGACTACTGTCCAGTTCCAAAAGAATTATGTGAAGAAGAGCCTGAAGACCCATGTGAAAGATTTGATAGAGCTCCAGTTCCTAAGTTCTATCCAGAGCAAAACTTAGACCCATTATTCCCAGACTGTGACGATAATGATGAAGAGTACGATTAGTAAAAATTATAGAGTTTATTATAATAAAAAGAATACTTAAGGTTTTTACAGGTAAATGAGGAATGTAACTTAACTAAAATCAGTAGTTATGAAAGGTAATGATAGTTTTAAGTGTATTGCTATATTTTTTAATAAATTTCTATCTATCATCACCTTTTTCCTAATAAACTCATATATTATAATAAAAACACTTAATAAATAGGATAATACACTAAATTACTCATACAATTGATTTTATTAAAATTTATTTAATTAAAAGGAGGATTCTATTTATGAATTCAATGTCAAAAGATTGTTATAATCCTTGCAAACATGATCCTTGCAAGCATGACCCTTGCAAAAAGGAGATTAAAAAGGACAAACATTGCGCAACTATTATAAAATGTGGTACTCCTAGCGCAACCACAATCCCTGTAGCTACTGTAGCAGGCACAACATTTACTGTTAGCTCTGTTACTTTAGATAATTCTTGCTTGTGTAACCCAACAACTAAGTTAGAATTCGCAAGTAATCTTGTTGCTCCAGTTGCTTTTACAGGAACACTAAACTTTCAAGTATTTAAACTTTGTAAAGGTCAGATTACGCCAGTTCCTGTTGGACCTTCATGGACATTTGATTTAGTAGCACTACTTTCATCACAAACATTCTCATTCTTCGTTTGTGACTGTGATTCTTGCTTTGATGACTGCTGTACCTATACTGTAGTTGCAACGGTTACTAGTGCAGTTACTGTTGGTACTCTTAATATTAACAACGCAACACTTGGAGCAATATCAACATGTGGTAGAAATAATTGTTGCTAAAGATTAGTCATATATAAATCGATTAGTTTAGATAATTTTGATATATAAATAATTAAATTACTGATATTAATATTAACAAAGTCTCGGAGTGTGAATTTTCCATGCCGGGATTTTGTTATGTTTATATATAGGTTAGCGAATAATTGATATATTTCATTATTAGAAATAATTATATTCTTTATATTTTCATGAGCAATCACGAAACTTTAACCGTTTGAATATAATATATAATAAGCAAGAGCTTTATGACTTTAGATTTCATCATAGGTATTTCTTACTTTAATGATAAGTCATATATTTATTTGAATTGTGATTAGAAAAGGAGGTTTATATGATTTATTTGGATAATGCAGCTACGTCCTTTCCAAAACCACCAGTAGTTTATGAAGAAATGCTAAATTGCATGAAAAATTACTGTGCTAATCCAGGACGAGGCTCTCATGATATGTCAGTGAAATCAGCTTTGAAAATCATGGAAACAAGGGTAGGTATATGTGAATTATTTAATATACCTAGTCCTTTAAATTTGATTTTTACCAGTAATGCTACAGAAGCCCTAAATATATCAATTAAAGGAGCTTTAAAAAGAGGGGATCATGTTATTAGTACAGTAATTGAACACAATTCTGTTTTAAGGCCACTTCATTCATTAAATGAAGGTGGAGTTGAAATCACTCTGGTGGGTGTAGATAAAGCAGGTTATGTAAATTTTAAGGATATTAAAAAGGAGATCAAGGGAAGCACTAAAATGATCATTATCAATCATTCTTCTAATGTACTAGGTACTATTCAGGATATCGAAAGTATCGGAAGGCTTTCAAAGGAAAATGGGATTATATTTATGGTAGATGCATCTCAAAGTGCGGGAGTGATTCCCATTGATGTAGAAAATAATCATATTGACCTATTAGCTTTTCCGGGACATAAAGGATTATTGGGGCCTCAAGGAACAGGGGGATTATTTATAAGAGATGGTATTAAACTAAGGAATTTTAAGGAAGGTGGAACAGGAAGTAACTCACACTTTATGGTCCAACCAGACTTTATTCCGGATCAATTTGAAAGTGGAACACTAAATACACCAGGCATTGCTGGGTTATGTGAAGGTATAAAATTTATTAAGAGAATTGGAATAGATAATATACGAAAATGTGAAGAAGAATTAACAGGGTATTTGTTAGAAGAGATAAAAAAACTTTCTTATGTAAAAATCTATGGAAGTGATTCTAAAAAACAAAGAAGTGCAGTAATTTCTTTAAATATAGATGGAATTGACGCTTCGATTGTCGGTGAACAATTAAATGAAAACGAAATTGCTTTACGGACAGGCTACCATTGTGCACCTTTAATACATGGCGTAATTGGTACAGAGTATGCTGGTACGGTGAGAGTGAGTCCGGGATATTTTAATACTTTTGAGGATATAGAAAAATTAGTAGAAGCAATTAAGATGATTTATAAATTAAAATAATGTGAAATGGAAGATACAGTACATATATAATTATATATGTAATAAAAAACATTAGGATGTGAAAGTTATGAATGCTTGTAATAATTCAAACTCTCTTTATCAAATAGACAATCCTTCTGATTGTGAAAGATACACGATGCTTGAATATATACTAAAGATGCAGAATAGATTAGATGATCTAAATAATATAATTGATTTAATGAGTCCACCTAAAGATATAACAAACATTTGTCCAACAGGGTATGCTAAAGATATTAAGGTAGCGATAATTGGTGCGGGAGAGGCAGGGCTAGCTGCAGCCTTTGAACTCAGAAAGATAGGATGCAACATTACTTTATTTGAAGCAAGTCAGAGAATTGGGGGTAGGGTATACACATATTATTTTGATAGAAATAAAAGATATTATGGTGAATTAGGACCAATGAGTATACCAGTATCTCATGAGACTACCTGGCATTATATCAATCTTTTTAAGCTTAACACAAGCCCATTTGTAAATAATAACACTAATGCTCTGTTTTATGTAAGAGGTGAAAAGGCTGTGAACGATCCTAAAGGGAAATATATATCAAGGAATATATATCCTAGATTTCACTTAACAGACAGTGATAGAAGCAAAGTTCGTTCGCAACTTTATAGAAAATTTTATCAAAAATATCTAGATTCTCTTACATCAGAAGCAAGAAAGGAGTTAGTTGAAACTAAACCCGAATACTTAAAGAGTATAGAGGACATAGATAAACTAAGTTATAGAAGAGCCTATGAAAATGCAGAGTTTAGTGAAGATGCGATATCAATGTTAGGCTATTTAGATGGTAGTCAGCAGTTTTTTAAGCTAAGTCTCACTGAAATCCTACAGCAATATTATACTGCTGATTCTGAGTGCACTTACCGTATTAACGATGGCATGATTAACTTACCGCTTTCGATATATGGAGCACTTTGTGATAATATAGAAATAGAAGATGTATATAAAGGTATAGATAAAGATAAATTAGGTCATGTAGATATAAAAATGGGCTCTCCAGTTGATGGCATATATAGTTCATCTTCAGGTGATAAAATTCTTCTTAAATATACAGAGTGTGGAACAAGTAAAGAGAATTTAGAGGAATATGATTATGTTATATGTGCCGTGCCTTTTCCAAGCTTGAGGAGGGTTGAGATTAATCCTCTTTTTACGGTGACAAAGATGCAGGCAATAAATGAAATGAACTATGAAACAGCGCAAAAGGTATATTTATATATTAAGGAAAGGTTTTGGGAGATGGGGAATGCATCCAAAAAAATAGTAGGCGGAAGATCTTTTACTGACCTCCCACTAACTTCAGTTTACTATCCATCAGATCATGCGAAACCAGTATCGAATAAATATGGGAAATGGACGCTAAAGCCTGATGCAAGTCCAGAAGAACCAGGTGCATTGCTTGCTAGTTACAGCTGGTGTCATGAAGCGGTGAGATTAGGCAATGAAAACCCTGAGTTGCAAGTTAACGACGTTATAAGATATCTAGAAAAAATGCATGAACTTCCTCCTCATTATATTAATGAGAATTTTATTGACTATAAGTCATTAATTTGGTCTGATGTACAGTATATATGGGGAGCAGGAGCACTATCTAAGCCCCAGGAAAAAACACTGTTTTCCTATGCTGTAACTATTCCAGAAATGGGGAATAGAGTATTTTTTGCAGGAGAGCATATATCACAAAAACATGCATCACAACAAGGAGCCTTACAGAGTGGAATGATTTCAGCAAATGAAGTAGCAAAGCAAATAATAGCTAGTAAAGAGTAGACGGAAGTTTAAAGGTATAAATGCAATGGCCTACATCAACTAGATGTAGGTCATTTTGTAATTCTATGCCCAAGAGGTTTTGATTTCCAATGTTAGATGGAATAGAGGGAGTATTTGCTATCATGGCTATCTTCTTCCACAATAAAACCGCTTGCAATAAAAAAGTTAAGGACAATAATTAAATGTCCTTAACTTTAAATTAGCTAAACCAAATTATTTTCATATATGCCTAACTTTTAGCAACAGTTATTTCTACCGCATGTTGATATTGCTCCAAGTGTTGCATTGTTGATATTAAGAGTACCAACAGTAACTGCACTAGTAACAGTTGCAACTACAGTATAGGTACAGCAATCATCAAAGCAAGAATCACAATCACAAACAAAGAATGAGAATGTTTCTGATGCAAGTAGTGCAACTAAATCAAATGTCCATGCAGGACCAACAGGAACAGGGGTAAATTGACCTCTACATAGTTTAAATACTTGAAAGTTTATAGTTCCTGTAAAAGCAACTGGAGCAACAAGATTACTTGCAAATTCTAGCTTAGTTGTTGGGTTACATAAGCAAGAATTATCTAAAGTAACAGAACTAACGGTAAAAGTTGTACCTGCTACAGTAGCTGCAGGTACTGTAGTAGAACTAGGGGTACCACATTTTATAATAGTTGGACAATGTTTGTCCTCTTTAATTTCTTTTCTGCAAGGATCATAATAACCTTTTGACATTGAATTCATAGATAGAATCCTCCCTCTAATTATATAAATTTTAATAAAATCAATTGTATGAATAATTAAGGTATGCAATTATTTGTTAAGTGTTTTATTATATTATATGATTTTTGTAGAAGAAAGGTGATGATAGATAAGCATTTATAAAAAAATATAATAATATATTTAAAAATATTATCACCTTTCACAATTACTAATTTTACCGAAGGTACATTATTCATATAGATATAGAACCCTTAATTATTCTTCAGTTATAGCAAGTCCGATAATACAGTTTCATTATCGTCACAGTCACAGTCTGGGAATAATGGGTCTAGGTTTTGATCAGGATAGAACTTAGGAATTGGGGCTCTATCAAATCTCTCACATGGATCTTCGTCAGGTTCTTCTTCACATGGTTCTTTTGGAACTGGACAGTAGTCATAAGCTGGGATAAGTAGTTGTACAATAAGCTCACATTTTACAACAATGTAGTAACCTAAAGTAATATCTAGAACATCATCCCCATTTAGATCTTGTAGTAATTCACCGTCTAGAGCTTCAGCAACCATTTCAAGTTTTATAATGTTAGAATCTAAATCTTCAGCCTGTTGAACAGGTACAAAACTAGCTGAAATTTGAGCTATGGAATCAGGACAGTAGAACTTTCCAATTACATCTGTCCTATTAATTTCATATAATTCACTTTTGTTTACGCCATCGCAATCAATATAATCAGCATAGAAAGAAATCACATAATTAAGAACTACTTTTTTAAAACCAGGTTTTCCTTTGAGCGGAAGCTTATCTACGGAAAGTAGCTCTACATTGAAGTCTCTACTACCAATATATCTCTTAGGATCAATGAGCGGATCGCTTCTTAATTGACTATCTGTTGTATTTGTGTCTGGACCTTCGCCGTATACGAGACATCTTTTAATTAGGCATTGATCAAAAATCTTAGGTACTTCAATGCAAACTAATTCTGAAGGATCAGGTAAACGTCCTTGTTTATTTACAAGACCAGGACGTGGCACAAATTTCTTGAAGTTAATGGACATAAATTCTCCTCCTCTTGAAAAATTATGATAAATATAAATATATTTAATACTTACAATACATCATATGTCAGAATATTAAAGTGGTGATATTAAAAAGTCAGGTTAATATAATTTTTTGTTATATAGAAGTGCATAATAAGTTTTTATTCAAATATAATTTTATAAAGGGGGAGTGAGTATGAATGGTGTATATCCTTGGATATATAGTGACTATAAAGATAACATATGGAAGTTTTCACGAAACGACAATAAAGAGTTATGTTATAGAATTATGTACAGAGAAGGAAAATGGACTAAAGAAACTCTAATTGATGTAGAGGTGCTAGGATTCGATGTTTATGTTAGTGTAGATGAGACAATACATGTGGTATACAGTAATACTAAAGGGGAACTGAGATACTGTACTATGAAAGATACGCAATGGTTGGGAAAGCTACTATATCAAGTGGAAAGTGAAGAATTTGAAATACAAAACTTAAAAGTAGAAATTATCGGAGATGAGATGCACATCTTTTATTTACTAGTAGGTAATGATGGTAGTGACCATGGAGTGTTAATGCATTGTATATGGAATGGAAAAGAAACTAAAATTACCACAATACAGGATATTATATTGATACCTAATTTAAAAGAATATTATTCAGTAC
Organism: Clostridium sp. UBA3061; assembly: GCF_002367465.1. Classification (NCBI taxonomy): domain Bacteria; kingdom Bacillati; phylum Bacillota; class Clostridia; order Eubacteriales; family Clostridiaceae; genus Clostridium; species Clostridium sp. UBA3061. The sequence continues at coordinate 389,546 of NZ_DFCF01000010.1, read as the reverse complement.
ATGTAAATAAAAAGGGTAATATTTATGCATTTTTTATTTCAGATGAAGGTGATGAGATATCTTTAAACTATTGTAACTTTGAAAATCACAGATGGTCGATTGCAAGAAGACTTTATGGCATTCAAGGAGAGGATATAGGGTTTGAAGTGTTAATGGATCAACAGGAAATTCATATACTAAATAAATCTAGAGAAGACTCTATTTATTTTCTTGATCATGTTTCTATAGATATTATCGGAAGTATAAAAGAATTCAGAGTTCATGAAAGTAGAAAAGAATTGAAAGAACCTATATTATTTACTAAAAGTAATAAATTGTACGTTTGTTGGCTAGAACAAGGGAAGATTTCCTATTCAGCCTTTGATGGTAAAAAATGGAGTAGCGTAGTTTATTTTGATAGAGGTAATGAGCTTACAGTAGAAAGATATAATTGTTTTATTGGTATAGATAAGGATAGTGCTACTAAAGTAAAAAAAATTTATGGAACTAGTGGATTGGATTTGTATTTGTTTAATCCAAGTGAAATTATAACAAGTATGAAAGATTCATTAAAAAAAGAAGGAAATCAAGTTAAAGGAGCAACACTTCAGGAAAGAGAATCAATTGAAAGTTTAAAACTTGAATTATCTAGTGTAAATTTAGAAAAGAAAAATTTAGAAAAGAAAATTATAGCATTAAATTTACAATTACAAAAAAATCAAAGATTTATAGATGAATATGAGGAACAAATTGCTAGAATATTAGAACAAAAGCGGAAGTCAGATGAGAACTGTAATATATTCTTGAAATTGCAGAAGAACATTCAAAAAGAGTTAGAGGGAACAAAAAAAAAGTTTTTGGAAGAAGAACTCCTTACAACAAGTATTCAAAAAGAGTTAGAATATACAAAACAACAATTGCTAGAAGAAAGGAAGATTAAAGTAGCGGTAGAAAGTAAATTGAAAGAATGCCAAGAAGAAAATGTAATAATTAAACAGCAAGGTGAGATCATAAATGAAGAAAAAAGGAGATTGAGTGAAGAACTTGAATTAGAAAAGAATCAATCCATTATGGAACGATTACTAAGAAGAAGGACAAATGGAGTATAAAGTCACTTCTACAGCTTTAAAGCATACAATAAAGTAAGGAGCCTGTATAAATTAAGGCGTCACAAAATAGAGGTGATAATATGAAAATAGAAGATTACGATTATATCATGGTCTTTACTTCTCATCACAGGGCGCTATATATTTACGAGCGTTTAGTTAGAAAAAATATAGCGGTAAAACTTGTTACTGCTCCTAATAAAATTAATATTAGTTGTACTCAAGCAGTGAAATTTAAAGAAATAGATATGGAAGCTATACAAAAAGAATTACAAAGAAATAATATTTACCCAACTAGTATGTATAAGATTGTTAAAGAAGGAAAAAGCCAAACTTATGAATTAGTTGAATAATATTTGCTTGGTTAGTTTTTTTATATTTATATTGCATAATAAGCAAGCATAAAGCATATTTTTTAGTATAAGAGTGAACTCGGAAACTAACTTCAAATAGAATCAAAAATAGTTTTTATATAGTTTTAGTACCGATCACTCTTTAAGTTATTATTTGGATTAATTTATAATTAAAATCACTTATATAGGCTGAAAAGTGAAAATTGAATATTAAGATAAATTATATAATAGACCTAGAATAATGATATAAAGATTTACTGATGGCACAATATGATTTATTAGTAAAGGAGGAGGTGAAGGCGAGTCTATGTTTAATAAAAGAGAGAAAATCATCTATTATATATCGCATTTAGGAACAGGAAAGGTATCTATAATTGATGGGGATAGTTATAGTATTATAAAAGAGATTGATGTTGGTCCAAGGCCTCTAAGTATTATTGTTGATGAAAAAAGCAATGTGTATATAGCTAGTGATAGAAATAGTAAAGTTACACTTATTGAGGATTTATATGATTCAAATAGAACATGGAATATTACTAACAATGGTAATATAAAAGTAGATTTCATAGCTCAGAAAATCTATGTCTGTGATACTGAGGAAGTATGTATTTATAGCTTAAGATCTGGTGAAAAGCTTGGTTGCATAAAAGGGTTTATGGCTGCAGATAGTTTAGAACTTGACAAGGAGAAGAAGAAATTATTTGTACTGGACATTTTTCAGAATGAAATAAATGTTTATGATACATCAGACTTCCAATTGATAAAAGTGTACAAAGATGTTGGGACTGCGCCTAGCTGTATTCTTATTGGAGAAGATGAAAAATATATTTATATATGTAATAAAGGAATTAATAAAGGAAATTATATGGGCAATGTCTCTATATTGAATCTTGAAAATGGGGATATTTCATATATAGATTTCCCAAAAGGGTCTGATATTACATCTTTAGATCAGGCCGGGATTCTTTTATATGTAGCAAATAGTGGGTTGCATAGAATTGAAGTTATAGATATCTTAAAAAGAGAAAGTATAGCAACAATAAAAACTACTCTACCAGAATTACAAAGAATTAAATTATCTCCTGATAAAAAAACATTACTTGTAACTAGTATAAGTAATGATGGGAAAGGGGTATTTGAAAGGATTGATATTTCTAATAATGTTATTTTAGATACTCTTACTTTTGTACAGAATAATAGTATTCCATACGATATAGGTGTGGTTACTCAGAATAAATTTCAAGTAGATGAAGAATCTTTTATTTTCGCAGAGTGTGAAGATGAAGAAAAACAAGAAAATGTAACCACTATATTAGCAAAAAAAGTTATATCTACCTATCAAGAAAAAATAATCTTTCCACAGGTATTAAATGAAGTATCTTCAAAAGGTGAAAAAATTATAAGTGTGGAAGAAATTGTATTTAAAAAGTGTGAAATTGTAAAAGAAACAAAGAATAGAGAAATTATAGATAGTCGAAAAAAATACTCAATACTACAATATGATTTTTATATTCCCTATTACATAGAATGCAAAGATGAACGGGAACAAAAATATATAGTTGAAGGAAAAATTAAGGGAACACAAAAAGCGACATTATATATACCCGCATATGCAGAACAAGAGGGAGTAGAATTTGTAATCAATTCTTTTGCTAAATTAACAGGCACTCCAGTAATTATAAACAACAGTTTGAAGTTTGATGTTAGTGTTTTGATTTCAACAAAGGTAATTGTAGAAGAAATAGTATTTATTCCATTTTGTAGAGACTGTGAAGGTTGTAGAGGAGAGAAGAAAGATGACTAACGAAAAATATGATTGTTTTTTGGTTAAGCAGAAAGATGGAAGATTACTAAAGTTTTGTTATGATAGTAACCAAGGCATATATTATCAAATACTTATGAATCATGAGTGGTCAGAGAAGATAAGCATTTATAAAGATAGTTTTGAATATTTTTATGTTTTGGAGGAGTGGAATGGGAAGATTCATGTTTTCTGTCAGGATATTTGTGGCGATCTTATTTTATCTACATTGGAAGGAAAAGAATGGACGCATAAAACTCTCCTCCATATGAAGTATGATGTAATTACACCTATACGGATTAGAGCTTTTTTTTGCTCCAAGGATATTCATTTACTATATAACGTAGTAGATAAACATACTTATTCAGAAATATTAGTTCATCAATTTGCTGAAAATGGAACGTTATGGACTCAACCGCAAATAATTGCTAATTTAGAATGTTACTCTAAGTTTCCGTATGGTACTTGCCAAGCGTGTGAATCTAATATAATCTTATTAAACACTATGGTAGCTGGAGTATATCAATTAATTTCTAGAAATTTCCACGTTGTAGAAGGGCGATGGGGAAAGGAAGAAGTTATACACATGTCTCTCTTACCATACATAGATTTTACTTTTTGTGTAGAAAAAAATATAAAGCATTATCTGTTTATTACTCAAGATGATCATGTTAACAGAGTGATTTACCAGTATAAGGAAGCAGGGCTGCAAAAAAATACTATACTGTTTCAACATGTAAATATTAATTCTTGCACATTAATATTATATAATAGGGTGTTATGGGCTTTGTGGATTTGCGATAACAAGCTTTATGGATGTTTTTCTGCAGACTGTGGACAAAATTTTAGCAATCCTCAAGTGTACAGGCATTTTGATAAGATATTGCCTAAGAAAGTATTTTATCAAGAAAATATAGAAGATAAACAAAACAATTATTTTATTAATGAGATATATGTAGTGAATGTTAATGGACAGGAACAAATGTTTTTGCCGGAATTTTTAGAAAATTCAATAGATACTGAAGTAGAGAATAATAAAAACCTAGAGCATAAGGTTGAAAATTCTATATTTAAAAAGGAGGAGTTAAAAAATTATTTTTCAAAAGTTAAAATACTTAAAAGAGAAAAAGAAGAATTAGAATTAAAGCTTAAAGAGACTTATGAAGAATTAAGAACATTGAAAGAGGATATGCAGTATGAAAAAAATCAAATATCAAATTTGAAATATAAATTTTACAATGAAAAAGAGAAAATTAATATATATATGTATGATAATGATGTATTAAAAAAGAAAAATAGTTGTTTAGAGCAGATGCTGTTACAAAAGGATAAAGAAAAAATATTAATGGAAAAGAAATTAGATGAAAAAGAAAAAGAAAATGAAGATTTAAAACAACAAATGAATGTTAAGAGTGTCGAGAATTTATCTAATCTAAAAGAAGCTAAAACAAAAAATGAAAATAAAATTCCTAAACATGTGAGATTTTCTTTGATTAAATGGTTACTAGATGATGAAATTTAAAAGCATTCCTAATAAAATGTCATTGACAAAAGGGTGCCTTTTATTATGTAGGTTTTGTATAAAATATTTAATTATTATAATAATAGAAAATGACGGATTTATTTAATAGATTAGTAAAATCCAAATTAGTGAACCCTATTATGAATACTGGACTTTAAATCATAAATATGTTATTGTAGATAAAATATTATAATGGAAACTTCTTCTTATTTTTATTTGAAGAAGTAAATCTACTAACAAAAGTGTAGAGTTGAAGTGTCATTTAAGGAGGGCTTTATATGGGAAAGATTGCAGCATTTTTTGATATAGATGGAACTATCTATAGAGAAGGTTTAATAACAGAAGTTTTTAAGAAAATAATAAAATATGAGTTAGTTGAAGAAGATAAATGGTATAATGAAGTTAGGCCAGCTTTTTCCAAGTGGGATATTAGACAAGGGGATTATGATACCTATTTACTTAAAATGATTGACGTTTATATTGAGGCAACTAAGGGTTTGAGTAAAGAACATATAGAACATATAGCTAGAAATGTGATTAATCAGAAAGGTGATAGGGTATATACATTTTCTAGGGATAAAATTAAATGGCATAAGGAACAAGGTCATGTTGTAATTGCTATTTCTGGATCTCCCATAGAGCTTGTAAGAGAGATGGCAGGGAAATATGAAATGGACGATTTTAGGGGTACCATTTATAAAGCCGATGACCACGGAAAATATACTGGTGAAATTATACCAATGTGGGATTCTGTAAGTAAAGAAAATGCTTTAATGGAGTTAAAAGAAAAATATGATATAGATTTAAGTAAAAGTTATGCTTATGGAGATACTTCTGGGGATTTAACTATGTTTAAATCTGTAGGAAATCCATATGCTATAAATCCAACTAAAGAGCTTATTTCAAAGATAATAGAAAATGAAGAAGTAAAGAAAAAAATCAATGTTATAGTGGAACGAAAAGATGTCATTTATAAATTAGATATTAATAATTTAGAATTAATCTAAGTAAAATAAAGTTTTATATTTTAAGGGATAGCTTAAGTGGCGTTACAATAGAAGTCTTGTAACGCCACTTTTAAACATAGTACTTTCTTACAAAAGGGGGATTTGTATGATTAGATTTGAGATAATTACAAGAGATAGATTGGGAATTACAGTAGAGATATTAGAGAAAATTTACAATAGGAAAATTAACTTGATTTCTATGGAAGTGTTTTTTCAAAAGGTATGTGTAAAGGTTGAGGACATGGAAGATGGGTTAAAGAAGGAACTAATGAAAGAGATTTGTAATATTAAAGATATTATTTCAGTTAAAGAAATGGATTTATTATATTATGAACAGAAAGAAAAAAAGTTAAAAGCCATAATAGATTCAATAGAGGATAGGGAATTCAAGAACATAATTGGTACAAGCAAGGCAATAGAGCAAGTTAAAAATATGACTTTGACTATTGGAAAGAGTAACTCAACGGTGTTATTAAGAGGTGAAAGTGGTACGGGTAAGGAAGTCTTTGCAAAGGCAATACATGACATAAGCCCTAGGTGTAATAAGAATTTTATTGCTATTAACTGTGCAGCATTACCAGAAACCTTATTAGAGAGTGAGTTGTTTGGATATGAGCCAGGAAGCTTTACAGGTGCAACGATAGGGGGAAAAGATGGTATTATTAAAGAAGCTAGTGGAGGAACTTTATTTTTAGATGAAATAGGAGAAATGCCTATTTTTATTCAAGCAAAGTTATTAAGAGTGATACAAGAAGGGAAAATTAGAAAAATTGGTAGTAATAAAGAAGAATCCATAGATGTAAGAATCATAGCTGCAACTAACAAGAATCTTGAGAACATGATTAAGGATAAAACTTTTAGAGAAGATTTATATTATAGATTAAATGTAGTTCCTATGTATATTCCAACATTAAAGGAACGATTAGAGGACATTCCGATGTTTGTACAGTTCTTTATAGAGAAGTTAAATTATAAATTAAATAAAAATATAAAGGGCGCTGATGTTGATTTCATTAGCGAGTTAATGAAATATCATTGGCCTGGAAATGTTAGAGAGTTACAAAACGTTATAGAAAGAGCAATGAATTTATGCAAAGGTGACATATTAACTGCAGAGGATATTTTTATTAATTTTAAGAATGATATTTATAGCTATGGACCTAAAGAGATTATAGATAAAAAATCTGATGAATATTTGCAGCTACCATTAAAAGATATAATGGAGAAATGTGAAAAAGAAATTATTAAAAAAACTATAGATAATTATAAGAGTTATAGAAAAGCTGCAAGTGTACTTAAAGTTTCTCATACTACAATAATGAATAAAATTAATAAGTACCATATAAAAATGTAGGTGTTTTTGTATTAAAGTATGTAAAAATTAATTTACAGATGTAAAAAAACATTTACAAAAAATTCTGATAAGTAAAGATATATTTACACTAAATTAGTATAAATATTAAGAGTTGCATATTATAAAAATAAATGAGATTCTCCTTTCCTTGTTATTAAAGCTTTGTCTAAAACTATATTCACCTAGATCTAAGTATCACTTAAATTATCCTTAATTTGGCACTAGAATTGCTATATATTATTGTAAAAATAATTTATATTGGGAGGTCAAATTAATGGGGAATAATTTAAAAACAATGGGCTTTGCTACTAGAGCAATTCATGGTGGACACGTTAAGGATCAATTTGGTGCTTTAGCTACTCCTATTCATCAAACAGCAACCTTTACTTTCGAATCTGCAGAGCAAGGTGGTAGACGATTTGCTCTTGAAGAAGGTGGATATATATATTCAAGACTTGGAAATCCAACAAATACTCAATTGGAAGATAAGTTAGCAATGCTAGAAGGTGCAGAGGCGGCAATTTCTACAGCGTCTGGCATTGGAGCTGTTGCATCAGCATTTTGGACAGTGTTAAAAGCTGGAGACCATGTGGTAGCAGCAAAAACTCTTTATGGATGTACCTATGCTTATTTGAATCATGGAATAAGCAGATATGGGGTTGAGGTAACTTTTGTAGATACCACCAATCTTGAAGAAGTAAGACAGGCTATGCGAGAAAATACTAAGGTAGTTTATTTAGAAACACCAGCAAATCCAAACCTTGAAGTTGCAGATATAGAAGCTATAAGTGAGATAGCTCACCAAAATAAGGATTGTATAGTAATGGTTGATAATACTTTCTGTACTCCATATATTCAAAGACCATTAGAATTTGGAGCTGATGTAGTAATTCATTCAGGAACAAAATTCTTAAATGGTCATGGAGATGTAATTTCTGGTTTTGTAGTTGGAAGTGGAGAATTTATAAAAAATGTTAGATTATTTGGTGTAAAGGATATGACAGGAGCTAGCTTGAGTCCTTTTGATGCATTTTTAATCATTAGAGGTATGAAAACTCTAGAAATAAGAATGGAAAAACATTGTGAAAATGCTATGAAAGTAGCTAAATTTTTAGAAGGACATAATGCAGTGGAAAAAGTATATTATCCAGGTTTAGAAAGCTTCCCACAATATGAATTAGCTAAAAAGCAAATGTCTTTACCAGGAGCTGTAATAGCTTTTGAGGTAAAAGGTGGAATCGAAGAAGGTAAGAAAGTTATAAACAGTACAGAGCTTTGTACAATAGCAGTAAGTCTTGGAGATGCTGAAACTTTAATTCAACATCCAGCATCAATGACACATTCACCATACACTAAAGAAGAAAGAGAAATGGCTGGTATTAGTGATGGATTAATAAGAATAGCTGTTGGTCTAGAAAATGTGGAAGACATAATAAATGATTTAGATAATGCATTAAAGTGTATACTATAATATAGTATAGTATAGAACTAATAAAGACTCCTAAATTAACGTTTGGGAGTCTTTAATTATATAGATTTATGAGACGTCTTTATTATTAATGCAATATTGCAATATATCTAGACTATCACTATCATAAACTTCAAATTCTTTTATTGACCTAATGATTTCTTTTTTGGCATGCTCAATATATCCATGTTTAAAATATAGTTTTCCTAGATTAAGAAGCACAAATTTATTATTTATTAAATTTAGTAAGTGTACAGCTATTTTAAGTTCGTCATATTTATCATTTATAAGCAATATTTCACATATTTCTAGAATAATATCAAGATATTCCCTTTCATTTTCATCTTCGGATAAAAGAGTGGTGGATTCTTTGGTAAATAATTTTAAAAACTGTGAATACACTTCTAATAGTTTTTTATTGTAACCTAATAAGGAATCCTCTTTAAAATTGGATAATAAGGATAACGCCTTATCATAATTATTAGTTAATACACTACTTATAACTTTGTACATTGAAAAATATAAATTTGAAGAATTATCATCAACTATATTGGTCATGTCAATACACTTGGTAAAGGAACCAGACATTACAAGACATTTAGCTTTAAGTAATACCAGCTCTTCAGTAATAGTTTCAGATAGTTCACATTTTTCTACGTATTCCAATGCTATTTCATAGAGTCCTTCATTATAAAACAAATCTGCAATAATATGATTAGATTTTGGAGAACTAGAAATAAGATCTTCTATAATCCTTTTAAAGTTATCCATTGGGGTATTTTTGAATTTTAATATATCTCCAATAAGGTATAAGGGATTAAGGAAATCTGACTTTGATTTAAGTGTTTCAATATAATAATTGTATGCAGCATCATAGTCTTTTAGTGCGAAGTAGGCATTGCCTAACTCATAGTATGCCTTGAAACTTCCTATTCCGTATAAGCATTTTAATTCAGATGGTGCTTCACCTAGCTCAATACATTCTTTAAGAGCTTTTATCTGAAGTGTAGGCATATTCATATCTTTAAAAATAAGAGATTTTAAAAAATATAAGTCAGTAAATTTAGGATAATGCTTAATACCGATGTCTATGAACTTAAAAGCTGTATCATAATTTTTAATTTTATAGTTTAAGAAAATTATCCTAAATATTAGTAAATAACTATATCCGTTGTATGGGTCAAATTTCTCATAGGATTTATAGTAATGTTCTAACGCAGTTTCATTATCGTTTAATGCTGCGTATTCAGTACCGAGGTTAAAGTGAGCAAAGGAATCATTGGGGTCTTTTTTTATTTGATCATTTAAAATAGGTATATTTCTATTTCTTTTATTCTTAGATTCTATTGATTTAGTCATATATCCATAATGATTAATTTGCATTAATTGATAAATTGCTTTATATTTGTTTTCTGAGTATACTAATTGATTATGAATTTCTCCTTCATAGTGAGTTCCATGGTTATTTTTAAATAGTCTAGGATTTAAATTTATAGTTATTGAATTATCATCAACAATATTTCCATAATAATTTAATGTTTCAAAGTAGTAAATCGCATTTTCATCTAATTGTCTGTATAGTAAATCTTTCAAGTTTTCTTGATTCTTAGGGGATAATTCATCATCTGCATCTAATATGAGTATCCAATCTTTGGTAGCATGCTTTAGTGATTCATTTCTAGCTTCACTAAAGTTATTGTGCCAAGGAAAATAGTAAACTTTAGCCCCAAAGCTTTTGGCAATATCTACAGTTTTATCCGTAGACCCTGTATCAACAATAATAATTTCATCCACAATATCTTTAATGCTGTTAAGACAGCTTGGCAAATAGTTTTCTTCATTTTTTACAATCATACACAAGCTTACTTCATTTTTCATAATATATTATCTCCTCTTTTAAATAAAACCTTCATTGTTGAATAAATAAAATATTCTATTAGTTTTACCATATATACTATGTAAAAATTTAATGAACTGTTCTTGTAGTAAACATTACTATTTATATAATAATATTTAGTTCTATTTGTGAGAAATAAAATAGAGTGAAGGAGAAAAAGTATAACTACTATACTTGTATTTAGAAAAGTAATTACAGGATAATAAATTTAAAATCACATTTTGTATATAAGGTCATATAATATATCAGGAGCAAAATCCTAAAAAAATTTGGGGGATGAATTTTATGGCTTTAACAATTGATTTTGATACTCCTCAAACTGGTACACCTCGTTCTGTTGGAGTTACAGGCACTGTTGCTAGAAATAGTCTTGCTTATTTAACCATTAGACTTAATGTTACAAACGCTGTTTCAACAGGAAGAGATAGATCGTTTTATAGAGTAATTGCTTATGATAATACAGCAAATGGAACATCATTAGCTGTTAATACCTCTTATACTTTGTCAATTGTACCAAAATTTATAACAGGTGATACTGTTGACGAATCTACTGGTGTAGTAACTGCATGGTCATATACCATCTAGAACTATTTATAATGGCATGGAGCAATTTATTGCTCCATGCTTTAAACTAATGGATTAAAAAAGAGGTGACAAATTTGTCAAATATAATAATTTATGCTACTAAGAGTCTTACGGTAACCAGTAAATTGATAAACGGAAATATGAATAAACCTACTATAACTGTAGGTAGTGATGGTATACACAACTATATTAGTTACCTATTTTTTGATATTTCTAGTATACCAAGTAATGCATCAATTTCTAGTGCAGAACTTGTATTGTTTAAGACAAATAATTTTTATAATGATTGTAGGAAAATATTTTCAATATACCCCCTATGTGATTATTTCAGCACTTATACAACTTTCAATAATCGACCAGAAGTAGATATCAATATTAAAAAAAATTTTCATCCAATAACTTCAGATGTGGCTATAACAGTGGATTTAACTGATTTTGTTGTATTATGGTTACAGAATAAATTAAGTAATAGAGGTATAGCATTACTTGATAGAAGTAATAGCATTCTTACACAATTTGGTTCTTCAATATGTAAGGATAGATATCTTGTTCCATTTTTGAAAGTGGTTATAAACGACGAGTGTAAATGTTGTAAGGAATGCAATTGTTGTAACAAAGGGGAAGGCACTATAAGACAGGTAAATGTCAAGGGAACTGTTGCAGAGAATTCAAAGTATGTAGCCATAGTAAATATTGGAGTAACAAGAAGTGGTACTGGACATACAGATAATTATTATATAACTGATGAATATAACAATTTATCAAATAGTAGTCCTCTTTATGTAGATAAAATCTATAATATGGCTATAGTACCAAAGGAAAATCCAGGAGATATAGAGACTGTAAGCTTTTATGGTTCATATAAGGAGTAGATTATTAGTTTCTACTATAATTAGTAATCTTTTGTTCAAATTAATATAAAACTGTATGATTACTAATTAACATAAGATATGGTAAAGATAAATGAGATTTTATTGGATAAGTTATCAATAGAATAAGTATCTATTCTTACTATATTTAATAATAATAATGAAGGAGCAATAGTATGGTTGAAAATGTAAGTAGTATGAGAGTTGATTCTGAGAAAAGTAATAGAAAAAATATTGTCTTTTTTGTAAAACAAGGGCTAGATAGTTTTTTAGAAGATATTATTAATGGATTATCTCATGACTATGTGACTAAAAAAATAGTGGTAACAAATTTAAAGCAAATTGATGAAGGGATGAAGTGTGCCGATATATGCTGGTTTGAGTGGTGTGATGAATTAATATCCTATGGAAGTAAACTTAGCATTGCTAAAGAAAAGAATATTATATGTAGAATACACAGCTATGAATCCTTTACTGAATATCCATGTAATGTTTACTGGAAAAATGTTGATAAAATCATATTTGTAGCAGAACATATAAGGAATTTTACTATTGATAATTTCAATATTGATAAAGAAAAAACCATAGTAATTCCTAATGGTATAGATATTCCTAAATGGACTTTTCAAGATAGAAAACCTGGGTTTAATATTGCGTATGTAGGTTATATAAACTATAAGAAAGGACCTATGCTATTGCTTCATACTTTTAAAGCTATATATGATAAAAACAGCCAATACAAATTATATATTGCTGGTAAATTTCAAGATACTAGAGATGTTTTGTATTTTAATCAAATGATAAAAGCATTTGAATTAGAAAATAATGTAGTTTATGAGGGTTGGCAGGATAACCTAGATAAATGGCTAGAAGATAAAAATTATATATTATGTACAAGTATTTTAGAATCACAAAACATTAGTGTTATGCAAGCTATGGCAAAAGGGATAAAACCTATAATCCATAATTTTGTTGGTGCAAAAGAAATATATCCTCAGTGTTTAATTTGGAATACAATAAATGATGCTCTTGAGATGGTAATTGATAGTAAATATGATTCTCAAGAGTATAATTGTTTTGTTAAGAATGATTTTGAGTTGCAGGATCAAATAGAAAAACTAAAGGCATTATTCATAACTCTATCTGAAATAAAAAAAGTTTCAATGATTGAGCAACCATTAGTTACTATAGGAATAACAAATTATAATGGTAATAAATACTTATCAAAATGTGTAGATTCTTTTATAAATCAAACCTATCCTAATATAGAAATTTTACTTATAGATGACTGTTCAACAGACGGCTCTGATGAAATAATTAGAAATTATGAGAAAAAACATAAAAATATACGCGGAATTTATCATAGTCTGAACTCAGGTGGAGCATCAAAAGGAATTCAAGAAATTATTAGTAACGCAAAGGGGAAGTATTTTCAATGGATTGCTTGTGATGATTTTGTAGAAAGGGATGCTATTTACAAATTTGTAGAGTATTTAGAAAAAAATACCAATAAGGACTATGTATTTAGTGACTTTAATATAGTGGATGAAGATAATATAATAGTTCAGCAATGGAACTACCAAGTTCATCCTAAAGATGAGGTCATTGAACGTATTTTTAAATCTGCATCGGGTATTATACCTATGAATTGTCTTCATAGATTGAACTTTTTTAAGGACAACAAAATAAATTGGATAGTTTATAAAAACAATGATTTTTCTGCAGATACATTGAATTGTCTGCAGTTAATAAAATATAATTGGAATTATGGAAAAGTAGATGGTGCAGTAATAAATTATAGAATTCATTCAAATAATTTATCACATAACTTACAAAGGAGAATAGATTCATCTGTTACTATATTCGATTATATAATTAAAAATTTTAAAGAAGAAGTATATGCATCTGAAATTAAATGGAGTCAATTTGAGGATAGGGACCAGCTAAAAAATTATGTAATAGCTCAATTTTATTATAATCAAATTCAAAATCATATAAATATGAAAGCAATACCCCAATATATAAAGTGTAATGTTGCTAAAGAAGAAATAGTAAAATATTGTTTTATTTTTGCAAAGGAAGGGATGAAGTATATTGATGAAGGATTAAAGCATGGAGGAGCTTTTCTAAATGAATTTCTTAATTTAAAAGAGTTATATGATAAATATAAAAAAGAAGTCGAAGATTTAGGAAGTGTTTAGTAAATAGAAATAGCATAAAAAATTCTATAGTTTTTAATTCCACATACTTTTAGGTATAAAAATAGTAATTTTAAGTAATATATACAAAAAAGTATAGATTTCTGCTAAAATAGTATTAGAAATTATTTAATATAATTATATAAGGGGGAATTATAAAATGGAAAAAAAGACGAGGGGATTTTGGACCACATTAGTGTTAGTATTTTACATTCTTGGAGGAATTAGTTCAATAGTAACTGCTATTATAAATAAGTCGTTAGCTGAAATAGTTCCAGAGGCTGCTCTTAGCAGTGGTATGGTAGTATATTCAATCATATCTGGTATAATAATTATCCTTATTTCTATAGGAATTTTCATGTGGAAAAAGGCGGCAGTATATGCTTTGGCAGTATACTATCCTGTTAACTTTTTATTAGGTTTAATTACAATGGATTATAGTATGGCACCAGTAGTGATTGTTTCAATAATTGTTGGTGTAATAGGTATTATAATATCATATCTAATGGTATTCAGCCTACTTAAAAAAATAAAATATAATGAAGAAGTAAAAAATACAATGAATGTATAAAATTAGTGTATAATAAATAAAGAAGATAGNNCTATCTTCTTTATTTATTATAGAATAGGACAAGGAGTGAAGAATTTGAAGATGGATTTCAATCTTTCAAAGAAGAAAAAGTATATACTAATTGTCATTGCAGTAGTATTATTTATAATACTTTCAGCAGTAATAATTGCTATAAAGTTAAAAGGACCAAAAGAGGAGACAACAATTACTCATGAAGATAGTTATGAAATCAAGGGAGAAGAAACATTAAAATTTAATGGTATTAGTATTATAAGTGATGAGCAAATTATTATAGTAGATAAGTCACAAGGAGAATTAAAAGATATTAAAGTTAAAGATGGACAAGAGGTAAAGAAAGGCGATGTATTATTTTCTTATCTTAATACTGCAGTTGAAGATCAAATAGCACAGTATGATAGGGAAATAACCTCCAATAATGGCAAAGTATCTAGAGTGAAGAAGGAAAAGGATAAAGTTAACACAAGCATTAATAAGCTACAAGGAGATTTAAATGCAATAAGTGGTGAACTAAATAAAGTTAAGAGTGAAATATCTAAGCTTAGTACATCAGAAGAAAAAGAAGCTCAAAGTCAATATAATGAATTATTGAAAACAAAAGATGTCCTTGAAGGTAAGCAACTAGAAGTTTCTCAACAAATAGAAATGTTAATGAATCAAGTTAATGGCATAGAAACTGAAGTAGCAAGTTATGAAGAGGGAAACAAGTCAATAGTAACTGAAAGGGATACTTTAAAGAAAAAAATAGGTAAAGATATAGTTGCAGATATAGATGGAGTAGTGAAAGTAAATAGCAAGGGTATAGATGACCCAACTGTAGCCTATATGAGAATAATATCTAAAGAGCCTTTAGTTAAAGCAGAAGTTTCTGAATTTGATGTAAAGAATTTGAAAATAGATGATGAAGTAATGTTAAAGGTTATTAGTAGTGGAGAATATATTAAAGGTACTATAACTGAAATTGACGAGCTACCTATTGAAGAACCAGGAAGAACTACAACAGGATACAATTTTTACATAAAACCAGAAAAGAGTATCAGAATAGGGTTTAGCTTAGAGGTTAAGTGCAATTACAAAGGAATAGAAATACCTAAAGATTATGTATATGAAAAAGATTCTAAGATACATATACTTAAGGAAAAAGGCGAATCTTATGAAGATATAGAAATAAAAGCAACTTTAGAAAATGATAAGTATTATTTATTAGATGGAGCTATAGGGATAGGAGATAGGTTGATTAAAAATCCTTCTACGGTACTAGAAGGGAGCAAATAATTATGATTAAATTAAAAGACATAAATAAGTTTTATGTTACTGGGGATGAAGCTCTTCAGGCATTAAAGGATGTTAATTTAGAGATAAATAAGGGTGAGTTTCTAGCAATAATGGGACCCTCTGGATCAGGAAAATCAACACTTATGAAAATATTAGGATTGCTGGATAAAAAGTTTGATGGAAGTTACACATTTTTAGATAAAAATATAAGTTCTTTTTCAGATGATGCTTTAAGTAAGTTTAGAAATGAAAAGATAGGATTTGTATTTCAAGATTTTAACCTTATAAAAAGGCTTTCAATAAAAGAAAATATTGAAATACCTATGCTTTATAGAGGTCATAGAATAAAGGAAACCAAGAAGCGAGTTGTAGAACTATTAAAAAAGGTTAATCTTGAGAGTAAAATAAATAAGTATCCTACTGAATTATCAGGAGGACAACAACAGAGGGTATCTATTGCTAGAGCATTAATTAATAATCCAGATATAATAATTGCAGACGAGCCTACAGGTGCTTTAGATAGCCATACATCTAAGGAAATAATGGGTATGTTTAAAGAACTTAATGATGAAGGAATTACTATAATTTTAATCACCCATGATGTAAATGTAGCAAGACAAGCTAATCGAATAATGTCTATTTTCGATGGTGAGCTTAAGGAAGGAGAATTTTAGATGAAGCTTAGTGTTCTAATTTTTTCTGCTTTAAGAAATCTTATAAGAAATAGAAAAAGATCTTTCTTAACTATGTTAGGTATAATAATAGGAATAGCAGCAGTAATTACCATAGTTGCATTAGGGGAGGGGTATAAGAATAAAACTATAAAAGACTTTACAGGAGAAAACGAAGGTAAAGTTGTATTAAATGCAATGTTTACTCCATCAAATGCGGAACATATTAATGCTGCAGGAAATAGTTTTAATAATAATGATAAAAGAGCTATAGAAAGATTACAAGGAATTGAATCAGTAGAATATATATATTCTAGCAATGAATATGGTGAGCTTGTAGATTTACAAGTAAGGGGAGCTGCCATTCAAGGAATGGCTTCAAAGGTAGAAAAAACTGATTCTCCAAAGATTATAGGAAGAAATTTAAGTGAAAAAGATAATGAAAATTCAACAAGAACCATAGTATTAAGAGAAAGCCTAATTGGTGATAAGGTTGAAGAGAAAGAAGAGTTAATTGGAGGTATTGCAACCTTAAAGGGTATTACCTTTGAAATTGTAGGTATTATAGAATCTGATGAAGATGAGGAGTTTAGCTTTAGCTTTAAACCAGATATTCAAATTCCAAAGAACACCTATGATAAGTTTTTCCCTTCCAGTGATGTAGTTCAAGGTATGAGTATTACCTTAGTTAATGGAGTAAATGTTAAGGATACTATTAAGGATATAGAAAACGTCCTTAATGAGGAAGGCTCTAAAAAAGCTGAAGGAGAATATATGGTAATGGATACCAGCGGAATAATAAAAATGATGGGTTCAGTACTAAATACATTAACTTTATTTATTGCTGGAGTTGCTGGTATATCATTATTTATTGCAGGAATAGGGGTTATGAACATGGTTTATACTTCTGTTTCTGAGAGAACTTTAGAAATTGGAATAAAGAGATCAATAGGAGCCAGAAGAAAAGATATAAAGCGAGAATTTTTAGTAGAAGGTGTAGTTATTACTGTCACTGGTGGAGTGATAGGATATGTATTTGGAATAATAATTGCTAATATCATATCTTATTTTATGCATATGGCAATAATACCAAGTCTATTTACTGCATCTGTAGCTATAGGAATTTCCATATTTATAGGTATAGTATCTAGTATAATTCCTGCCAATAAGGCTGCTAGTGCAAATACCATTGATATACTTAAATAAAAATAGTGGTGGACTTTTTAAGTTAAAGGTCTACCACTTATCTATTTATCAAGGTTTACTATTGTAATAGAAAATGCATCGTATTCTATTAACCCATCTTTTCTCATTTTATTTAATTCACGGGATAATGAGGATCTTTGTACCCCAAATTTTTCTGCTAAATCCTTTTTAGTTACTTCTAGTTTAATTATATTACTCTTTTGAACATAGCTTTCATACATTAGAAAGTCAATTATGCATTGTCTTATAGATTTAAGAGAAAGTGTTTTTATTTTATCTGTTAAAATTAAGGTTTTGTCTGAGATGGAGTGAAGAAATTTAGATAAAAAAGTAGTATTACTTTGGCAGAGACTTAAAACTAAATCTTTTTTTAAGTGTATAAGTGTTACTTCCGTTTTTGCTAGAACCATCATTGGATAAAAGTTTTTATGGGAAAAAAGCAGATTTCCTCCTAGTTCACTTCCGATAGTAAAATCACTTATTGAGATATAGTTTCCTTTCTCATCAGTGCTTTGTACAGAGACAATTCCTTTCAGGACTATATCAAAAGTAACACATTTTTCATTTTGAAAATAAATTACGGAATTTTTTTTATAAGTTTTTATATTGAAAGAATCTTGTACAAATAAATGATTAATAGTGCTCATAGAGATATCTTTAAATAATTCTGTATTTTCAAGAATAGAAATAAAATCTAACATTATTATTTCTCCTTTTTCAAAATTAGTTACCTTGGTAACTGATTATAATATTAAAACAAATTATAATACAAGTAAAGATGTTGAAGGGAGAAAATAAAATGGATATATTCACAATAATTCTTTGGGTAATTACATTGACTTGGTTTATTTGGTCCATAAATAAAGATAAAAAGAAAACTTTTAACTCCATTAAAATGTCAACGGGAATAATGAAAAGCATGATAGGAGAAATTATAGGAATACTTTTTCTTATAGGATTAATACTTACATTCATTCCACCAGATATAATTAAATATTATTTAGGCCAATCTAATATTTTTATTTCCACAATTATTTCTGCATTTGTAGGAAGTATCACTTTAATACCAGCTTTTGTTGCTTTTCCACTGGTAGGTTCCTTAGTAAATGCAGGAGCTAGTATAGTTCCTATAGTGGCATTTTTAACAACTCTTACCATGGTTGGTTTTGTTACATTTCCTCTTGAAAGAAGAGAATTTGGTGTTAAGTTTGCATTGATTAGAAACTCATTAAGCTTTATATTTGCTGTGGTTATAGCACTTTTCATGGGGGTGATAATATGAGTTTAATTATTAAAAAAGTAAAAAACAATATGTTATTAACTTTTGTTATTTTAGCTTATTTGTTTTTATTGATTTTTATGCCGGATAAAGGAATTATGGCTTTAAATAATAGCTTATATTATGTGAAAGAAATGCTTATAATAATGCCAGTAATACTTCTACTAACATCTCTCATTGAGGGATGGGTTCCTAAAAAAACTATAGAAAATGCACTAGGTGAAGGTTCAGGGGTTAAAGGATATATATTTTCCTTTTTACTAGGTAGTTTTTCAGCAGGTCCTATTTATGCAGCTTTTCCTGTATGTAAGATGCTTATAAAAAAGGGTGCAAGCATAGCAAATATAGTAATAATCTTAAGTGCTTGGGCAGTAATTAAGATTCCGATGCTAGCAAATGAATCTAAGTTTTTAGGTCCTAAATTTATGGTGATTCGATGGAGCTTAACTACAATATCTATTATTATAATGGCAATTATCACTTCAAGATTTGTTAAAAAAGAAGAATTACCTAAAGAAGATATTATAGAAAAGGAAGATGCAATACTAATTATAGAAGAGGACTTTTGTATTGGTTGTGGATTATGTACAAGGATAGCATCAGAAGATTTTATATTAGAAAATAAAAAAGCAAAGGTAAATAAAAATATATTAATATCACAAGAAAGTGAAAAGATTAAACTAGCTATATATAAATGTCCTGCAAAGGCAATTAAGTATAAATAATATATTCTAAAAAATAAAGATATAAAGGGGGAATTTATAATGGTTGAAAAAATTTATCAAATGACTAACAGCCATAGTAGAACAGTTGAAATGCTTATTTCAGATGGAAATGTTCATTACTTACACATGATATTTAATAAAGGAGAAGGACTTCCAGAGCATTTTTCAAATTCTAATGTATATATGGCTGTACTAAAAGGCACGTTATCAATTGGATTAGATGACCAAGAAATTAATGAATACAAAGAAGGCACTTTATTAAAAATACCATTTAAAACTAAGATGAATGTTGGTAATAAACATGATGAAATTTTAGAATTAACTGTGGTAAAATCACCTGCTCCATCTAAATAATTACACAATAGGGTAAAAGCTTTTTATTAATATATATAATTTACTGAATTTAAAATAAATAATTGAATAATTTAAAAAAGCTGTTGAATATTCAATGTAATATTCAATAGCTTTTATTCTATTACTGTAATTTTAAACATAACCTAATTAATAATATATTGATTCAAAATAAAATATTGTGGTATAATTGTATATCATTTCAATAATCAATAATTATTGTTTATTGAAATAAGTTATTCTTAAAGTTAAAATAAAAATAAAGTCTTAAATACATGGAGAAGAAATAATATGAAAAAAAATTGGATTATCGTCACAATAATTATAACCGTGGCTGTAGGATTAGGAGCCTTTACATATAAGGGTTACACTAAGAACAATCATACTGAAAATATGATTAAAAATGATAAAAATAAGTATGATGCATCAGCAGAGATAAAGGATGCATTAAAGTTACTAAGTAGTAAAAAACAAGCTGAAGTTATAACTAATGCAAAAACCTCTTCTAATGTACTAGCTCTATCCTTTGAAGGAATTAGTGATGCTAATACTATGGGAAAAATAGTGGAATTATTAAATGAGTATGGTGTAAAAGCAAATTTTTTTATTCCAGGTATTAAAGCTGGAGAAGACCCTACCACAGTAAAAAACATTAAAAAAGCGGGGCATGTAGTAGGAAGCGAAACTCTTTCAGATGCTAGGCATATGGAAAAGTTATCTCAGAAAGAATTAATTACTGATTTTTGCCGTGGTAATAAGATAATAGAAACTATAATTAAGGAGAAATCTAATTTACTAAAGTGTAAATCTACCACATACACTGATGAAGTCCTAGAGGCAGCATACGCCTCAGGTAATAAGTATGTGGTTCACAGTGATCATTATCTTAGCTATCAAAGTTTCAAGGATTATGGGCAGGCTCAGAATTATGTAAACAAATTAAATAAGGGCACAATTATTTCCATTAAGGTTAATGGTGTTCTTGATGATTTCGAATATGAAAGAGAAAAAGAAGGGGAAAAGCCAGCTATAGATAAAGAAGCAGGGATAGATGAATCTACTAAGGATGAAAGAGAAGAAATAACCGTTGTTAAAATTGTAGAATGGTTGTTGAAGGCCATAGATGAACAGAAAATAACTGTTGTCCAAGTGAATGAATTAGCTGGAATGAAAAGTTATGATGAAACTTCATCACCTGAAAATATGTCAAATAAAGATGAGATTTATATAGATGAAAGTTATAAAGAAGAAAAAAATACTTCACAAGGAAATAGTGAAGAAAAAAATTCTTTAGATTTAGTAAATTTTACGGAGCTAATAAAAAAAAATAATGGTAATCTTGCTCCTAATATTTCAGAGTTTTACACTACTAAAGAAGCATTATCCTATACCTTTAGAGGATTAGATAATGAAACTGCATTAAATTCAGTTTTAATATCTTTAGATAAAATAAAGGCTAAAGGAACTTTCTTTGTCACTAAGGATGAAATAGAAAAGTATCCAGATAGAATTGCTAACATATTAAAGAAAGGTCATGAAATTGGCAATGGAGGAATAACAGTTAGCTCAAGTTTATTAGACAAATCTACAGAAGAGATTTGTAAAGAAATATATGAAGTAGATAATTTATTAAGGAAGATTGGTGTAAATACTAAAGCATACATGCCTGGATATGGTTATGTTGATGTTGAGGTTCAAGAAGCTTTATCTGTTATCAATAAAATTCATGGTATTAAGGGTTATGAACTGTTTACTTATTCTAAATCTCCTATTAATCATAAATATAAAAACATGAATGCAGAAGAAGTTGTAAGGGATTATCTTAATTTAAATACCTATATGTCATTAAGAAAAGGTGAGATTGTTTACTTTAGGCTAGACTCAGATTTATTTGAAGATAAGAATACTGTAGCAAATATTATTGAATTAATTACCTCTAATTATGTAAAAAATGGACATGCTAATAAGTATAATGAAGCAACACAATCCTATGTTTTAGTTGAAAAGCCATTGAATTATTCTGTTGAGACTTTAAGTGAATTGCAACATACTGTGGAATCAGCTTCTCAATTAGGGAGATATAGGATGGCGGGGAATAATATTAACTCATTAATTAGGAGGTCTTATGAAGAAGCTTTATCTATGATGAAATCTAATTACATAGGTAATAAATATGTGGATTTAAGTGATTTAAATGAAGAGGAACAGGTTTTAATGGATAAGACAGGGACTATTGATACCAATGGTGAAGATGTAATATTCTTTACCTTCGATGATTGGGGAGGAGATCCTGTGGTTAATGAGATTTTAGATGTACTTAATAAACATAAAGTAAAAGGAAGCTTTTTTGTAATATCAAAGTACATTGATACTAACGGAGATGTATCTAATGCTAATCCTAATTTACTTAGAACCATTGCATTTAATGGTCACGATATTGGAAGTCATAACTATAATCATGAAACTTTAGATACAAACAAGAATAAATTGGAGATTTCTTTAGTTAAATCCTATGATGCTATGGCTAATGTTATAGGTGATTTAAATTCATTAAGACCATACTTTAGACCACCAACTTTACTTGTTAAAAAGGAAGGGCTAGCACAGGTATTTGAAAGTGGATTTAAATATTCTATTAATGGAAATATTTCAACTCATGATTATGAAAGTAGTTCTTCCCAAGAAATTGTTCATTCATTAGAAGAAAGTTTAATCAAAGGTAGAGGGAATATTATAGTAATGCACATGAACAATCAAAGTTATTATACAGCAGAAGCCTTAGATATTTTCTTAACTAATAATGAGAATGGAGTTTACGGAACAAAGTATAAAATTGCAAAGCTAAGCGATTATTTAGAATAATAATTTTTGTAACATATGAGGAGTTTAAAAATGAGGTTAGATACTATATGAAAAAAATAAAAAAAGATGAAACCCGTGATGTCCTTTTAAATCCCCGTAAAGATAGACGGTTATTATCAAATGTTCCTGATAAGGAAGAAATTAGAGATAATATTGACCGTAGGGGATATCAACTTTTGGATAACCATAAAGAAGACCCTAGTGGTTTTATAACGAGTAAGAATGCTGGTATAAGATATGTAATGAAAACGGATGTGGAAGTTGTTTGTAAAAGCAGCAAAGGAAATAAAAAGTTATTAGTAAAATCTATAGACATTTCTACCACGGGGCTTTTGTTAGAATTAAAAGATGAAACACAATTAAATATAATAAACAATGCTGAGGAGATAAAGTTAAAATTTAAAATATTACCTGGTTCTATGCCTGAGGGCTATGAAATGAAAGTGAAAATTAAAGGTGAAAAAGTTAGAGATTCTATAACATCTGAAGGAAAAATTATCTGTGGAATAGAGTTTACAGAAACTTTGTCAGAGTATTCAAGTAGAAAAAAAGATAGATATGTACTTGTTACTTCTAGTTTTCTTTTATTATTTATTACATTATTTATTATATTAATGCGTGCAGAAAGTATTATATATTTTAAATTTAATAAATGGATATACCTTTATAGTATTATTGCAGCAGTATTTTTGCTTAGCAGATATTTATTTGGAATGTTATATAAACCTATGCTAATAGATGTGGATTATACACCTGGAGTAACTATTATTATTCCTTGCTTTAATGAAGAAGTGTGGATCGAAAGAACAATTCTAAGTTGCATAAATCAAGATTATCCTATAGACAAGCTGGAAGTTATAGTAGTAGATGATTGTTCTAATGATAATTCTGTAGAAAAAATTAAAGAAACTATTGAGAGGTTAAGTAGTGAAGCAGAGAGATTTGAAACAAAACACAGGTTAAAATATTTTGTGCAAGAAAATAATCTAGGTAAAAGGGATGCTTTATGCAGAGGAGTTAAGGAAGCTAAACATGACTTAGTTGTATTTGTTGATTCAGATAGCTTTTTAGATCCCTTTGCTATAAGAAATTTAGTTCAACCTTTTAAAGATCCTAAAATGGGAGGCGTATCAGGAAGGACTGATGTAGCTAATACATACACTAATGTATTAACAAAGATGCAATCAGTGCGTTATTACATAGCCTTTAGAATTATGAAGGCAGCAGAGGCTTATTTTGATGCTGTTACCTGTTTATCAGGACCATTAGCTTGCTATAAAAAACAAATAATTCTAGACAATATGGATGCATGGTTAAATCAAAGGTTTTTAGGTCAGAAGGCAACCTTTGGAGATGATCGTGCTATGACTAATTTTGTGTTAAAAGGTCATCGAACAAGTTATCAAGATACAGCTATCTGTTCTACCATTGTACCTAATAAATATAAAATATTTCTTAAGCAACAAATGAGGTGGAAGCGTTCATGGCTAAGAGAATCAATAATTGCAGGTAAATTTATGTGGAAAAAGGAGCCTTTTATGGCAGTATTCTTTTATATGGGTGTAGTAGTTCCTATTGTTGCTCCAATAGTTGTTACATATAACTTAATTTATGTTCCAATTATCCATAAGATATTTCCAACAACCTTCTTAGTAGGAATATTGATGATGGCTTTAATGATGAGTTTTGCTCAAATGTTTCTTAGAAAAAGTACTACATGGGTTTTTGGTATGGTATTTTGTATTTATTATGAGGCAGTATTATTGTGGCAGATGCCTATTGCATGGGTAACCTTTTGGAAGTCCACATGGGGCACGCGAATGACTCCCAGTGATATAAAGGCTCAAAAGAAGAAGGAACAGAGAACTACTTCCAGTAAGTTTAAGAAAAACGGAGGGAAAAACAATGAAAAGTAATACTTTTTCTCCTAAAAAGAAAGATAGGATTAAGATAGCAAGAGGTATATTACAAGGAGTTATTTTAATTATATTGTTAATAGCTATTATAAAAGCTTTATTTTCATTCTCTGTATATGAGCCTTACAATTCATATAAGGTAAGTAATAATCAAGATAGTGGCTTCATTGCAGTATCATATTTTGGTGTAGATAGAACAGGAAATGATACCTTAATAAGTACCAAAAGATTGGATGAACAGCTTAAAGCATTAAAAAATAACGGATATGTAACAATTACTCAAAAGGATGTAGTGGATTATTATTTAAAAGGTAAGGCATTACCAACTAAATCACTATTTTTACTATTTGAAGATGGAAGAAGAGATACAGCAATATTTTCTCAGAAAATTATAGAAGAATACAATTTAAAGGCAACTATGCTAACTTATGCTGATAAATTTGAAAAGGAAGACTCGAAATTTTTAAGTTCTAATGAGCTATTAGAGTTAGTAGATAGCTCTTACTGGGAATTAGGTACAAATGGGTATAGACTTAAATACATAAATGCATTTGATAAAGATTCAAACTACTTAGGTAATTTAAATTCAGTTGAGTTTGCAGAATCAGCTTCAAGTATGGAGAGAGATTATAATCACTATTTAATGGATTATATTAGAGATGAATATAATATTCCCAAAGAGTCCTATGAAGAAATGAAACAGCGTATTGATAGTGACTATAAGGCTTTATCTAAAGTGTATACTAAGGAAATTAGTCAAGTGCCTAAATTATATGCCTTAATGCATTCTAATACAGGTCAGTTTGGTACTAATGACAAGGTAAGCGAAATAAATGGTAAATGGATTAAAGAGTTATTTAATATGAATTTTAATAGGGAAGGTTTCTCGCTAAATACAATAGATAGTTCAATCTATGATTTAACTAGAATTCAACCACAGTCCTATTGGTCAACCAATCATTTGCTAATGAGAATTTTGGATGATACGAAGCAGGATATTGAATTTGTAGTTGGAGATAAAGAAAAGGCAAGTAAATTTAAAGAGGTATCAGGAAAAGCGGAGTTTAAGGATGATACTATTATATTAACATCTTTATCAGAAGGAAAAGGTATCCTTAAACTTTTAAATAGTGATACTTATAAGGATGTTAATGTGTCAACAATATTAAATGGGAATATAATAGGTTCTCAAGGTATTTATTTGCGAGCTAATGATGATCAAAGTGATAGTTTATGTGTTAGACTTATGAATAATGTAATAAGTATTATTGAAAATTCAAAAGGTAGTTCTAATGTCATATTCTCACTAGACTTAAGTAAAAATAAAGAAGAAAAATTTGATATAAGAGATGGGGGGAGCAGAAAGGTTGATATAACATTAGTTAATGATAAAATTAGTATAGACATTGATGGTACTAATATAGCTAAAGATTTGGATGTAACTAATGAGAATCAGGGAAGTGTTTATTTAGAGTCTGCATGGGGAGAATATGGATATAGTCAAAGGAATATTGCAGATGATGTATATGATGGTGTATTTAAAAAGTTTAGGATAACTGATGTTAATGATAATGAATTGTATGACAGCTCACTAAAGGGAGTTGATAGTATATTTTATTCCCTTAGAAATTTTACTGATAAAATTATAGACTGGTTTATTAAATATTTATAGATTATAGAGGTGTTAAATGAGTAAAAGAGCAAAGAATACTTGGATTATTATTACTTTGACTTTAATAATAAGTATATTTCTATATGGTTGTTCAAAAGAAAAAAATCCCCTGGAAAATAGCAGTAAAGTACAGGTTGGAGAAACGGCTGCAATTGAGGATAAAAAGATATTTGATGAAAATATAGATAACTTATCAGCATGGGTCACTTATTGGGATTTAGATGTTCAAGGAGAGATTAAGTCTTTAGATAAGCAATTAAAGGAAGTTTCATATTTTGCAGCTTATTTTGATTCCAACAATAAACTGATAATGCCACAGCAATTAGTAGATTACTATAATAGAACAAAGGATGAGGACTATACTAAATATCTTACTATTGTTAATGATAAAATAAATAGTGATGGAACTTCATCACTAAAGGATAAGGATCTTTTAAAGACATTGCTCACAGATTCTATCTTAAGAAGTAAACATGTTAAGGATATAATAAGTTTAGCATCTCAGTATGGTTTTAATGGAATAGAAATTGACTATGAACAAATTAAGGATGATATGGAATTATGGAATAATTACTTATTGTTTATTAAGGAGCTATATGGTGAATGTAATGGAGTTGGGTTAAAATTGAGAGTCATATTAGAACCTAATATCCCTTTTGATGCTCTAGAGTTTATAGAGGGTCCGACCTATGTTATGATGTGTTACAACCTACATGGAGGGTTTAGTGAACCAGGAGAAAAAGCAAATCCTCAGTTCATAAAAGAATTGATGGATAAGATGGAAAGAGTACCAGGAAGTAAAAATTTTGCCATTGCTACAGGTGGATTTAATTGGGCTTCAGATGGAAAGGTAACTTCCTTATCTGAAGTAGAAGCTAAAGATTTAGTAAAAGAATATAGTGCAAAAGAGGAAAGAGACAATAAAAGCCAATGCATAGTGTTCAAGTACACTGATGAGGATGGGATTGAACATGAAGTGTGGTATGCAGATAAAAATACATTAAACTCATGGATGCAAGTTATAAAGGAAAAGGGCTATGGTATCAGTCTTTGGAGACTTGGTGGAAATGTGTTTGAGTAAACTCAACAGATAGTTGAGTTCCTCCAAAAGGACTAGTTATTGTTGTAGTTTTAAATTTCAATATACGTAGAGAGCTAGGTTAAATTTAGTAATTAGCCTAGCTCTCACTATAACCATGGAATAATTTACATCACTGCTTATTTATATATAGTTATCAGTGTTATATTATATTTATTTTAAATTTTATGAATTATAATTACATGTTTTCCCTATATAAGAAATTATTTGCGTTGTTAAAGTGTTTCTTTTATAATAAAATAATATATATCTATAAAAGAAAAAGAAGGTATATAAAATGTTTGACTTTAAATTTGACTGGCAAGATGATTTAAATACCAATATTGGGAGAATTGATGAACAGCATAAAGAACTTTTTAGAATTGCTCGTAATATAGAACAATTATTGATAACAAAATGTGCTACTGTAGATACTAAAATTCTTCTTGATATAATATGTGAGCTTAGAGAATATATTTCTTATAGCTTTTATGAAGAAGAAAAAATAATGAAAAAAGCTAATTACTCTAATTATGAAGAACATATAAAATCCCATAAGGAATTAAAAAAAGTGATTATGAATATTGAGCTATCAGTATTAAAGAAAAAGCCTTGTGAAGAATTAAAGAAAATTAAGGATTCTCTACAAGACTGGATTTTTCAGCACATGATGATAGAAGATAAAGCAATGGCAGAAGAAATATTAAAGAGTCCAACCTACATTTAGAATGTAAGTTGGACTCTTAAAATTTATTTCTTTTTACCTAAAATACGTATTAAGTATATAAATAAGTTAATAAAATCTAAATATAATTCTAAAGCAGCAATTATAGCAAACTTATTTGTGGTAGTGGCATCATAACCGTAATTTTGTTCATGTATTAATTTAACCTTTTGCATATCATAAGCTGTTAATGCACAGAAAACTGCAATACCAATATAATTAACAAACATAGATAACTCATCAGAACCTACAAAGAGATTGAATAAGCTAGTAACTAATATTCCAACAACCCCCATTATAGCAATTCTACCTACCATTGATAAGTCCTTTTTGGAGGTCATACCTATCATGCTACAACAAAAAAACATGGCAGAAGTTACTACAAAAATACTTATGATGGACTCGAGACTGTAGATAGTAAATATTGCCCCAAAAGTAAATCCGTTTACTATAGAATAGGTTATAAACATGGCAAAAGCAGCTTGAACAGAAAGTTTATTAATCTTTCTGCTAAGTAAAACTACTAAAGCTAATTCCACAACAATAATACCTATTACGAAAGCTGAGTTACTATAGATTAACATCATCATAGAAACATTAGTGGAAATAAAATAACCTACAGCAAAGGTAATTATTAGTCCGATGGCCATATATAATAAGGTCTTATTTATAAAATTATTTTGGCTCTTACTATATGAAATTTCATTCATAATATCACTCCTTCGATAAACATAATATATGTAATATTATACAATATATTAAGAATTAATAAACAGATTATATACATTAAAAGAAAAAATTCAGGAACTATTAATGTATTTTAAAGCAATTATAGAGGTGTTATAAGTAAAACATGAAGAAATGGAATAAACTTGGATACAATTTCAATGAAATGATATAATATTTATATTAATTTAAAAATTGTTTAGGATATTAAATAAGTGTAAAATCGTGGAAATATTAAATTGCAATTATCAACATATGAATGTTATTTGGATTAAATGGGGGATAAAAATGGATAAAATATTAATTACAGGATCAGAGGGATTTTTTGCTTCAAGGTTTATAGAATACTATAGGGATAAGTATAATATTATAGAATTTGGAAGAACGGAACTAGATATAACTAATGAAGAGAAAACTATTAAAACTATAGAAAATAACAAACCAGATTATGTAATACACTCTGCTGCGATATCAGATACTGGAACTTGTGAAAGAAATCCAGAGTTATCCTATGATATAAATGTGAGAGGAACCATAAATGTAGCAAAGGGATGTAAAAATTCTAATAGTAAATTGATATATTTTAGCTCAGATCAGGTATATAGCAATAATAACTCCTTAGGTCCACACAATGAGGATAGTATTTTAATTCCTAAAACAGTATATGCTGCTCATAAAATAGAAGCTGAGAAAAAAATATTAGGGTTACTAGATGATGCAGTTATTTTAAGAATCACATGGCTTTTTAGTTTGCCAGAAAAAAATAAGAAAATAAAATCTAATCTAATTTGGAATATTATAAAAGGTGCTATGGAAAATAAAAAAGTAGAATTTCCAGAGTATGACTATAGGGGGATAACTTATGTCTATGATTTAATAGAAGCTTTTGATAAGATACTCAAATTACCTGAAGGAATATATAATGCCGGTAGTGAAAATGATTTAGGTGCTTATGACATTGCTAAAATTGTATTTAATGAATTGAATTTAACTAATAGAATTGAGGAACTTTTGGTTAAAAATAGTGATAGACATAGAGATATAAGAATAGCTAATGAAAAAATTAAGAAATATGATATACATTTTTTATCATCAGAAGAAGCAATTAAAAAATGTATAAGAGATTTTTCCTTTAAAATATAATAATAAAGAACAGGTTACAAATTTGTGCTATAGAAGTAATGTACACTGTAAAAAGTTAGGTACAATGGGATGAAGATATATAAATTCCTCAAATCTGCACGACCACAACAACTAGTTAACTAGTTAAATATATAAATAGTTCTCTATATAACTATTTATATATTTTTATAGAAAAAGTTTTATATCCAATAATATAGTTTTATGGAGGATGAAATGGATAAAAAGATACTTATAGGAGAAATGGCTAAGATTCACAATATATCAACTCAGACACTAAGGTACTATGATTCTATTGGATTACTTAAGCCTAGACATAAAGATGAGGAGAATGGATATAGATATTATGATATTGAACAGTTTGCTCAGCTTGATTCTATTTTATTTTTAAAAAAGCTGGGAATGCCCCTTAAGGATATAAAAAAGTATTTTTCAAATAGAAATCTTAAAATACTAATTGATCTCCTTAATAAGAAAGAGAAGGACATAGATAAGGAAATTGAACTTTTAGAAAGATATAAAAAAAGTATCTCTAAAAAACTTGAGTTTTTGGAAGAAAGTATAGAAGAAGCTAGACTTGAAGATTGTGAAATAGTTGATTTAGAGGATAGAGATATAATATATATTTCTTTAAATGATAGAACAGATATATATAGTGTAGAATATGGTATAAAAGAATTAAGTAATAGATTGGGAGATAATCTTTGTTTATTTGATGGAAGAATAGGAGCTTTTATCTCACAAGAAGATATTTTAAGTAAAAAGTATACTACCTTCAGAGATATTGCTTTAATTTTTGATCATGGGATTTTCAACCATAAAAATATAAAAACTTTGCATAAAGGAAGATATGCAAGGATAATTTATAGAGGCCTCTATGATTATGCAGAAAGTTACTTTAATAAGCTTATAAATTTTATGGATATAAATGGACTAGAGAGTGTTGGAGATGGCATAGTTCTTACCATAACTGATTCTGCTTTTTCTTCAAAGGAAGAAGAGTATTTAACAGAAATACAAATTCCTTTAAAATAAATGATTGACATTATAGTTACTATAAGGTTTAGAATATAAACTTGTGAGAGATAAGAGTGCTAGATTGATTACACAGCAAATAAATTATTTTAAGTAGGTGATATTATGAACTTTGTAGAATTAACAGAAATGAGATTAAAGAAATTATTGATAAAATTTTTGTTTCCTAGCATATTAGCTATGCTAGCAACGTCAGTAAATATTCTTTGTGATACCATATTTATAAGTCAAGGAGTTGGAAAAGAGGGCCTTTCGGCTTTAGGAATAGCTATACCTATATATAATGTATATAATGCCCTATCCCTTTTAATAGGAATGGGAGGTGCTACCTTATACTCTATTAATATGGGTAAAAAGAACAATGAAAAAGCAAATCAGGTCTTTAATACATCAATTTTTATAGCAATTATAATAGGGTTAAGCATTTCTATTTTTGGTTATATTTTTTCAAAAAATATAGCTATAATGTTTGGAGCCTCACAACAAATATTAGGGCTTTCTGATGAATATCTAAAAATAATATTATTATCAGGTATAAATTTTATATTATCAGGCGTTTTACAGGCATTTATAAGAAATGATGGTGCTCCAAAGCTTTCTATGGTTGCCGGAATTACTGGTAACATGTTTAATGTGGTTTTTGACTATGTATTTATTTTTGTACTTGACATGGGTATGAGAGGTGCTGCCATAGCAACGGCTATAGCACCAATGGTAACTTTAATAATTATAGCTACTAAATTTATTAAAAAATCTGGACATCTTAGATTCAACTATAACTCAATTAAAATTCCATATATTACAAATATATTTAAGGTAGGGATATCAAGCTCATTCATTGAGGTATCTGGAGCTATTGTTATAATACTATTTAATTATATTTTAATAGATATGATAGGCGAGATTGGAGTAGCTGCGTATAGTATTATTAGTAATATTGCTTTAATTGGAGTTGCAATATTATCTGGAATAAGCCAAGCTATTCAGCCAATAGTAAGTGTTAATTTTGGAGCTGAACATTATGATAGAGTAATTAAAACTAGAAAAGCAGCCATATACATTGCAATTGCCTTTGGAATAGTATTTTTCTTAGTAGGAAATATCTTTACAAAAGAAGTAATTAGCTTTTTTAATAATTCAGACTTAAAGCTTATTGAAATTACAGCTAGAGGTATGAGAATATATTTCGTAGCATTTATATTTATTGGAATTAATATGGTTAATATATCATTTTTCCAAGCAATTAGTCATGCTAAGATATCAAATACCATGTCTATTATAAAGAGTTTTGCATTAGTATTAATTAATCTATCTATTCTTCCGAAAGTATTCGGTATAAATGGATTATGGTCCACTATACCAGTTGCAGAATTTATTACTTTAATCATTGGTATATTTATAGTTAAATATAATATGAATTACTTAAAGTCTAAGGCATAAAATTAATGAATAAAGTTACAGCATATAAATTTGCTTCTATGCACATTTATATGCTGTATTTTTATATAAATATATAGATGAAAATTAAAAAAATGGAAAAACTACTTCACATGTCGTAGTAATTGTGATATATTATAATTACTACGACAGATAAAGTACGATAGGCAGAGTAATTGCATAATATACACTAAAGATATAGTTATATATGAAATAGTAAGTAGTAGGTGGAGAAAGGAGGATAACATTTGATAAGTAGTGATGTTATTAGAGGATATAATGATACTATAATTCTTTTCACTCTCCTAGATAGGGAGTCCTATGGATATGAGATATCTAAAACTATAAAAAAACTATCAGAGGAAAAATATATTATAAAGGAAACAACATTATATTCTGCCTTTACAAGGCTGGAAAACAACGGTTATATAGAATCCTTTTATGGAGATGAGACCTTTGGAAAGAGAAGAACTTACTATAGAATCACACAAAAAGGACTGGATTACTACAAAGAAAAGTGTGAAGAATGGAAGGTTATTAAAGAAGTAATGAGTAAATTTATAAAGGAGATGGATAAGTATGGAGACCATTAAAAATTATTTAGAAAATATTTTTTCAAGTTTACCAAAATCAGCAGAAATTATAAAATTAAAAGATGAGTTGCTTTCTAATATGGAAGAAAAATATTGGGAACTTAAAGAAAGTGGAAAAACTGAAAATGAAGCTATCGGAATTGTAATTTCTGAGTTTGGGAACATTGATGAGTTAATAAAGGAGTTGGGAATTGAAAATAGAAAGCAATTAGATAATATTCTGACTATTACCATGGAAGAAGCAGAAAATTACATGAGGGATAAAGTTAAATATGGAAAGCTTATTGCTGTTGGTGTTATGTTATGTATATTAGCACCAGCAATACTAATGTTTACTCATAATATTATAATAGGTGGAGTATTTGGTACAGAAATTAATGTGGAAACTTTAGAAGGACTCAGTGTTATCCCATTATTTATTCTTATAGCTATTGCTGTGGGGCTATTTATCTATGCTGGTACTCAACTTGACAAGTATAAGTATTTAGAAGATGATTTCATATGTCCACTACATGTGCAGCAAAGAGTAAAAATTAAAAAAGAAAAATTCTCATCCAATTTTACTAAATTAAATATAATTGGAGTTACACTTTGTGTACTGTCACCTGTTGCGTTAATTGGTATATCAGCAATTGGAGGATATGATAATGACATATTATCTAATTATGGAGCAATTGTATTATTAATAATGGTAGCTATTGCAGTTTTTATATTTGTAAGAGTAGGAAATATAAATAATAGCTATAATGCACTTTTACAAATTGAAGAATATTCATCAAAATGTAAGGAAAATAATACAGCTATAGGTGATGTTGCATCAGTTGTATGGCCTATTGCCACAGCAATATTTTTGATTTGGGGTTTAGGATTTAATGGATGGCATATTTGTTGGATTATATTCCCTATTACTGGAATACTATTTGGAGCTTTTAGTGGATTATATGCCTTAATAAAGCGTAACAATAAAAGATAATTTAGTATAATAGCTAGTCATAAACTTAAAGTTTGACTAGCTATTATACTTTTAGCAAAGATTTTTATTTATACTGGAGCTAACTCTCCAGTGGTGGAATCCATAATAAAACCATAGACGTTAATATCTTTTGGTATTAGAGGATGTTTTGTAATGATATCTACTGTTTCAGCTACTGAAGTATTAACATTATCAAATCCACTTAACCATGAATCAAAGTCAACTCCGAAGTATTTAACCAAATTAATTTGATCTTCAGTAATGTTTCTAAGTTTCATTTTTTCAATAATCTTTTTACTATTCATGTGTTGTGCTCCACAGTCCGTATGACCAATTACAAAAATTTCTTCAACCCCTAAATCATATATAGCTACTAGTAAGCTACGAGCTACACTTCCAAAGGGATGAGATATTGAACCACCAGCATTTTTGATAATTTTTACATCACCATTTTTAAATCCAAGGGCAGCGGGAAGAAGTTCCGTTAGCCTAGTATCCATACATGTAACTATGGCTATTTTTTTATCTGGATATTTACTTGTAATATATCTTTCATATTTTTTATTTTCTACAAATTCCTTATTGTATTTCAAAATTTCATCTATCATGTTTTCACTTCCTCAATATAAGTATTATCAAGTGTAAAAAGTAAATTTTAAATATCTTAATAGTGTTATACAAATACTTAATTATCACTTAATAAATAGATTTTATTTTAAATGTGAACTAAATACAAGGAATTTCTAATTTTTTTCATAATATAAAAAATAAATTTAAAATGAACTTGAAAATAATATAATGATTGGTTAATTATATAAATATATAAATTATTTATAATAATTACTAGTGAATATGATGTAATGGAATAGATTAACAAGAGTATTCTTATATGATATAATATTATTCAGAGTATAATAATTATTATGATAATTTGTTAATTTACTATCTAAAGGAAATAAAGTTATATATTTGACTTTAGGTGTTGGGGGAGTTGATGCTATGGTAGATAAACTTTCTGTTTTATTTATGTATTGGATAATCTACAGTTTGTTAGGATGGATAGTAGAAACAATATATTGCTCTGTTCTTGATGGCTATTTTGTAGAAAGAGGTTTTTTAAATGGGCCATTGTGTCCTATATATGGTTTTGGAGCACTTTTTGTTTTATTATTGCTAAATCAATATAGTGATAATGTAGTTATAGTATTTATTTTTGGTATGATCTATACAACTATTATAGAGTATATAACTAGTTTTATTATGGAAAAATTATTTAAAATGAGATGGTGGGATTATTCTGATTACAAATTTAATATTAGAGGAAGAGTTTGTTTGAGAAACTCTTTTTTGTTTGGGTTTCTATGTGTTGTACTAATTGAGATAATACATCCTTTCACAGAGAATATTATGACTAGAATTCCAATAACAATAGTATACTTATTATCTATTTGTATTTTAATATCTGTTCTAGTAGATTTATTCATATCTATAAATTCCATAGTAAATCTTAATCGTAAGTTAGAAGAAATTCATTATGTTAAAGAAGAAATATGGATTAAATTATATGAAGAGGGTATAGTAAGAAAATTAGAAAACCTACGTGTAATAACAGATAGCAAATTAAATAACCTAAAGGAATTAAAGGAAAATTTAACTGAATTTAAAGAAAATATATCTATAGATAAAGTAGAAATATCCCTTCGTAAAAAGTATAAGTCTCTCTTAATGGAAACTAAGTATGTGGAGCGGAGATTAATATGTGCCTTTCCTAGATTAAAATCTCAAAGATATAATGAAGCTTTACATGAATTACGAAAGGCTATAAAGGACATTGAAAATGAAGATTATTTTAAAAAAATATTGAAATTTATAAAAAAGGTTTTTAAAAGAAGTAATAATTTTTAAAGTTATAAAACATTAATTTGTATAAAAAGAGTGTATATAGTATTAGAAGTATTGTCTTTAAATTAACTTGTAAAGGAGAATGATAATGTTTGCTTCAAAGGAAAATGGAGATGGAAAAAAGACTAGAATATTTATGTGGTCGAAAAATTCTACAAGAAATGATGTTATCAACATTGCGTGGCCTGTTCTGTTAGAACTTCTTATGGGTTCCCTTTTTGGAATGGTAGATATGATGATGCTTGGAAGAATGGGCGATAATTCATTGGCTGCAGCTTCTGTATCTGCTGTAGGTATGACAAATCAGCCATTATTTATAGGATTGTCTCTTGTGCAAGCTTTAAATGTTGGTGGAACAGCAATGATTGCTAGATACCTTGGATCAAAAAGAACAGATAAAATAGAAACTACTTTAAAGCATGTAATACTATTGAGTTTGATAATGTTAGCTATACCTATATCGGTATTAGGAATAATTTTTACTGGACCAATTATGAAATTTATGGGGGCAGCAAATGATACGTTACAAGTAGGTGGAAGCTATTTTAAAATTATTATGGTTGGATTTATATTTCAATCTTTTAATATGTCAATATCTGCAGCACTTAGAGGTATTGGAGAAACAAAAACACCTATGAAGATAAATTTAAGAGCTAACTTTTTTAATGTTATTGGGAATGCAGTTCTTATATATGGTCTTTTTGGACTTCCTAAGCTTGGTGTTACAGGAGCTGGAATATCTACGGCTATATCTAATGTAATAGCAAGTGTATTTTTATTTAGGTATATTATAAAAGGTAAAAGCATAATTAAATTAGATATTAAAAAATCATTTAAAATTGATAAAAATATTATTTATAATCTAGTAAAGATAGGTGTACCTGCATCCCTTGAGCAGTTAGTTTTAAGAGCTGGAGTACTTATGTTTGTAAGAATAGTTGCAGGACTAGGAACTGTAGTGTATGCATCACATCAAATATCATTAAATATATTAAGTCTTTCTTTTCAACCAGGACAAGCTTTTGGAATTGCAGCTTCATCCCTGGTAGGTAGAAGCATAGGGGCTAAAGAGCTTTCAAAGGCGGAGAGTTATGCCAAGGAAACCAGAAAGATTGGTTCCTTGATATCCACTTTTATGGCTATAATTTTCTTCTTTTTTGGTCCGCAGATTGTAGGTTTATATTCAAAAGATCCAAGGATTATACAAAATGCATCTATAGCTTTAAAAATAATAGCATTAGTTCAACCATTTCAATCATCACAACTAATATTAGCAGGAGCTTTAAGAGGTGCAGGGGACACCTTCTGGCCACTAGTTGCTACCTTTGTTGGGGTATTATTAATAAGAGTTGTTTTAGCTCACTTGCTTGTAAATATATTTGGATATGGATTAGCAGGAGCATGGATGGCTGTATTCATGGATCAATTTGTAAGATGGTTTTTTGTTTACATGAGATTTAGAACAGGAAAATGGAAATATATAAAAATAAGGTAGATATACATATACATTATAAAGGTATCTTAAATAGATACTTATAAAGCCTTAGTATGGATAATATTTTATTTAATTTACTTTAGGTTTTATATGATTAGAGTATAGTGTAGTAATGAATAAATTATAAGTTAAGAGGGAAAGCATGGATGAAATAAAAAAATTATTTGATTTGAATATTGGACTAGTATTAGCCGGTGGAGGTGCAAAAGGTGCCTATGAGGCAGGGGTATTTAAGGCACTTTGGGAGTTAGACATAATAAGAAGAGTTTCCGTTGTATCAGGAACGTCAATTGGTACAATAAATGGACTTTTATTATCTATGAATGACAATAGTATAATGGACAAGAGTTGGTCAAGTCTAACTTATTCTAGATTTATTAATCATGAAAGTCTGGCAAGAGATTTAAAGATTTCTCAGTTAATAAAAAAAGCTAAGAATATAGGTAAGGAACAAAAATTTAATGAACTGCTTAGTGTAAGTGATATAGGTTTGCTTTCTCAAAGTGGCATACGTAAGTTTATTGAGGAGTATGTTGATTTAAAAGTAATTAAAGAGTCAAGAAAAACTCTCTATGCGTGTGCATATAATATAGACCTGAAAACACCTGAGTATTTTAGATTAAATGATTATGACAATGAGAAACTTATAGACATTGTACTTGCGTCCTGTGCAGTACCATTTATTTTTAAGCCTATAAATATAAATGAGTATAGATATTCAGATGGGGGTATAAATAGTCCTAAATATGATTATCAAAATGCAGATAATGTACCAATAGCTCCTCTTAAAAATCATAATTGTGATGTTATCATAGTTGTACATTTATCTTATAAGCATCAATTAGATAGAACAGGATTTGAAGACTGCAATATTATTGAAATATATCCTTCTATGCATTTAGAAGCAGTAAGTGGTATAGGTACAGTTAATATAAGACAAAGTACATTAAATCAACATATTGACCTGGGATATCGAGATGGGCTTTCAATTTTATCCCCTATGATAATAGACATGATGAAGGGAAAATCGCTAGGGAAGTTAATTGAAAAGCATGAGGAATATAACAAAGAATTACTAAGTAATAATCATTTCTTTTAAAAAGTGGTATCATAGATTTCCATATATATTGGAAGCTATGATACCATTTTAAAGTTATATTTTATTCCCAATAGGTAGTAGCTAAGGTCAATTCTTCTCCATCTTCATTTATGATATCATGAGTACATATATATCCAGTTTGTGATTTTTCAATTTTGGTATGAACTTTTATTCTATGACCATAATAGGTTTCTTTTTTATATACTACTGTAATCTCACGCATTTCATAATTTAAAGCAATATCCAATGGTATAGATTCAATTATCCAACTTACATATTTTACATTATTAACATGTTGATTAGTGTCTATATCACTATATCTTATATCAAAGGCCTTTTCAGTGTCCCAACTATCTAAAGGTTTCAATGAGGAATGAATAAAGCGTTCATTTTCATCCTTGGATATATTGTATGCGGCATACATATCATCGCTTACCTTTACAGGTCGTCTTTTAGTTGAATCAACTAAGAGCCATATAGACCGTCCATCCACTATTAAGTTACCTAAACTATCTTCAATATAATTTGTTCTATATGCGTAATATTTATAGAAAGAATTTGCTCTCGTAGATACTTTTAAGTTCTCATCATACAAAGGGTACCTATTTATTTTTATATTCCAATGTGTTAATATCCATCCTTTATTATTTGTCATTAGGTACTCTACACCAACACCACGGCTATCAGATTGTACAGAGCATATGTCCATAAGATAATTCATAATAGTGGAAATTAAAGCTCTTTTCTTGGCATCCACTTCATAATAGTGTACATTATAACTTTTACTAGTTATTAAACTCATGCTAATACCTCCTACGGTAATAATAAATGTTACTAAGGCATAAGAATATTTTACCACAAAGTTAGGGCTTATTTTGCATTTATAATTAAACTAATCTGTAAATATAATAAATTTTTCAAACTATTTAATAAAGTATATGTAAATTAAAATGAATTACGCAAATATGTTTAGATAAGTATAAAAATAAAATTCAACTATGTAAAGTAACTGTTGTATATAAACAGTTTATAAAATAAACTATTTATATAGTAGATTTGATAGTATAGAATTATGTATTGATAATTTAAATAAGTGGATGAGGGTAATAGTATGATAGAAAAGATAAAGTATTGGGCAAAAAAGTTAAAAGCACATATAGATACCTTGTATCTTGTATATAAAAAAAGAAGCACACCATGGTATGCAAAGGTAGTAGTTGCAATAACTATAGGCTATGCGTTTAGTCCAGTAGATTTAATACCGGACTTTATACCTATTTTGGGATTTTTGGATGATGCTATCTTATTACCTGTTCTGATTTGGCTGTCCTTAAAGCTCATTCCAAAAGAAGTTATAGAAAGTTGCAGACTTGAAGCAGAAAATATTTTTAAGGAAGGAAAACCTAAAAATTATGTAGCCAGTGGAATTATTATATTAATATGGATATTAATAGCATTAGTTATAATAAATAAAAGTTTGCCATAGAAATATAAAAATCGATTTTTATTAAGGAAGATATAGGTAGATGGAATATTAACTAAAATGTAATTAGAGTATTTAATATGATGAATTGGAACTTTAGAAATATACGTAGTATAATTAGGGTATCTTATTGTAATTTAGGAAGGAATGGATATAAGCTGTGATCGATATAAAGCTTGAAACATTTATTACTGTGGCTGATACAAAGAACTTTACACGGGCTGCCAGCATATTAAATATGACTCAACCTGCAATTTCTCATCATATAAAACTTTTAGAGGAATATTACAATGTGAAGTTATTAGAAAAAAAAAATAAGAACATGGAGCTTACGGGGGCAGGAAGGATACTTTATAAGTATGCTTTAGAAATTGATAAAATAAGTAAATTGGCAAAAAACCATCTTTCAAATGAATCATCTATTATAAAGAGATATAATGTAGGCGCAACTCTTACTATAGGGGGATATGTACTTCCATCTATCATAGGAAATTATAAGGTGAGCAACAAAAACATAGATGTAATACTTCATGTGGAAAATACAGGGAGTATAATCCAAAAACTCTTTAGTGGTGAGATTATATTGGGTGTTATAGAGGGCCCCTTTGATAAAAGTAAGGTGATTTATGAAAAATTTAAAGATGATGAACTAGTATTTGCTATTTCCAAAAGTCATGAAATGGCTAAGAAAAAGAAAATAACAATGGATGAAATTCTTTCAGAAAAACTTATACTAAGAGAAAAAGGATCTGGGACAAGGCAGATATTTGAAGATTATATGGTGCAGCAAGGATTTGAACCTAAGAATATTAATCCTTATATGGAAATTGGAGATATAACAGCAATTATGTCTTTAGTAGAATCTGGACTTGGAGCAACAGTGGTATCAAAGGAAGCATTAAATTCACCATTGATGTGTAAAAAATTTAAAGCATTATCAATCAAAAATATGAAAATGAAAAGAGAATTTAATTTTATATATTTAAAAAACTCAAATATGGATTTTATAAAGAACTTTATTGATTTTTGTAAAAAGCAATGTGATGAGACTGAATTAGAATAAAACATCTTCTAATTTAGTCTCTATTTTATATTTAAGTTATCCTAAGTATAAAGAATCTTTATCTTACTATAACTAATCTTAAGTTCACTTTGTAAAATTGCAGAGATATAATAAACATGAAAATAGTACAAGGATATGACAAGTGCAGAAAGATTAACAATTAGAATGTCAATACAATGAAATAAAGAAGGGTAGTGAAGAAAATGGCAATAATAGCATCAGCAGAAGAAAAATCAAAATTAAAGGGTCAAGGATTTCTTCCACAAAGAGATGGAATACACTTTGCATGTAGAGTTATAACTGAGGACGGATGCTTAAATTCAAAGGAAACAAGAGTCCTTTCTGAAATATCAGAAAAATATGGAAGAGGATATATGAGTTATACTACAAGACTTACAGTAGAAATTCCATGGATAAGATTTGAAGATATTCAAAAGGTAAAAGAAGAGCTTAGTGAAGCAGGACTAGAAGGGGGAGGGACGGGTCCGAGAGTTAGACCTGTAGTAGCGTGCAAAGGAACCGTATGTATATTTGGGCTTTTAGATACACAAGAATTAGCAAGGAAAATACATGAAAGATTTTATAAAGGATATTACAATGTACTTTTGCCACATAAGTTTAAAATAGGTATAGGTGGATGTCCAAATAACTGTATAAAGCCAGACTTAAATGATTTTGGCATAATGGGTCAAAGAGTACCAGACTGTAATGAGGATTTATGTTTAGGATGTAAAAAGTGTTCAGTAGAAGAGGCTTGTAAAAAAGGAGCAGCAAAAGTTATTAATGGAAAGCTTCAAATAGATAGGGAGAAGTGTACAAACTGTGGACTTTGTATAGATAAATGTCATTTTGGTTCAATGGTATGCAAAAAAGATGGTGTAAAACTATTTATAGGTGGGAAATGGGGTAAAACTCCAAGACGTGGTGAACCATTGAAAGGGGTTTATTTATATGATGAGGCTATGGATATAATAGAAAAAGCAATTTTATATTATAGAGATAACGGAAAAACTGGAGAAAGATTTGGTGATATGGTAGAGAGAATTGGATTTGAAGAAGTATCTAAAGGAATACTAGGTAATGAAATTCTAAAAGAGAAAGAAGAAATATTAAAGGCAGAGGTCCACACCAAGAGAAACTATTCCTGTTAATTAAGATATAGAAATAAAAAAGTAAGCTAGGTTTAAGTTGAAATACTTGTACCTAGCTTGTTTTTTCTATTGTAGATTATTTAATAAAAATTTAAGTTTTTCTCTTAAGTCTGATACTTCATCTAAAGAAAGACCAGTACTACAGAACATTTTTTCAGGTATTTTTGAGGCTTTATCCTTCATTGAAATACCTTTATCTGTTAGTTTCACATATACATTTCTTTCATCTTGAGAAGCTCTTATTCTTTGTATTATATCCATGGATTCAAGTCTTTTTAATACAGGTGTAAGGGTTCCAGAATCCAAATAAAGTTTCTTACCTAGCTCTTTTACAGTTATATTATCCTCTTTCCAAAGGACTAGAAGGGTAATATATTGAGTGTAAGTAATGCCAAGCTCATCTAATAGTGGCTTATAGCTTTTTATTACAGCTTTTGAAGAAGCATATAAAGCAAAGCATAGTTGATTATTAATATCTAAGTGTTCATAACTCATATTAGAAACCTCAGTCCTATAAAATTTTTTCTATCTCTGGAATCATATCCATAGGATCTACAGAAGATTCAAATCTATTTACTATATTTCCATCTCTATCTATTAAGAATTTAGTGAAGTTCCACTTAATACTATTACCAATAATATACTCAGGGTATTTTTCTTTCAAGATGTTATCTAGTAGTCTTCCGCTAGGGGTACTTAAATCAAAACCATT
Source organism: Clostridium sp. UBA3061 (assembly GCF_002367465.1). Taxonomy (NCBI): domain Bacteria; kingdom Bacillati; phylum Bacillota; class Clostridia; order Eubacteriales; family Clostridiaceae; genus Clostridium; species Clostridium sp. UBA3061. Next base: position 346,250 of record NZ_DFCF01000010.1, on the reverse strand, counting down.
AAAAGGCATAGAATTACTTAAAAATTTAAATAGGGGATGAGCTGTTTGTCCCTTAACATCTACCTTTTCAAATAATGGGAAAGTAACACCATAGTTTAACTGACAAAATGCTTTTACATCATTGCTATTACCAGGTTCTTGTTCAGCAAATTGATTACATGGGAAGCCTAAAATTTCTAGACCCATATCTTTATATTTTTTATAGATATTTTCTAAATCAGAATATTGAGGTGTAAATCCACATTTGCTAGCTGTGTTTACAACCACTAGAACCTTACCTTTGTATTTTTCTAAAGTAGTTTCTTCTCCGTCTATAGTTTTAACTTTAAAATCATAAATATTCATATATATTTCTCCTTTCATGATGGGTATATAGTGCAATATGAAATAGATAACAATTAAATTGTACACGATCAATATCTTTATATTAATACTACAGTAGAATCTTAAGTATGTCAATATGAAAATAAAATTAATTTAGTAACTATTGCATAAAATTTATACTAAAAAACTATTATTATAGTAGTAATTTAAAAGAGGAATAATTATGTGTAATTTTCTAAGAAATAAAGAAGAATTGGCTATCTCCTATGCAAAAAGAGCTATAGAAGAAGTACAGCAAGGTAAAAAAGGGAGAGTCAATGCTATATGGTTAGAGATATCAGGGTGTTTTGGAGAAGTAATTTCTCTGTTAAATGGAGATGAACCAGATGTTATATATATGCTAAAGGAATTTGTTAATATGATTTTCTTTGGCAGTATAAATGGAGATGAGGGACAAGAAAGCTATGAGAGAATATTTGAAATTTTGGATACTGAATATATATTTTTAGTTTGTGGCGCAGTACCATTAAGAGATAATGGTCTATTTACTACTGTTGCTACCTATAATGGAAGAAAAATAACAGCAATGGAGGCGGTAGAAACTATAGCTAAAAACGCTAAATATATTATTTCTGTGGGAACATGTGCTTGTTATGGAGGACCTACTGCAGCAAGACCTAATATATCTAATGGAGTTAGCATATCAGAGTTTTTAAAAAGAGATGACATTATTAGAATACCAGGTTGTCCTGCAAATCCTGTTTGGACTATGGGAATTTTGGGTTATATTACATCCTATGGTATGCCAGAAGTTGATAGTGATGGAAGACCAAAGGCTTATTATGGAGAGACAATTCATGACAATTGTCCAAGAAGAAGGTTTTTTGATAATGGGATATTTGCTAAGAAATTTGGAGATCCAGAATGTTTATTTTCTCTAGGGTGCAGAGGTCCAATAACCCATGCATATTGTCCTGTAAGTCGATGGAATGGCACTGATAATTGGCCTATCGGGGATAATACTAATTGTATAGGCTGTGCAGGACCTAGATTTCCAGATGGAACAGAGCCTTTTGTAAAATATGGAGGAGTTTAATTATGACTAAGATAGTAATTGATCCATTGACTAGGGTAAGTGGACTTTTAAATATAGAAGTAAATGTAGTTAATAATAAGATTATAGATGCAAAAAGTAGTGGAAGTCAGTTTAGGGGATTTGAGGAGATGTTTAAAGGTAGATATCCCTTAGATATTATAAGACTGGCTCCAAGGGTATGTGGAATTTGTTCTACCCATCATGCTGTAGCTGCTACTTTATGTCTAGAAGATGCAATGAAAGTTACACCTGATTTTAATGGAAAAGTAGTTAGAGATATTGCTAACGGATTTGAATTTTTGCAGAATTATTTGAGGCACATATATTTTTTCGTATTTCCAGATTATGTAGATATAGTTCATATAAATCCGTTGTATAAAACGGAAAGTGCTAAAGCTGCTGATTACAGGTTATCTAGAGAGGATACAAAAAGAATAAATGAAGATTACTTAGGAGCAGTAAGGTATAGTAGAGAAGCACATAGAGCTGTAGCTGAATTAGCTGGAAAAGTTCCTCATTGTCATGGCATTTTTGTAGGTGGCACAACTACCAATATTGATATACCACAAATAGAAAACATTAAATATAGTATAAAAGTAATAAAAAGTTTTATTGTAGATAAGCTTATACCGGATGTATATACTATAGCAGCCACTTATGAAGATTATTTTAAAATTGGTGATGGATATAAGAATTTTATGAGTTATGGATTGTATGACAATTACTTGCATCCAATTAAAATGGTATCAACTGGAGTAATGATAAATGGAATTAGAGAAGAATTTCAGTCTAGCAATATAGCAGAAGATATTTCTAAAACTTGGGTAGAATCAGATTTGCAAACTTTAATACCAGGAGAAGACAATAAAATCACCTATAATCCTTATAAACCAGAAGCATATAGTTGGGTTAATGCACCTAGATATAAGGGGAATCCTATGGAGGTTGGGGCACTAGCTAGAATGACTTTAAGTGGTGACTATAGTGGAGGAGTATCTATTATGGATAGAATAATTGCTAAATCAATAGAGGCGAAGAGACTTTGTGAAGCTATAGAGGGATTAATAGATTTATTAAAGCTAAAAAAGGCTTATCAAGAGCAATGGGAAATACCTGAGGAATCAAGAGGCGTTGGATTAATAGAAGCAGAGAGAGGATCCCTAGGACATTGGTTGTCTATTAAGAATAAGTTAGTACACCACTATACTTTAATACCACCTTCATCTTGGAATTTATCACCTACTGATAATAGGGGAATAAAAGGGCCAGTGGAAGAAGCGTTGATAGGAACGGAAATAAAAGATATGGTCCATCCAGTAGAAATAGGACGTATAGTAAGAAGCTTTGATCCATGTTTAAACTGTGCCGCACATGTAACCAGTGATAAATATGAGCCTATAACAATAAATATACTATGATAAAGATTTTTGCCATAGGAAATATTATTTTGGGTGATGATGGTATAGGAGTAAAGGTAATGGAGTTCATAGGGGCCCAACTGGAAAGCTATAGCAAAGAAGTTAAGGTATTAATAGTTGGAATTGATTATATATATTATTTAAATGAAATTAATAAGGAAGATACTGTTATTCTGGTAGACAGTACCTACTTTGGAATTGAACCTGGCAGAGTTTCAGTCTTAAATTTAAAGGAATGTGATAAATTTATTAACCCTTGCAGAGATATGCATAGTGAAAATCTTTTGAGGGTTTTAAGAGAAGAATATAGAGAAATTGCTGGATATTTAGTTGGTATTGAAGTGGAAAAGGTGAATTATTCCTTAGAGTTATCTAATACTTTAAAGGATAAATTTTCTGAAATTACTAAAAAAGTATTTAGGGAAATTAAAAGGATAATTGGTGATATAAATGCATGAAATTTCAATAATTAGTTACGTTATAGATATGGTTGAGAAACAGTGTATTAAAAATAATATAACTAAGGTATCAAAAGTATTTTTACAAATAGGAGAATTTTCTTGTATAGATAATTCCTCCATTGATTTTATTTTTAAAGAAATGAGTTCAGGGAGTTATTGTGAGGGTGCAAAACTTATTATAGAAAAGTTATTAAGTAAGGCATATTGTAATAATTGTCATAAGGAATTTCCTTTAAAGACTACAAATAGAAAGTGTCCTATTTGTAATCAGATAAGTAATGAAATAACTTCAGGTTATGAAATTTTACTCTACAGAATAGAAGGAGAATAAAGTGATTAGAAAAGGAATTATAGTTAAAGGGACAGTTCAAGGCGTAGGATTTAGACCTTTTGTATATAGAATAGCTTTAGAAAATCAACTATCAGGTTGGGTGAATAATACAAGTAAGGGAGTGGTTATGGAAATTCAAGGAGCTGAAGTAGGTATAGATAATTTTTTAACTAACCTTAAGGAAAGGGCACCTGAGTTAAGTAGTATTGAAGAAGTAGTAGTTGAGAATAAAAAAAGCCTAAAGGATTATAAGGAGTTTCTCATAGTAGAAAGTACCGAAGAGAAGGGGAGGACTTTAATTTCTCCAGATATAGCTACATGTAAGGAGTGTGAAAAAGAGCTAGGGGATAGTAATAATCCAAGAAGATATTTATATCCTTTTATAAATTGTACAAATTGTGGTCCTCGATTTTCAATAATAAAAAATACTCCCTATGATAGAGAATATACTTCTATGGATAATTTTATTATGTGTGACAAATGTAAGAAAGAATATGAAAATCTTAATGATAGAAGATTTCATGCAGAGCCTACCTGTTGTTCCTCTTGTGGTCCAAGAGTAATCCTCTTAGATAATAAGGGGAGCCCTATAAAATCTAGCGATAAATTTGAAAGTGTGAGAAAGTATTTAAGGGAAGGAAAAATAATTGGAGTTAAGGGCATAGGTGGTTTTAATCTTGTTTGTGATGGAAATAATGAACTAGCTATAGAAAAACTAAGGCTTAGAAAACATAGACCAGATAAGGCATTAGCCCTTATGATGAAAGATATAAATGTAGTAGAAAAATATTGTTATGTAAATAATGAAGAAAAAGAAATTTTAACAGGAAATAAGAAACCTATATTGCTTTTAAAGAAAAAGAACAATAAACTACCAACTAATATTTCTTTTAATAATAAAAGACTAGGAGTAGTATTACCCTATTCTCCCCTTCATTATTTAATATTTGGTAACAACATAGATATTTTAGTTTTTACTAGCGGGAATCTAAGTACTATGCCAATAAGATATGAGGATATAGAGGCTATAGACAATCTTATGGAAATAGTAGATTATTTTTTTATTCATAATAGAGAAATTAATATGCCCGTTGATGATTCTGTAGTTCAAGTAATTGGTGGTTACGGTAGGGTTATAAGGGCTGGTAGAGGTTATGCCCCTTACTATAATAAGTATATATTCAAAGAAAATATCCTAGCCTTAGGATCTCAATTTAAAAATTCATTTTCTCTTGGAAGTGGAGATTGTATTTTTACAAGTCCTTATATTGGAGACATGGAGGGAGAAGAGAATTATTTAAGATTTAATAGAGTGTTAAAGCACATGAAGAATATTTTTAAAGTTGAACCGAATACAATTATTCATGATATGCATCCTAATTATTGGAGTAAGAATTATTTAGATAAAAACAAGGTGAAAACTTTAGGTGTTTATCATCATCATAGTCACATAGTGAGCTGCATGATAGAAAATAAAGAAAAGGATAAAGTTATAGGGATAGCCTTTGATGGAGTGGGATATGGAGAAGATGGAAACCTTTGGGGAGGAGAGTTTTTAATATGTGATAAAAAGAACTTTATTAGGGGAGCACACTTAAAATATATTCCTTTGCCTGGAAGGGATAGAGCAGTAAAATTTCCATGGAGAATTGGACTATCTCTTTTGTTTGGAGTTTTAAAGGAAGAGGAGATTGAAGAAGCTGCTTGTAAATATTTTTATGGTATGGAATCAAGGATAATTATTAACATGCTAAGAAAGAATTTTAATTGTCCACTAACTTCTAGTATGGGAAGACTATTTGATGGAATTGCCAGTCTTTTAAATTTTAACAAAGAAGTATCCTATGAAGGAGAGGCTGCTATGTATGTTGAAAGCTTAGCAGAAGATTTCATTGATTCTTTAAAGGGTACTAATAATTATGATTATATAAAAAGGTGTGAGAATATATATCAATGGGAAATAAGTGGTAGCCTGACTTATATTATAAATATAAATAATATAATTAGAGGCATTATAAAGGATTTAAATAATAACATTGATAAAGGGTGTATAGCCCTAAAATTTCATAATACTATAATAGATTTTTCAAATAAAATTTGTATTAAGTTAAGAGAAGAATATAGCATAAATAAGGTAGCTTTAAGTGGAGGTGTATTTCAAAACTCTATTTTATTAGAAGGAATTGAGACGTCGTTGAAGGACAGTGGATTTCAAGTTATAACCCATAGATTAATACCTTGCAATGATGGGGGATTGTCTATAGGTCAGATAGTTATTGGAAATGAGTTATGTAAGGAGAATTAATATGTGTGTAGCCATTCCAGGAAAGGTATTAGAAATATGTGAAGGTAATTCCTTAGTTGAATTTGGGAGTTTAAGAAAAAAAATTAATACTAGTCTAATAGAAAATTTAGTTGTTGGAGAATATGTTTTGGTTCATGTTGGTTGTGCCATTGAAAAAATAGAAGAAAAAGAGGCTATGGAGACTTTAATAATATTTAAGGAGTTAATGGGAGACTTTTAGTATGTTTTATAGAGATGAAGGAAATTCAAGGGAAATTAATTTGGCAATTAAACTATTAAAAAACATAAAGGAAAGGTGTAAGGAAAACATAAATATAATGGAGGTTTGTGGTACACATACACGAAGTATTTATAATTCAGGTATTGATAAGCTGTTACCACCTAATATTAGGTTGTTATCAGGACCAGGATGTCCTGTTTGTGTAACAGATGAGAGCTATATAGATCATGCCATAGAGTTAAGTGAGAAAAAAGATGTAATAATAACTACCTTTGGCGACATGATTAAAGTTCCAGGGAGTTGTAGCTCATTAAGAGAACAGATGGCTAAAGGAAGAAAGGTAGAAGTTGTATATTCCCCATTAGATGCTTTGAAGATAGCAATAAATAATAGAGATAAGATTATAGTTTTTTTAGCTATAGGCTTTGAAACTACAGCACCTATAATAGCTCTTACAATAAAAGAAGCACTAGAGAAAAATGTAAATAACTTTTTTATTTTGAATTCTCTAAAGGCTATGCCTAAGGTTATGTCTACCCTAATTTTAGATGAAGAAGTTAAAATTCATGGATTTATATGTCCAGGACATGTAGCAACAATAATTGGTTGCAGACCCTTTGAGAGATTATCTAATGAGTATAAAACTCCTATGGCTATATGCGGCTTCAAGGCTATAGATATATTAGTTGGGATACTTTATATCATATATAAAAAAGAGAGAGGTAATTACGGATGTGAAAATTTATATAAAGGTTTTGTTTATCCAGAAGGAAATAGAAAAGCACAAGAGATATTAAATCAGGTCTTTGAAACTTCATCTAGTTTTTGGAGGGGTTTTGGAGAAATAGACGGTACAGGATATAAACTAAGAGAGGAATATAGCTACTTTGATGCTAGAAATAAATTTTCTTTAAAAAATAAAATTGTAAATAAAAATAATCAGTGTATTTGTGGAGATATATTAAGGGGAATAAAAAGTCCTATGGATTGTAATGCTTTTGGAAAGATGTGTACACCAAGGACTCCAATTGGTCCATGCATGGTATCTAAAGAAGGAAGTTGTGGTATTGTATACAGTACAAAAGAATTGTAGCTTATAAGTTTAACATAGAATAAGGTAACAAGTTTAATTATATGCATATTTAAATTATTTTGAAGTTTAATATTAGGAGGAGCTATGGAAGTTATAACATTAGCCCATGGGAGTGGAGGAGAGGAAACGTATAAATTAATAAAGAATGTATTTCTAAGGTATTTTAATAATGATATATTAAAGGAACAAGGGGATTCAGCTATATTAGATATGATTAAGGGGAAAATAGCAGTAACTACAGATAGTTTTGTGGTAGATCCTCTGTTTTTTAAGGGTGGAGATATAGGGAAACTGAGTATTTGTGGTACTGTGAATGATTTGTGCGTAAGTGGTTCAACTCCCATATATATATCTGCTGGTTTTATTCTTGAAGAAGGATTAGAAATTAAAGATTTAGAGAAAATAGTAAAATCTATGGCTGATACTGCTAATAAAATAGGAGTTAAAATAGTAACAGGAGATACTAAGGTTGTACAAAGAGGAAAAGGTCATAAAATTTATATTAATACAACAGGAATAGGATATATAGAAAAAAATAATTATCAGTTAAACATAAAGGAGATAAAAGAAGGAGATGCAATAATTATAAGTGGTACTATTGGAGATCATGGCACATCTATTATAAATGAAAGAGAAAATTTAGATATAGAGTCAGGTTTAAAGAGTGATTGTGCTGCTCTTAATGAACTAACAAAAGCTATAATGGATACTAGCAATGAAATTAGAGTAATGCGAGATCCAACTAGAGGAGGGTTAGCTAACACTTTAAAGGAGTTAGTGAGCACTAGTGGAAAGTCTATGGAAATATGGCAAAAAGATATACCTATAAGAGAGGATGTAAGGAATTTTTGTGATCTTTTAGGATTTGATCCTCTTTATATGGCTAATGAAGGCAAGTTAATTTGTATTGTAAGTAATAAAGATGCTCATAGGGTTTTAAATGTAATTAAATCAAATCCTTTAGGAAGAGAAGGCGCTATTATTGGTAAGGTACTAGATGATGGCAAAAGTAAATTATATTTAAAAACTTACATTGGAGGAACTAAGGTTTTGGGAATGCTACAAGGAGAATTAATCCCAAGAATATGTTGATTGATTTAAGAAGTGAGAGAAATTTTGCTTCTTTTTTATTATTAAAAATACCTATATTCAATAAAAATATAATTAAATTATTTATAAAGATAAATAAGATGTACTCGAGTATATAATAGTAAGTTTTATAATATATTTTGTAATTAAATTTAAAGAAAGGATTAAAGAAATATTTTTATAGATTAAATATTATAGATTTTTAAGTAATTTAATCATTATTAATAATAAGTATATAAATTACAAAAATATATAAATTAAAAAAATTATACACTTAGGAGGAAAAAATATGAAACATAAGAAACTTAATAAGCTTAAGAAATTTAAATTACAGAGCATTAGAGTCAAACTTATAGTTATACTTTTACTGATTTGTTTAGTACCAGTTTCCGGAATGGGAATAACTATATACTCACAATCAAAATCAATTTTAAGCGATAAGCTTGAAACTACAAGCAGACAAACAATTTTAGAGGTGAATAGAGGAATAGATAACTATTTTATCGGCATGTCTAAGTCTATAGAGCTACTATCTAATAATATAAATATTGTGGAAACGGAAGATAAAGAAGAATACTTTAAATTTGCTAAACTATTAATGACAGATGTTAAAAATTCGGATGAAGATATTCTAAATGTATTTATGGGAACAGAAAAGGGGAAATTTCATATTTACCCAGAAGCAAATACTGACGCTAATTATGACTATAAATCTAGACCATGGTATAAACTGGCTATGGAAAATAAAGGTCAAATAGTGATAACTTCACCATATAAAAGTGCAACTACTGGTGAAAATGTAGTAACTGTAGCTAAGACTATAGAAAAAAATAGCAATGTAGTTGGAGTTGTAGGAGTTAATGTAAGTTTAAAAAATCTTTCTGATGGATTATCTGAGATTAAGGTAGGAAACGAAGGGTACATGTATGTATCTGATTCAAATGGTAATTTAGTAGCACATCCTAATAAAGAAATCATAGGTACTGATGAAGCTGCTAAGCTTTCTGTTTGGAGTGACATAAGCTCAAATAAAGAAGGATTTACTGAATATGATTTTAATGGGGAAAAGAAGTTTGCAGTTTACACTACAAGTCAATTAACAGGCTGGAAAATAGTAGCATCTTTGGATGAGAAAGAACTATTAAAGGATACACAAAATATTCTAAATATAATTATACTAACCTCAGGAGTAATAGCTATAATAGCTATAGCAGTATCTTTAATATTTAGTAATTCTATATCAAAGAATATTAATAGATTATTGACGGCTTTTAACAAAGTTAAAGATGGAGATTTAAGGGTTAATGTTAATATAAAGTCAAGAGATGAATTTAAAGACTTAGGTGAAAATTTCAATGGAATGATAGAAAACATATCATCATTAATTAAAAGCGTTAACAAGTCTTCTAATATAGTTTTAGAAACTTCATCAAATTTATCTGCTATAGCCGAGGAAACTAGTGCTTCTATCAGTGAAGTAGCAAGAGCTATAGAAGATGTGTCTGGTGGAGCCATTGAACAAGCTAATAGTGCTCAAGACGGAGCCACAGCTATAATTGAATTATCAGAGAACTTAAAATTATTAAATGAAGCTACAGAAGCTATGGGTGCGGTATATGAAAATGCTAATCACCTAAGCAACAGAGGATTGACCATGGTAGATACATTGATAGAAAAGTCTAATGATACAAGGGTTTCCACTAATAAGGTTTCAGAGTTAGTTATAGATATGGATGAAAGTACAGGAAAAATAAATTCAGTATCAGATACTATTTCTCAGATTACAGAACAAACTAACTTACTTTCTCTTAATGCATCTATTGAAGCAGCTAGAGCTGGTGAAGCTGGTCGAGGTTTTGCAGTAGTAGCAGAAGAAATTAGAAAGCTAGCAGAGCAATCAAAGGATTCTACTATGGAAATTAAGAAGATAGTGGATGATATAAAAACTAAGACTAACATTGCTGTTGTGGCTATTAAGGATACTGAAAAAATTGTAGAGGAACAAGATGGTGTAGTAGACGAAGCAAAGGCTGTATTTAACGATATAATGGCAGGAGTGCAAGATTTAATAAGTAAAGTTACTGAAATTAGTGAATATATAGTAGTTATTAATAAAAAGAAGGATAATGTAGTAACTCAGATAGAAAATATATCATCTATATCACAAGAGACTGCGGCGTCTTCAGAAGAGGTTACTGCTTCAACAGAAGAGGTAACAGGAATTTCAGAGGAGCTTACGGGTCATGCTAATGAGTTACAACATATGTCTGAAAAACTAAAAGAAATAATAAATACTTTCAAATTTGAATAAAGATTATAAGAGAAGGAATATGGAATAAGCTGTATTCCTTCTTATTTTATACAAAAGTTATTTAATAAAAGGATAAATTTTTTTCTCAATAATATGTATAATATGTAATAGAAACTTAGTATTATGTAGATGCATAATTAAATTTAAGGACCTAGGTCAATATCAAATAAAATATTTTAATTTGTTTATACTATATGTTAGAACTCAAAATATATTTAGTTTCGTGCAATATTGTGCATGTTAAAAGGAGAGGTATTTATGGATATAAGAGAAATTCCCAAAAGCCAGTTACTTAAAAATGTTTCAATAGATCAAATTAATAGATGTTCAAAAGAACCTATGATGTTAAGTAATACTCAAGTTATGGTAAGACAACAGGATAATGAGTATTTTGTCATAGAAGGTCTTGAAAAAATATTAAGTACTGATAAAAATAAAGATGGTGATGACTTAATAAAATGTTACGTAGTATAATTTTAGAGTGATATTTAATAAATTATTTAAGATAGAGCATAAACTTTATGAAAAATATTTTAATTAAAAACTCCATTAAAAACACATAAGTTATTGGTATAATCTAATAAATAATTATTATGGAGGGATAGCATGTTTACTAGAATAAAGAAATCGGTTAATAGCTTTTTAGATAAGATTGCAAAACAAAATGAGGAACTATATGGGAAGAGAAAAATGGATTGCTGTAATTTAAATAATCAAAATCAGAAGAAGTCTATAAGAAATAAGTAATAGATAAATGTTTTATATAATATAAGAATTATAAGATATATTTATAGTATATACATTGAAATTATAGATAAGGTTTCACATATAACAAAATATAATAATTATATTTTAAATTTTTATTGACAAATTCAACAACTCCTAATAAAATTTACTCAGTGAATTTCATCTAAAGGAAAGGTGTATATAAAAGAATGGAGAATAAAATCAAATTATATGGCTTTAATAATCTTACTAAGACACTAAGTTTTAACATCTATGACATTTGCTATGCAAAGGGTGAAAGAGAACAAAAGGAGTATGTAGATTATATTGATGAGCAATACAATTCAGAAAGATTAACTAAAATATTATGCGATGTTACTGATATTATTGGTGCTCATGTGTTAAACATATCCAAGCAGGACTATGATCCTCAAGGTGCAAGTGTAACCATATTAATTTCTGAGGAACCTTTAGGGGATGGGGTAATAGATGAATCATGTAATAGTGGTAAATATATTTTAAAAACTAAGGAGACTGTTGTTGCACATTTGGATAAGAGTCATGTAACGGTACATACTTATCCTGAATATCATCCAGATAATTCTATAGCAACCTTTCGAGTAGATATAGACGTATCTACTTGTGGACAAATTTCTCCGCTAAATGCATTAGATTATCTAATTAGCAGTTTTGACTCTGATATAATTACCATTGATTACCGTGTTCGAGGATTCACTCGTGACATTAATGGTAAAAAGTGTTTTATAGATACACCAATTAAATCAATTCAAGATTATATTGATGATAAGACTTTGCAAAAGTATGATGCTATGGATATAAATATGTATCAAACAAATATATTTCATACTAAAATGCTTATAAAGGAAATTGATTTACAGAACTACCTATTTAAAAAAGATACTCATGAATTTTTACCAAGAGAAAGACTTAATATAAGTAATGCACTTAGAAAAGAAATGATAGAAATATTTAGTGGTAAGAATGTTTATAATGAATAATATTATATTAACTAGGAGGATGAAAAATGGAGTTATGGTATACTGAGAATCACTCAGAGACTGTTAGGTTTTCAATAAAGGTTGACAAGCAAATATATGCTGGGAAAAGTGATTTTCAAAGAATAGATGTATTTGAGACAAAGGAATTCGGAAGATTTTTCACTTTAGATGGAATAGTTATGATAACAGAAAAGGATGAATTTATTTATCATGATATGATAGTTCATGTTCCTATGGCTACAAATCCTAAGATTGAAAAAGTTTTAGTTATAGGAGCTGGAGATGGTGGAACAATCAGAGAACTAACAAGATATAATACAATAAAAGAAATAGACATGGTTGAAATCGATAAAAAAGTAGTTGATGTATGTTTAGAGTATTTTCCTATAACATCAAGTAAACTAAAGGATGAAAGAGTAAACTTATACTTTGAAGATGGTATTAAATTTGTAAAAAATAGGAAAAATTACTATGATTTAATAATAGTAGATTCTACTGATCCAATAGGACCTGGAGAGGGCTTATTTACAAAAGAATTCTATAGAGATTGTTACGATGCATTAAATGAAGAAGGAATTTTAGTAAATCAACATGAAAGTCCTTATTATGAAATGTATGCTAGTTCTATGAAGAGAGCTCATAAGCGTATAAAAGAATCCTTCCCAATAGGGAAAGTGTATCAAGTTCATATTCCAACTTACTCATCAGGACATTGGTTATTTGGATTCGCATCTAAAAAGTATGATCCAGTAAAAGATTTAAATGCTGAGGCATGGAACTCTTTAGGGTTAAAGACTAAGTATTATAATACAGACTTACATGTGGGATCTTTTGCTCTCCCTAACTATGTTTTAGATATGCTAGATCATGCTTGTGATGAAGAATAATATTCAATATACATAATAAAAGAAATTGAAGATATATTTTTCTATATAGATAAAATTAAAAATATTAATAAAAAACCTTTGACATATTAAAATTAATTTAACATGTTTTAAAGGTTTTTTATTTTTAAACATTTTGAATATATGGTAAAATGTATATTGAGTTTAGGAGGAATTAATATGAAGTGTAAAATATGTGGAATGAATATTAATGAAAAGAATTATGATTTTAATTCATTTGCTTTTATAAATAAAAATTCTATAAGTAACATAGTATACTGTCCGTTCTGTGGAGTAAGCAGTATTTATTTAAGTGGTGATGATGAAGTTATTGAAGTAGATAGTAAGAAGCTAGATATAAACACATTAAGAATTTTAGACCATGCCGTTAAGCTTGAAATATTTAATGGAGAGTTTTATAAAGAAGCAGCTAAAAAAGCAAAGAGTGAAGAAGTTTCTAAGGCTTTTCAGGCTTTATCAAAAATAGAAATTTTTCATTCAAAGGTTCATATGGGATTAGGAGGTTTTACTAAAACACCTGCTTTGACTAAAATAAACTATGACAAGTATGATAGTGACGAAGCACTTTTGAAATTGGCAAAGGAAAGAGAAGAGCATGCTGTTTACTATTATGAAAGATATAAGAATGAAGTATGCGATGAAAATGTAAAAAGAGTTTTCCAAGCTTTAATTGAAGTGGAAAAGGAACATATAGAGCTTACCTATGAGTATAATTTAATATAGATAAGCTTTATATAGATTAAACACAAGAAAATTAGTTACTATATGAACAAATTGAGAAATCTATTCATATACATTAGGCTTAAAAAATGTTAAAATAGTATTTTAGGCGAATATAGTATGGAAAAAATGAATTATAAAGGAGGAGAATATATGAAAGATTATGTTATTATTACAGATTCAACGGTAGATTTACCTCTTGATAATATAGAGAAAATAAATATAGGCATTATACCTATGGCCTTTGATATGGAAAATAAAACCTATACACACTATCCTGATGAGAGAGAAATGACAAGCCATGAGTTTTACGAGAGACTAAAAAATGGTGATACTTCTGTTACAACACAGATAAATTATTTTACTTATAGAGAGTGCTTTGAAAAGCTACTGAAGGAAGGAAAGGATATTTTATATATAGCGTTTTCTTCAGGACTTAGTGGAACATATAATAACTCTCAATTAGTGATACAAGATCTTAAAGAGGAATACCCTGAAAGAAAAATTATATCAGTTGACTCTCTTTCAGCTTCAGTTGGGGAAGGGCTTCTAGTATATAATGCTGCAATGAAAAAAGAAGAAGGCTTATCCATTGAGGAATTGGTGAAGTGGATAGAAGAACATAGAAATAATACTTGTCACTGGTTTACAGTTGAAGATTTACATCACTTAAAACGAGGTGGAAGGATTTCTTCAGTGGAAGCAATTATTGGGACAACCTTAAAGATAAAGCCTGTATTGAGTGTTGACTATGAGGGAAAGTTAGTAAATGTATCTAAAGTAAGAGGAGAAAAAAAATCCTTGGAGAAATTACTAGATAAGATGCTAGAAGATGGTATAAACCTGAAGGAACAAACTATTATCATAGGTCATGCAGATAGCTTAGAAAGAGCTGAGTATCTTGCTAATATTATTAGAGAAAAGGAACTCGTAAAAGATATTATTATTAGTACTATAGGTCCAATAATTGGAACTCACACTGGTCAAGGAATGATAGGACTAACATTTATGGGAAACAAAAACTTAAAATAAGAACTTATTAAGAATTATTATGGAATATTTATTTATAATATAGCAAAAGAAGCCTAGGTTAGTGGTAATTTAACCTAGGCTTCTTTTATATATCTAGAAATTCAGAGTTTTCTTCTGAATTTTTTTTAGAAACTCTTCCATATAAGAATCCAATTCCAAAACATACTATAAAAATTAAGAAGAGTAAAAAATGGTCAATGGGATTATAAATTATATATTTTACATCTGACTTTAACATTTTTAGTATCATTAGTAATTTGGTGTGTGGTAATAATGATTTTAAATCTATGAACAGCATAGAAATAATTGAAATAGGCACTTGAAGAGAACAGATAAAACCTACTAAACATCTAATAGATAATTTAAAAGATTTTTCTAAATAGTATTTATTAAAGACAGATATAATTAATAAAGAACCCAATATAGGTATAATTAAATAATTGCTTTCTAGCTTATATATGGAGAATCCATATATAATTCCAATTATAAATGTAAAAATAAAGGAAAGTATAATTGATTTAATTAGGTTATTATTTGGTTTGTTATAAATATTATTTGAAATCTCGGTAATTACATCAGTATCATTTACAGATACTTTGTCTAGTTGCATAATTATAGTATTATAAAGTTTTTCCATATCTATATCTTTAAAAAGATTAAGAGATATCTGAAAGGAAGTTGGTGGAATCCCTAAAAGTGAATTTAAATTATTACATATAGATGATTTTGTTTTTTTATTTAGGTCCTTAATTAGCAAGAAAGATAACATAGGATTATTTTGATAATTATAGATTTGTATATTATAAATATCTTTCCAAAATGCAAATTTTTTAATAAATGGTGTAGTGATTTTAATATATTCATAAGTAATTTCAATTTGAAATTTCTTTAGAATTTCAATATTTATAAATAGATACATAAAGAAAATAGAAAGTACAAGTAAAATCAAGCTAAAAACAATGCCCATAATGGGATTTTCTTTAGTAATAAATATAAATATAAGAATAGATAATATTAAAAAAAATAGTACAAAAAATAAATAAAGAAATTTTAGAGACTTTTTTAAGCTTGATTTTTGATAAAGTGGAAGGGTATAAGTGTCCATAAAAACCTCCTAAAAAATTATGTTATAATATAAATTATAGCATAATTTTTATTTTTATACTTATATGTTTTAATTACTCTCCTTGAGACGGATCTAATGCTACTCTCAAGATATCACCAAGAACATTAAAGCTTAATACAATTAATAGTATCATAAGACCTGGAAAAATTGCTAAGTAAGTCTTATCACCAATTCTGGCTTGAGCAGTTTGAAGCATGCTTCCGAGAGAAGCCATCGGTTGTTGTACCCCTAGACCTAAAAAACTTAAAGATGATTCCATAAGTATAGCATCGGCTATATTTATGCTAGCTGCAACAATTACTGTGGAAATAGCATTAGGTATTATATGTGTTTTTACTATTTTTATATTATTGCTACCTAAGGCTTTAGAACATAGAATATAATCCCTTTCTTTTATAGATAATGTTTCTGAGCGGACTATTCTAGCGATACTCATCCATCCAAATATACCTATAATGATTATTATATTGGCTATACTTGGTCTTAAATAAGAATTTACTATTAGTAGTAAAAAGAATAGAGGTATACTCATTAACATGTCTATTATTCTCATTATAATAGCATCAACTTTGCCTCCTAATAGTCCGCTTATAGCACCAACTAGGGTGCCGATGAATATAGATACCATCATGGAGAGTACACCTACTATTAAGGAGATTCGTGCACCATATAAAGCTCTAGTAAAGTAATCTCTTCCGAGTTCATCTGTTCCAAATATATTTTTTAAATTTGGAGAAATAAATTGATTACTCATATCAATAGTATCAGGATTATAAGGAGTCAAAAATGCAAAAACAGATAAAATAATTATTAAAATTAAGCATACTAAAGCAAATATTCCTAATTTATTTTTTTTAAGCTCTCTTATAAAATTTTCTTTAAATCTAATACTAAACATTTTCATCCCCCCTACGTATTCTAGGATCTACTAGTACATAACTAATATCAGCAAGTAGATTTCCTATAACAACCATTATTGAGGTAACTAAAGTCATAGCCATTATAACTGGATAATCTAAGGCTTTTATTGAGTTAATGCCAAGTCTTCCCATACCAGGCCATCCAAAGATAGTTTCAGTGATAAATGCACCAGAAACTAAAGATGGTAAGCTCATTCCAAGAATTGTTATCATTGGAAGAAGAGCATTTTTCATGATATGTTTAAATAGAATTCTATTCTTACTTGCGCCTTTGGAAATTGCGGTAACAATATAATCTTGCTTTAGTTCTGTTATAGTACAAGAACGTACATATCTTGTAAGAACAGCTATATTAGAAAAACTAAGTACTATAGTAGGTAATATACCGTGTTTTATAACATCTAATATTGAAGTTACACCTATAGTTCTCATACCAACACTAGGAAGCCACTTTAATTTTAAAGAAAATATTGAAAGCAATATCATTGCAAACCAAAAGCTAGGTATAGAGATTGCAATATAGTTTAATATATTTGTAAATCTGTCTAAGAATTTATTTCTATGCATGCCCGTATGTAATCCTAGGGGAATTGATATTAAAATAGCTAGAAGTAGGGAAGAACCCATAAGTCCAAGGGTAGCAAAAAATCTTGAAGAAATTTCACTAGCTACAGCTTGTCTAGAAACCAAGGAGTAACCCAAATCACCACTTAATACATTTTTTAGCCATAAGAAATATCTAGTTAGCATAGGTTTATCCAGTCCAAGACTTACTCTTATTAAATCTGCTTGCTCCTTTGACATTTTAGGGGTTATATATCCTTGAGCTGGATCTCCTGGAGCCAGATTCATAAGTAAAAAGGATACAAAGGATATAAATAAAAGCATAGGAATAGCTTGTAAAATTCTCTTTGTAATTTTATTTTTCATAATACTATCCTTTCTATGTAAAAAATTTATGTAAAAATGGCTCAAGTACCCGGAAAGGGTAAATGAGCCATAGAAATATATTTTTATTGTTGAATCATATATATTTTTGATAAATCTTCAAACATATATATAGGTACTAATTTGGCATCTTCAATTCCACCAAATTTAGCATCAACTCCGATTAATGACTTTGAATAATATAATGGGTATACTACAGCATCATCAGCTATGGTCTTTTGAATTTTTTCATATAATTCTTTTCTCTTTGCATCATCTGATTGAGAAGCTCCATCCTTCCACAACTTGTCTAGTTCTTTGTTATTATAACATTGAGCATTAAAGCTACCACTAGACATATAAGCACTAGAATATCCATCTGGATCATTTCCCATTACATATCCATTTATAAGTATATCATAATCTCTTTCTTGTTCTCCAAGGATTTTTGAGAAGTATACATTGTCATCTATTTGCTGAGCATCTACTTCTATGCCGATAGTAGAAAGTTGTTGTTTAACAACCATAGCAATTTTGCTATCTTTTGGAGTGTATTGAAAATTCAATTTTATATTACCTACACCAGACTTTTCCATAAGCTCTTTTGCTTTTTCTAAATTTTGGTCATATTTTTCTACATCATCAGTATAGAATTTTGTATTTGGAGTTAGAATAGAGTAAGCTTTTTCAGTATTTTCTAAATTAGTATAGGATGTTTTTAAAATCTCTTCTTTATTTAGGGCATAGGATATAGCTTGTCTAACTTCTTTTTTACTTAAGTTTTCATTTTTTTCATTAAGTATAATATAGTTTAGCATTCCTTCATCAAAAGAATGAGTTTTAAACCTATCATCTGATGAGAAAGTTTCAAACTTATCTTCAGCTAAATATGCTGCAGAAACTTCTCCATTTTCAAAAGCAATTTTTGAAGTATTATCATCTGGAATTATTCTATAAACCACACTATCTAAATGAGGTTTTCCTAAATAATAATCATCAAATCTTTCTAGGGTTACCATCTCACCCTTTTTCCATTCTTTGAATTTAAAAGGACCAGAACCTACTGGAGTATTATTTTTATCTGATTCTGCTAAATTGCTTTCACCCTCAAATATATGTTTTGGAATTATTTTAAAATCTCCAATTGATATATAGAATGGTGCAAAGGTATTTGGAAGTTTAAATTCAACAGTTAAGTCATCAATTTTATTAGCTTGGACTTCTTTTTTATCAATAACAAAAGTTTGTCTAGCATCAATTCCCTGACTTTCATCTTTAGCTACATTTACACTATAAACAACATCATCTGCTGTTATTTTTGTACCATCATGCCATGTTAAATTATCTTTTAATTTTAATGTATATGTAAGTTTATCTTCAGAAGTTTCCATACTTTCTGCTAAGTAATATCTTACTTCATCTTTATCAACTACATATAGTGGATCAAATAAAGCATTGTTTATTGTATAAGTAACTCTGTTTTGTTGAAAAAAAGGATTTAGGCAACTTGGATCAGTTCTAGCAGAAAATATCATTGTTCCTCCATCCTTTATTTGTTGTTGAGCAGTTTCATTCTTTTTGGACTCAGTATTAGTAGAACTATTTTTTGAACTACATCCAATTAAGGACAAGGATAGTATTAAAGATAGTCCAATACTGAGGAATCTAGTCTTTTTCATTGTAATCCCCCTTATACACTGTAAAATCAATTCATGTTTATGAATGAATTTTATGATAGTTGTAGTTACGTGAAAATACGCAACAATTCCTTATATAGGATAACATAATAAATATTAGTATATAACTCTTATTATAAATTAAAATAAATAAAATCAGTCTATCAGAAAACGTTATAACTACAAAAATCAACAATTTATTACATAATAAATTAAAGGTTTTGCTAATAGTAACTGGCAGAAATAAGCCATATAATAATTTCTGAAATTCTTAACATTTCATAATAGTGAATTGTATTATAAAATGGTTTGTTAAGTATAAATATATTAAAAACAGGAAAATATATTATTAAATTCTATGGAGTAAGGAATATTAAAATTAGGAGGAAAATATGATGAATAATTATGTATTACCAGAAGACAATTTAGGAGAAGAATATAATTTTGAAAATGAAATTAGTTATTATGATGAAGGATATGAAGAATGTATACGATGTGGTAATAGGGAGTGTTTAGACAATAAAAGATTATGTAGTTACTGTAGTGAAACTTGGGAATAAAATTAAATGTTTTAATGATATAAACATAGTTCTTTGCTTTAGAGGGAGTTTTTCTCCCCCTAAAGCTTACTAACAGACTTCTAAGTATCAATTTATTTGATACTTAGAAGTCGTTATCCTTTAGAGATTATTACAGTAATTTTTAGATGTTATATTTTAATTTTATAATATGCTAGACAAAAATATAATTTATTCATATAGGATTATAATAAATTTCATTATTGGCATTTGACAACAATTTAAAACAGCAGTAATATAAATTTAGTAAATACCAATAATAATGAGGAGATGATTTTATGTCAACATGTGATACATGTCCATCCAATGGTGGATGCAGTAAAGATAAAGGAAGTTGTGGAGTTGAGAACAA
Source organism: Clostridium sp. UBA3061 (assembly GCF_002367465.1). NCBI lineage: Bacteria > Bacillati > Bacillota > Clostridia > Eubacteriales > Clostridiaceae > Clostridium > Clostridium sp. UBA3061. The sequence continues at coordinate 325,621 of NZ_DFCF01000010.1, read as the reverse complement.
TCCTTTAAACAATGTTAAAAAAATTATTGGAGTTATGAGTGGAAAAGGTGGCGTTGGTAAATCATCCATGGCTACTTTAATAGCAAGACAATTAAAGGAAAAAGGATATAAAGTAGGGATTTTAGATGCAGATATTACAGGGCCAAGTATACCAAGACTTCTTGGAATTACAGGACAAAAAGCTATGGCGGATGGTAAAAATATATATCCTATTGAATCTCAAGAAGGAATAAAGGTTATGTCGTTAAATCTGCTAGTAGAGAATGAAGAAGATCCTGTAATTTGGAGAGGTCCTATGATTGGTGGAATGGTTAAGCAGTTTTGGACAGATGTAATTTGGGGAGAATTAGACTATTTAGTTGTTGATATGCCACCAGGAACAGGAGACGTAGCACTAACTGTAATGCAAGATATTCCGATAAATGGAATAGTAATGGTATCTGTTCCTCAAGATTTTGTATCTATGATAGTTGCAAAGGCAGTTAATATGACTAGAAAATTAAATATAAAAGTTTTAGGTGTTATTGAGAATATGAGTTATATTAAGTGTCCTGATTGCGATAAAAAAATTAAATTATTTAATGGAGAAGATACAGAAAAGTTCTTGAAAAATCTAGATTTAAATCTTTTAGGTGAATTACCTATGATAAGTAGTATAAGCAATTTATCAAAAGGTGAAGAGCATCAAGATGAATTTAAAAACATATTTAATAAAATTGTTGAAAACATAATTAATAATTTATAATAGATAATTATTATAACTTTTTTATAGATTAGTGTATCATTATATCAGCTTATAACAGTATAAAAATTTATCATATAAAAACTATCTTAAGTCTTTGATTTGAGATAGTTTTTATATTTTTTGATTTAAATCTAAGGATTGAGCTACATTGTTGTATAAGAGATAAAAATCCAAAAACTAAAATAAAAAATAATTATTATATAAATAAAAAAATATATAATAGAGAAACTATAAATAAACATATTTTTTAAAACATTAGTTTTATTAGTATTTAGAGTGAATGTTTGTTATTTATTAATGAATATAATAAACTTTAGGAGGAGTTCTATGTTTAATGATACATTGATTGAGTGGATAGGTTATTTAGCATCTATACTAATTACTATTTCTATGTTTATGAAGAAAATATTTAAGCTAAGATTTATTAATTTAATGGGATGTATATTATTTGTAATATACGGGCTGATTATTGGAGCATATCCTGTAGCTATAGCTAATGCAATAATAGTTTTTATAAATCTATATTACTTATACAAGTTATTTAGAGAAATGAATACTAAAAATAATATTTAAATTTTAATATAATAATAAAAGTTAAGCTATAGTGAAATAGAAAAATTACACTATAGCTTTAAATATAGAATTAAAAAGTTAATTTTCTATGTAAATTCATACTAAGTTTACATAGAATTAATTTACAGATAATTTAAAGTATAGTATATTTATCAGAGAGTTTATAATTATTATTTAAGGAGGATATTGGATGTTAAAGGATGAAGAAAATATAAAAAGTGATAATGAAAGTATAGAAGAGGAAAATGTAACAGAAGAAACTATAGCTGAAACACAAGAAAACATGGAAGCAACTTTAGAAAATGAAGAAGTATTAGAGCATATAGATGAAGCTGAAAAGGCAGAAGAGTGTTCTAATGAAAATGTTAAAAAGAAAGGTGGATTTTTAGCCAAACTAGGTGCTAATATAATTGATCAGAGCATAAGTTTATTAGTAAGTTTTGCATTACTCTATTTATTTAATTTAATATTAATGCCTTTTGGATATAGATTTGGAGACAAAGTATTAGGATTTTTAGTAATATATGTAATTGTAAATATTTTATATGGTATTATAATGGAAGCTACTAAGCTAAAAACAACTATAGGAAAATTTATTTTTAAATTATAGTAGTGAAAACGTGTCTGTGTTTAGATGCGTTTTTTATTTATGGAGAAAAAGATAGATACCATGCTAAAGTATATATTATACAGAAGCAAATGATATAATTATAATAAGAAAAAATTGAATTAAGAAATTATTGTTGAGAAAGTTATTATTAATAATTAATGTTTTAAGCTGGAGGATTAAATATAAATGAATAGAATCACTACAACAAAGAATAAGAAAATTACAATCTTAGCAACTACAGATATACATGGAAACATTTTAGGATATAACTATGATAAGGGTGAAAGCTTCAATAATAGTGGAATGAATCGTATTTATTCTTATATAAAGCAAGTTAAGAGTGAAAATCTTAATACTTTGGTAGTGGATAATGGAGATATAATTCAAGGAAATACGTTAACAGATGAAATGTATAGTAATAAAAAGGATGAAAAACATCCTGTGATTTCTGCTATGAATTTTATGGGATATGATGCTATGGTATTGGGAAATCATGAATTTAACTTTGGATTTGATTTAATAAAATCTCTTGAAAAGCAAAGTAACTTTCCATTTCTTTCAGCAAATGTAGACTATAGAGAAAGTGGTGAAGACTTTGTAAAGACACATACAATTATAAATTGTGGTGGAGTGAGAGTTGGAATTATAGGGTTAACTACTCCTAATGTACCAAGATGGGTAGGAAATCTAGTGAAGGATCTAAATTTTCATGATCTTGGTGAAACTGCCTATAGGTATGTAAGTGAAATTAGGGATAAAGTAGATATTATAATGGTTATGGCTCATGCAAGCATGGTTTCAGAACATGATAAGAAGAATGAAAGAGATGCAGCTGAAAAAATATTGAGATTATGTCCGGAGATAGATGTACTAGTAGTTGGGCATTTTCATATAACAGTAAAAGAAAAAAGAGGAAAAACGCTCATTGGAGGGGCTACAGATAGTGGACAGGAAGTAATTCGTTTTGATTTAACCTTGGACAATAATAATCATGTTATAGATGGACAAGTTAAAGTTGTATCCATGAAGCCGTATTATCCTAGCGAAGAGTTAAGTGGATTACCAGTTATTAAGAAAGCACATGAAACAACTATGGATTTTGTCACAGAAATAATAGGAGAAGCCACAGAAGATTTTCAACCAAAGGATGAGATAAGCTTTATACCTGAAGGACGGCTTAGAGATACTCCACTTATAGAGTTGATAAATAAGGTTCAACTTATAAATTCTGGTGCAGATGTTACATCAACCTCTTTAATTAGGGATGATAGTAATATAAAAAAAGGTGTTATTACTTATGGACATATTTTCAATGTATACAAGTTTACTACTTTTCTTTATGTAGTAGAAGTTACAGGGAAAGAGTTAAAGAATTATATGGAATGGGCTGCTTCAGCTTACAATCAGTGGAAGTCAGGAGATATTTCTATAAGCTTTACCATGGATATTCCAGGATATCAACATGAATTTTTTGCTGGAGTAAATTATAAAGTAGATATTTCTAAACCAGTAGGTCATCGAATTGTAGATTTAATTTTCAAAGGTGATTTAGTGAAAGAAAATCAAAAATTAAAATTAGCAACCAGTGATTATTGCTATTTTGCAAATTTAAAAGGTAGAAAATTAGCAAAGAATAATTATATTTGGAAATCTTCTAATACAATTAGAGATATGATAGTAGAATATATTAAAAATCAAGGTATTATATCTCCACAAGTGGATAATAACTGGGAGATAACTGGAGTTAATTTGGAATCACCATATAAAGAGAAAATAATTAAATTAGTTAATGAAGGTAGTATTGAATTACCCTATAATAAAGCTTTAAATATAGATGAACTTAAAAAATTGGGTTTAATAGATGTGAAGTAGGAATATTTGTATTGACTATATATATTTATTATGGTAAATTATACTTGTAATTTTAAATTTAGGAAGGGAACAATGAGATGTTGATTAGAATCAATTGTTAGTTAAATTTTCGAGAAAAGAAAATATTTAAATTAAAAGAGGTTTTGTTTACGTTATAGGTCTATAGTACATCTATAGGATTTTTTGTGATACTTCTTTTTAAAACAATTGAAATGAAATCAATCTTATTGAGCTATTTCTAAATTTTACTTAATTATTATAATTAGCTTTGCTTAAGATGTGAATCTTAAGAAGGGTATTTTATAGGATTATTTTTAGTGAATGCCACAATTATTTATGTTTTAAATAATTTGTGATTTACAAGGTGTCCTAAGTTTATAATAATATTTGTTAATATATATTTTTAAATGTAAAGAAGTACTTAAAGTATGAGTAAATATGGTAACATATTTAATACTTTGCTGTGTCTTTGAATTTATAGGATATATAATAATATGAAACTTTATCTGTATATACTGGGTAAAGTAGATGATATATACTAAATTAGAGATTTAGTATATTAACTAAGTAAAATAAAAATGTTAGATTTGGCTGTAAGAGAGAGATTCTTTCTTACAGCTTTTTTGTTGCTCAATAAGGGGATTTCTAAAAAAGTAAAAAGATAAAGTAGAAAAAGGGGGATTTAATAGTGAATTATTATGAGGATAAGAAAATTAGGATAAGAGACATAGAAAAAGGAGATATCATTAATTTGTTTTCTTGTAGAATTGACAAGGAGATTAATAGGTATGATCCAAGACCTATACCAAGTAATAGTAGAGAATTAATTCAAGAATGTAAAATCTATTGTGATAACTTTGAAAGAAATGTGATCAATGATAGATTAGAAGATCGAATGTATAAGTATTTTATAATCACCGATAATGATGAAAATTTTATAGGTTTTGTCAACTTCTTTAGTATAGATACAGTTGCAAAGCAGGGGGAAATGGGAGTTACTATAGGTGATAAAAGATATTGGAGGAAAAGCATAGCTTATGACTCTATCAAGATAGCCATGAACTATATATTTAATACCATGGATATAAATAGAATATATGTGGAGATTGAAGAAAATAATAAGCCATCATTGTTACTATTTAACAAGCTAGGATTTAAAAAATGTGATGAGTATATGGAAGATGGAGAATTTAAATTTATAGTAATGGACATTAAATCTCATAACGAATAAATTTTAAATAGTTTCATATACAGAAATTTACCTGTGAAACTATTTAAATATAGAACTATACAACTAGTTAAATAGTTGAATTCAGTAAGTTTAGATAAAGAATAAATTAAAATATACTTAAATTGAAGGGGGGAAGCGATTGAGGTATCTATTAGATAACCTTATTGCTAAATTAATTATGAAGAATAAAAAAATGTTAAGTCCAATGATATTAAAACTTGAAGAGGATATGAATTCTGGAAATGATAATGCTATAGATATATTTTGGGAAAAGATCGAAAGAGAAGGGGCGCCTCTTATTGAAGACATAGAGGGAGATGAAGAAAATTCAATTGTAACTGTAATTTGGAGACAGGATAGAGAAATTGATAATATATTTGTTTTCAGTGAAATCTTTGGAGGATGGATGTTCGGAGAAGGCGATAAAAAAACTAATTTATATAGATTAGGCAATAGTGATTTATGGTATAGAAGTGCTATTTTATCTAAAAAAGCTCGTTGTTTATATACATTGATAGCAAATGTTAATGAAGAGTATGAATGGAGGGATGAAGATGTAATCATAGATCCTCTTAATCCTAAAACTTATACACCTGTAAGAGATGAAGAAAATCCAGAAGATATAGCGCTTCTTGTACCTACCGAAAATATAATTGAGATGCCTGAGGCTAAAGAAAAAATATGGACAAAGGAAAGAACTGATAATAAAACAGGAAAAATTCATATGTCTAGATTTAAACTTAAGTCAGATAAAAAGGAAAGAAGAGTTTGGATATACACCCCTTATGGATATGAAGAAGATGGAAGTGATAACAATCTAATGGTGTTTACTGATGGATGGGAATATATAAACTTAGTAGAAGCTCCCAAAATACTAGATAATCTCATAGGTGATAGGCATATAAGTCCTACCTGTGCTGTATTTATTGAAGGCTCAGATAATAGAGCAAAAGAATTAATTTGTAATAATGAATTTTTAAAATTTATTACAGAAGATATATTACCATGGGTTAGGGAAAATTATAAGGTGACAAAAAATCCTAAAAATACAATTATTACAGGATTAAGTTTAGGTGGACAATTTGCAGCTTATGCAGCACTTAATGGATATGATATATTCGGAAATGTTCTATCACAATCAGGAGCCTTTGCATGGTTTATTGATGATAAAGGAGAAATACAACTTGATTCTGAAGGAAATAGTAAACTAATAGAGGAATACAAGGATTCAGAGGTATTACCAATAGACTTCTATTTAAATATGGGAAGCCTAGAGGGATTTTCAAAAGGTCATGTGGAGGCAAATAACAGAATGATAGCTACATTAAAAAGTAAAGGATACAATGTAACTTCTGAAACTTTTATAGGTGCTCATCTTTATTATGATTGGCAAGATAATCTAGCAAATGGTGTAAAAGCTTTGTTAGTAGATAAAAAATAAAGAGGTTAATTAAATAAAATTATTAGATAATTTTTATTATTAAAATGATTTGAACAGATACTTAAGGGGGTATAGTATATGAAATTTCAAAAGTGGTCAAAGGAAATATTAAGTTATGAATTAAGGGATGGATATAGACTAGAAAGGGCTGATAATAAAGGGTTCACTGATTACTATACAGTTTACTCACAGATGAACATTGCCAATGGCTTCTTTAAGAAAAGTTATGACGTAATGAGAACTGTAGTTGATGATGAAGATGAATGCTTTTGGATTATTAAAGATGATAAAAAAATAGGTGGAGTGTTTATAGAACCTAATAATATATCAGAATTATTCATTATACCTCCCTATTCAAATGTAGATTTATTATTAGAAAGACTTAAAGAAATTCTAGTTTTTTGGTCAGATACTACAAAGGATATACTTGCGGATATAGTACAACCATCTTTAGTTGAAAATTATGAGAAAATAGGATTTAAGAAAATTGAAAGCGGTAGGTGGATGATAAGACCGACAGAAGAATTCAATATTATGTGGAGAGAAGGTTTTTATGCGAATTTACCTAAAAGAGAAAATCAAGGAGAAATAGGAAAGTTACTTTATGAGGCATTTGAAAACAATGTGAATCTTCATAGTAGTTATACTCTAGAGGAATATACAGGTTGGGTAAAAGAATACTTTGATGATTATTTAGACAGTGACATGCTAAATAGAGCTTCTACCCTTGTATATGATGGGAATACTAATGAGCTAGTGGGAGTTTGCTATGTATCACTTTGGCAGGAATGGCCTTTAATATCTCAGATAGCTGTTAAGCCAAGCTATGAAGGCAGGGGTATTGGAACTAAGATGCTAAAAAAGGCGCTTACTATTCTAAAGAAAGAATATCCTGTAGTTAGGCTGTATGTTGATATAGGAAATGAAGCTGAGGAGGTTTATGAGAACTTAGGCTTTTTAAAGGGACTTGAGCTGACACAGATGAAGTTAGTTTAATTAAAAGAAATGGTTTCAATATAATCAATTGAAAGGAGGGATGACAATGAAGTTGCCAATAAAAGATTACTTTGGATTATTATATAAGTACTTAAAAAAGCAAAAAAATATGGTAATACTACTATTTTTTATATTAGTTATTAACTTAGTAATACAATTAGCTAACCCACAAATATTGAGATATTATATTGATGCTGTAACAGAGAATTTGGGCAGCGAAAATTTAGTAATAGCAGCTCTGTTATTTATAGCTTTTGGAATTATAAGGCAAGTATTTAAAATTATATCAACTTATATTAGTGAAAAGGTTGGATGGAGAGCAACTAATGCATTAAGAGGAGATTTAATAGAGCACTGTATAAACTTAGATATGGATTTCCATAAAACACATCAATCAGGAGAGATGCTTGAAAGGGTTGATGGAGATGTAAATGCTCTATTTAGTTTCTTCTCCACTTTTGTATTGCAATTTATATCAAATTTAGGACTTTTAATAGGAATAATTTTATTGCTATATAAAGAAGATTGGAGGATTGGATTAACATTAACCATGATTGCTATTTTGGATATGGTTGTAATGAAATATATAGAAAAACATTCATCAAAGCATTGGGAAAAATCAAGGGAATATAGTGCGCAGTTGTATGGTTTTTTAGGGGAACACATTACTAGTGTGGAAGATATAAATACTTGTGGCAGTAAAAATTACACTATGAATAGTTTATATAAATTATTTAGAAAAATGCTGCCCGTTGAAATAAAAGCCAGTTTAGGCCACTATTATATGTGGATAGCTAACATAATTGTCTTTGCATTAGGTAATGCTGCAGCATTAATACTTTCAGCGTATTTTTATGGGAATTCATTAATAACCTTTGGTACTGTATATTTAATATTTCACTATGTTGAGCTTATGGCTAATCCACTAGAAGAAATCAGATCACAGATGCAAAAACTTCAAAGAGCTGAAGCAAGTATTAAGCGTATAAAAGAGCTTTTGCAAATTAAAAGTACAATAAAGTACGGCTATAATGGTCTAAATAGTAAAGATTCTATTGATGTAGCTATAGATGGAGTTTCATTTAGTTATGAAGATGGAGAAGCTGTACTTAAAGATATAAATATTAATATAGAAAAAAATACTATTTTAGGAGTACTAGGTCATACAGGGAGTGGTAAAACTACCTTAGCTAGGTTAATTGTAAGGATATACGATGTATGCAATGGAGCTATTAGATTTAATGGAGAGGATTTAAAGAGCTTCACTAAAGAAAGTTTAATGGAAAATATTAGTTATGTTACTCAAGAAGTACAAATTTTTCATGCAACAGTTAGAGAAAATCTCACACTCTTTAATCCTAGTATTAAAGATGAAACTATACTTAATATCATTGAAGATATTGGATTAATGCCATGGCTTAATAATTTACCCCAAGGGCTAAATACTATTCTAGATAATGGTGGTAGTGGCTTATCTTCAGGAGAAGCTCAACTTCTCGCTTTTGTAAGAGTGTTTCTTAAAAATCCCAAATTAGTTATTTTAGATGAAGCTACTTCAAAACTTGATCCAATCACTGAAGGACTTATAGATAATGCGCTAAATAAACTACTCCAAAATAGGACTTGTATAATTATAGCTCATAGACTTGGAACAGTTGGTAGAGCAGATAGCATTTTGATTCTTGAAGAAGGAACAATTGTAGAGTACGGCAATAGAAAGAAACTTTATAAAGATAATAATTCAAAATTTTATAATTTACTACAAAAGGGTATGGAGGAGGTGCTGGCATGATAAAAAGTAAAAAGGAGAAAATTCCAGTGCTTGAGTATGTTGGTAAGATGATAATGTATAGACCATGGTATTATTTACTCAACTGCTTTTTATGGATAACAATTCATATGTTTCCACTGATACCGGGTTTAATTACTAAGAGATTTTTTGAAGTCTTAGAGAAAAGTGGAGGGTTGAATAGTGAAATTCTAAGCCTTATGGCATTAATTTTAGTAGTAGCATTAACTAGATCAATTATTATAGCTATGGGTGGAAGAGTAGACGCTAACCATAGATTTTCTATGAGTGGATTACTTAGAAGAAATCTACTAGAGTGTATTATAAATAATCCATTAATTGAAAATAAGACTTCTTTAGGTGAGTCTATGAACTGTTTTAGAGATGATATAGAAGAGATTGAGACTGTTATAAGCTTCACCTTAGATATAATTGGGGATGGATTATTTGCTTTAGGAGCACTAATTATTTTATTAACCATAAATGTAAAGGTAACTTTATTTATTTTTGCTCCTTTAGTTATAGTAATATTATTATCACAAAAGGCTATGAAGTATATTTCAAAATACAGGACTACTGCTAGGGAAGCAACTGGTGATGTATCAGGGGCTATAGGGGAAATATTTACTGGAATACAAGCCATAAAAATATCTGGAAGTGAGAAGTATATAATTAATAATCTAAATAATCTTAATGAAAAAAGAATGAAATATATGGTGCGCGATAAGATTTTTGTAAATATCATGGATGCTATATATGAAAATGCTGTAACTATTGGTACTGGATTTATATTGCTATTAACAGGTAAATATATGCTGGAAGGGAGCTTTTCAGTAGGAGATTTTTCACTATTTCTATATTATCTTCCCTTTGTAGCTGATTTTGCAGGCTTCCTTGGAGAAATTTTTGCTAGGTATCAGCAAGGGGGAATTGCATTTAAGAGAATGTTTAAACTCTTAGATGAAAATATGGAAAAAGAGTTATTAGCTCATAATTCATTATATCTAAAAGGTGAATTAATTGAAGAGAAATGTAAACAAGAAGATATAGAATTTAAGAGTTTAGAGGTTAAGGAGCTAACCTATAAGTATAATGAAACTAGTGGTATAGAAAATATTAACTTAAGAGTAAATAAGGGTGATTTAGTAGTAGTTACAGGAAGAATTGGAGCAGGGAAGACAACTCTTATAAAATCTATTTTAGGAATGTTACCTGTAGATAGTGGGAAAATCTATCTAAATGATGAAGAAGTTAAAAATAGTAGTGAAAAGCTAACACCGCCAATAGTAGCTTATACATCTCAGAATCCTAATTTATTTAGTGATACTATTAAAAATAATGTTCTTTTAGGACTAAAGGATGAAGGAAATAAATTGGAGCAAGCTATATATTCAGCAGTTTTAGATAGGGATATTAAGAATTTTAAGGATGGAATAGATACCTTGATAGGTTCTAAAGGAGTAAAACTTTCCGGAGGTCAAAGACAAAGAGTAGCTGTGGCGAGAATGTTTGCAAGAAAGGCTGATTTATATGTCTTTGATGATATATCTAGTGCCTTAGACATAGAAACAGAAATAAAGCTTTGGGATAGGATGTTTGAAAGAAAAAATATAACAGCCTTAGTAGTTTCTAATAGACATGTAGCCTTAAAGAATGCAGATAAAATTTTAGTTATGAAGGATGGAAAAATTGCAGGACAGGGAAGACTTGAAGAACTTCTTGAAAACTGTGAGGAAATGAGGCAGATATGGGGCCTTGAAGCTTAGAAGATAGCCTATATAGAAGAAGTTTCTGAATATCCAAAGTTAGACTTTATTTACCTATTCAATAGGAGGAAGGAGATTAATTACATGTTTAATTAATCTCCTTCCTTTTAAGCATTTTATACTGAGTTAAATATAATATATTTTATAAGATATATTCCATATGATAATCAAAGGGCTCAAGACTATACAGCTTTTTATTTACTTCTTTAGTTAGTATACATCCCATACACCTATAAAAGGTTTGAGCATTTTCACAAGATGAGGCAGAGATATAAACTTTACTAGCCTTTAATTCTCTAGCTTTATTAATACACATGTTAAATAGTGTTTTCCCAATACCTTTATGGCGGTGGCTGTTTGTAACGTGAAGATTGGACAATTGAATATATTGTTTTTTACTTCCAAAGAATTCATTTTCTAGGGAAGCAAATCCTACTAATTTACTTTCATCAAAGGCTGCAAAAACTGAACCACCTTTTTCAAATGTAGATTTTAATTCATTAGATATGCATAATAGCTCATTATTATCCCAATTCTCTTCATAATAGATATCTTTTAGATACTCACTTCCATCATCTCTTAGTCTCCAAGCTCTGTATATTTTCTCATGTCTATCAAAATCATTTAATAGTTCAGGAACTAAGTCAGTTATTTTTAATTCTTTATATATCATCATTTATTTCCTTTCATAACTTATATTAATAGATTATTTCCTATCTAAGGTATCTAAATGAGATAATTTATTTGTATAAATTATTCTATGACAACAGCTAGTTATCTGCCAGTGGTGTATTCCAGTATCACCTGTAGATATAAAAAGTTGTGAATTTATAGGAAGCTCAAGAAAACTTCTAAAAAGCATATTTATAATACCACCATGAGCAACAATGGCTATAGTAGAATCAGAGGAGTTTTCGCTAACTATCTTTGATAATATGGATTCACCCCTAGCTCTGAATTCTATCATACTTTCCATTCCATACATAGATGTGTGAGGCCATCTTATAGCAGGTTCAGGATAGCGCTGATTTGCCTCTTCTCTAGATAACCCTGCTAATAGTCCATTATTAAATTCCATAAGCCCATTTTCATATATAATAGGAATGTTAGTAGCATTAGATAATATTTTAGCAGTTTCACTAGCACGTTTTAACGGACTGGAATAAATTTTATCAATATTATAATTAATTGATAAAAAATTTGACATAGCTAAACCTTGCTTATTTCCAAGCTCTGTTAATGGAAAATCTGCTCTTCCTTCATGAACATTTAATATGTCTGCTTCTGATTGACCATGTCTAATTACAATGATATCCAAATTTATAGTTCCCCCTCATAATTAATTTAAGGTTATAAAATAATTATATAATATAAATAAAATGAATTATATGAATTTTTAGTTAAATATAATTGCAATTAAGTGTCTATTCATAGGTGAAGAATAATAAATTTTTTAATAAATTTAAATTTATATATAGATTATATTCATTTATTAACCTGGAAAAGGGTAACAATTATAGCATCTGTATTATAGTTAGTAGAAAAATTTATGGAAGAGAGGAACGTTATTATAAGTAAATAATATGAAATTATTAATTATTATAGAATCATAGGAAGTGTTCTACTAATAAAAAATTCTATATTTTATGTTATAAATAAATAATAAGGGAATTAAAAGGAGTGATACTAATGAAAAGGAAACTTATTACATTAATTATATGTGGAGCATTAGCAGGCACTGCACTGGTAGGATTAACTTTACAAAATAATTCTAAGTACATTAATAATTCAACAATTGAAAGTGTAGATGAAAAAGAAGACACAATAGAGGACAAGAGAAATGAAATTGCTTTGTCTGATGAAGTAGATGAAAAAGATAAAAACAGTAATGAAGAAATAAACCTTAGTAAAGATACTAGGTTATCTAGGGGTGGTGGACAAGCTGATAATTCACAAAATGATAAAAATGTAGTTAATAATGATGAAGGAAGTAATTTAGAGGAAAAAGAAAGTTCTAATACTACAGTTAATAATCAAGAAGAAATAACTGGAGGTAATTCTTATAGTAATACTGAAAAGTCATCGGTACCATCTCAGGAAAAAGTGAATACACCATCTAAATCAACTACACCGACTACAACAGTTACAGGTGATTTTTCATCGCAAATAGAACAGCTTATATTTACAAAAGTAAATGAAGAGAGAGCTACAGCGGGTATGAGCACCCTAAGTTACAGTAATCTTATGGAGAAATACGCAAGAATAAAATCAAAGGATATGGGAGATAAAAATTATTTTGACCATAGAAATCTAGAGGGTGAGCTTATAACAGCACAAATGGCTAGAGATGGTATTTCTTATAGATCTTGGGGAGAGAATATAGCTTATATAGGTGGAGTATCTGATATAAATGAACTTGCAAATCAATTTATGATAAATTGGATGAATTCACAAGGACATAGAGAAAACATACTATCTCCTAACTTTACAAGTATAGGTGTTGGTGTATATAAAGCTGGGAATAGATACTATGCTACACAAGAGTTTTATAAATAATAGTACAAGCATTAAAAGTTTCACTGTAAATATATAATTAAGGATTAAATTAAAAAAGCACTAAGATAAAAAATATCTTTAGTGCTTTTATTTTACATAAAACATTTATTAAAAGTTATTATTCATTTGTTAATACTGTAAGTTTATTGTAATATATAATAAAGGTTAATCCGATGACTACCAGCTCTAATACTCCATCTTTTTCAAAGTGGGAGTAAGAGCTGGTACGTCCCTGGATAACGATTTCCCCTAAAGGACAACGACTTCTAAGTATCAAATAAATTGATACTAAGAATTCTGTTAGTAAGCTTCAGAGAAGCTAAGAACTCTGTTTATAGAGTAATCTTATATTGGTAAGGAGTGGAATAATGAAAGTTAATTTTTATAAATTTAGCGAAATAGATGATTATAAATTGAAATTTGCAGTAATAATGGCAAGATATATGAATCAATGGATATTTGTAAAGCATAAAGAAAGAGATACTTGGGAGATTCCAGGAGGACATAGAGAAGAGAATGAAAGTATAAAGGATACTGCAAATAGAGAATTGAGAGAAGAAACAGGAGCTATAAAATTTAAACTTAATCCTGTAAATATATACTCTGTTGTAAGGGAGAGTAATGACACTGATGAATATGATGAATCCTATGGGGCACTTTTCTTTGCCGATATTGAGGAGTTAGGTGAACTTCCTAACTTGGAAATTAGGGAAATTTGCTTATTCGATAATCAACCTAAAAATCTTACTTATCCATCAATACAGCCTCATTTATTTAATAAAGTTTGCAGAATATATACTTTAGATGATGGAGCAAGTATAAATAAACCTATAAGCATTAGGCAGGAGGGAGTTAAAAAATGGGAAAAAACTTTGAAGATGTGTTAAAATCAGATTATAAAAACAATGAAGGAAATGATTTAAACTCCATGGGACTTAAAAAACCCATTATGTTAATGGAAGGAGATAAAGTTGCAACTATAAGTCTATCTTGGGGCGGAGCAGGAGATGAAAATATTCTTTGGAGATATGAAGTTGGGAAAAAAAGACTCCAAGAAGATTTTGGGCTTCAAGTTATTGAAATGAAGACAACTCTTAAGGGTACAGAATATGTATACAATAATCCAGAAGAACGGGCAAAGGATTTGATGGAAGCTTTTAAAGATCCTTCGATTAAAGGTATTTTTTCTTGTATCGGGGGCGATGAAAGCATAAGAATTTTACCTTATATTGATTACGAAGTAATAAGAAATAATCCCAAAATTTTTATTGGTTATTCTGATAGTACAGTTACACATTTTATATGTATGAAAGCTGGAATTTGTAGCTTTTATGGACCTGCGGTACTTTCTGAATTTGCAGAAAATATAAAAATGTTTGACTATACTAAGTTTTATATAAATAGAGTATTATTTACTAATGATGTTATTGGTAATATTAGACCATCAGAAATTTGGACAAGTGAACATCTACCTTGGCAAATAGAGAATAAATTTATTCCAAGAAAAGTAAATAAAAATATGGAATATGAAATATTACAAGGAAGTGGAAAGGTTCAAGGACATTTAATAGGTGGTTGTATTGATGTATTAGAAATGTTAAAAGGAACTGAAGTATGGCCAAGTAGTGACAAGTGGAAAGATGGAATATTGTTTTTGGAAACATCAGAAGATAAATCAGAACCTACTTATGTGGAATATTGGCTACGAAACTATGGAGCTCAAGGAATTTTACAAAATATAAATGGAATAGTTTTTGGAAAACCTTATGATAATGTTTATTATAATGAGTATAAGGAAGCTTTTATTAAGGTCATAAGAGATGAATTGAAACTAAAAGATTTACCAATACTATTTAATGTGAATTTTGGACACACAGCACCTATGATTACAATTCCTTATGGAGCAAAAGCTGAAATAGATTGTGAAGAGAAGGGTTTTTCAATAATAGAAAGTGGAGTTAGGAAGTGATAAAATGAGATACGTTATTGTTTCCGTTATAAAGGGAGAAGCAGGAGATTTTAACAATAATCTTAGAAAAGAAGTTTATGATAAGTTTAAGGCTAAGTCTTCAAAATTACCTGCACATTTTACTATAAAAGCCCCCTTTGAATATGATGGAGATATTAAAGAACTAGAGAAATCTATAGAAAATTATTGTATATCTCATAAAAGAGAGCCTTTAGAGATTAACGGTTATAATCACTTTGATGATAGAGTGATATATATGGATATGATAATGAGTGAAGAGGGAAAGGCTCTTCACGATGAATTAATTAGTAAAATGAGTAGGATTCCTTATATTGAATTTACTAATAAAGATGGTAAGGATAAAATATTTCATATTACCATAAGTTCAAAAAGAATAAAAACCATATATTATGATCTTTGGAATTATGTAAATAAGTATCCATGCAATTTTCATGGCTATTTTGATAATGTATGTATTTATAGGTGGGAGACTAATACTTGGGTATTACATAGAGAGTATCTTTTCCAAAAGTAAAATAATATAATAACTACTGAGTGATAATTTAATATCAATAGTTGTTATAGAAAATTAATATAGATATAGTTATATATATAATTAAAATTACAATAAATTTTTAGTTTATGCTAGAATAAACTTTATATATTTATAATATATATCTGGATAGGAGTAGCTATGGGTAATGATATAAAAAGATGTATAATGATATTTCCAGAGTTTCAAAATATAAATACAATTAATGAAATAAGAGAAACTTATGATCCTTTTGTAAATAATGTGAGCCCTCATATAACGTTAGTCTTTCCTTTTGAAAGTAAAATTAAAGAGTACCAATTGAGGAATTGGATGAATGAAGCATTAAAGGGTGTAAAGCCCTTTAATGTGGAACTTGAAGGAATAATAAAAATTAGCAGTGATTCAAGTTTATATTTATGTTTAGAGGTAAAGAAAGGCAAAGAAGAAATAAGAGAAATTCACAGTAGATTATATGATGGAATACTTAAGGCGTATAAGCCACAGTGGTTAAGTCAGATTGAATTTATACCACATATGACTATTGGTAAATTTAGTTCTGAGGAAGAGCTAAATATTGCTTATAAAAAAATTGGAAACGTGAGAGAAAAGTTTTTTTCTAAGGTGGACAAGATATCTGCAGAAATTGTAGTTAAAAATGACAGATCGATTAGGGAAATAGAGATTAATTTACAAGAGTAGATTATATTAATAAGCATTATAAGGAGACGATATATAATGAAGAGAAGATTTGCTAATAAGCCAGATTGGAGTAGAGTATTAAGGAAAGAGTTTAAAATTGAATTCATAGATAATGAAGAGTTAAGAGGATATATATCAAGTATCCATATGAAAGAGATAACAGAACCCTTAATTATACAAACTAAGGGTGTGGATTATTGTATTGTGGATAAGGAATATTCTTGGATTCAGTATTTTCCAGAAAATAAAAACTATGTATTAACAGTTATGATTGATGAAAAACACAATATAATTCAATGGTATTTTGACATTTCAGAAAAATATGAACTTACTGAGGATGGAATACCTTTTTATGATGACTTATTTTTGGATATAGTAGTGTTAACTACAGGAGAAGTAATTTTATTAGACGAAGAGGAATTAGAAGAGGCTTTAAATAATAAGGAAATAACAGAAAAACAATATGGAGATGCAAAAGAACAGGCTAAGGAACTTATTGTATGGATAAATAAAAACTTTGAAAAATTATATGAACTTACTAAGAAATATTATAACCATTTACAAAATATTTCTTAGGAAATATATTACATATAAGAAATGTTTTGTATAAGATACCTCTGAGCATGTTTCAAACAAAGTTGAACATTTCATAAGGATTAGTGTAATATTTTTTAGTATAGGTACAATTTAAAAAATCCACAAAAGAAATTGTAAACCTAATCTTAATAAAAAGATTACAATTTTCGCAAAAGCTATAGAAATGGATGTACACATATGTTAATATATGAGGGAATAAATATTTGAAATAAATATAATAAGTATTAATATTGGAGGTACAACATTGAAAATTACAACTAAGAACATTATATTATGCGCTATTTTTGCTGCATTAACAGCTATTCTCTCACAAATATCAATACCACTGCCATTTACTCCTGTTCCTATAAATCTTGCTATGATATCAGTTTTTATTGCAGGAGGTTTGTTAGAAACTAAGATAAGTGCAATTAGTCAATTGGTATATGTAATAATTGGAGCTATCGGAGTTCCTGTTTATGCAAACTTTACAGGGGGGCTTGGAATTCTAGTTGGTCCTACAGGGGGATATATAGTAGGATATATTATAACTACAATTATAATTGGAGTTATAGTTAAAAGGTTAGGGAACAGTATATATTCTTATACAGTGGCTATGGTAGTAGGTATCTTAGGATGTTACTTCGTAGGAACAGTATGGTTTATGCATATAATTCAAAGTGGACTAATAGAGGCGTTGCTTATGTGTGTAGTACCATTTTTAATTGGAGATATATTAAAAATCATTTTATCAGCTTTCTTAGTTAAAAAGTTAAAAAAATATGTATAGAGGATTAATAAAAGCACGGTAGATATTAACTACTGTGCTTTTTATAACTGATTTAGGATTAAAGTATATTTAGCATATATGACTTAGCTATGTTTTTATATCCATATTTAATTAATGCTTCTACTACAATACTTCTTACTTCATAACCAGTAGTTATTTCTCTAGATAAAGATATTAAGATTGACTCTACATCTGAAACAATTAGTTCTAGTTCTTTAGAGTTAAGTTGAATATCTACATCAGAGCCAGCATTTTCAACACTAGTTTTAATTTTTGATGGTTCAAAGGAAACAACATTTCCATTCTTCTTTATAAATTTCATTTAAACGCCTCCTTACTATAGTTATTATTCACACATAAGTTTATTTATAGTAATTATACACTTAAATATATAATAATAACATATATTTAAGTAATAAAATTGTAGTACTAATAAAATTTTATTTAAAAGAGGAATAATGAAAAATTTGTAGAATTTAATAAGTATATGTTAAAAAACATATAGATTATTCATTATGAGAAATAAATTTTCTCATAATGAAAAAGGTTTAAATTGAAAGGGGATTATTATGACTAAGACTCAACTAAAAGCAAATATTTTACTTCTACTTACAGCTGCAATATGGGGGTTAGCATTTGTAGCTCAAAAGGTAGGAGCAGAACATGTAGGGGCTTTTACATATAATGGTATTAGGTTTGCCCTTGGAAGTATATCGTTGATACCGTTAATTTTATTTTTAAATAAGAAAAAGGGGGAAAATGAGAAAACCAAAAATAATGATAGAGATTCTTTAAAACTTACAGTTAAAGCTGGGATAATTGCGGGTTGTGCCTTGTTTATAGCAACAAGTCTTCAGCAAATGGGAGTTATGGGTACAACTGCCGGAAAGGCTGGTTTCATTACTGGACTCTATATGGTTATAGTTCCTATATTAGGATTATTTTTAAAGCAAAAGGTTAATAAAAGTACTTGGCTAGGAATAGTTATAGCAATTATTGGATTATATTTATTAAGTATTAATGAAGATTTTTCTATATCAAATGGTGATTTATTAGTATTAATAGGATCTGTAGGATGGGCTGTACATATTTTATTAATTGACAACTTTACTAAAAAAATAGATCCATTAAAGTTATCAAGTGTACAATTTGCTACATGTTCAATTTTAAGTTTAGTAATGGCTATTATATTTGAAGATATTAATATGGTAGGGATTTCTGGAGCTATGGTATCAATATTATATGGTGGGCTTTTATCTGTAGGAGTTGCATATACTCTTCAAGTAGTAGCACAAAAAAATGCAAAACCGTCACATGCAGCTATACTTCTTAGCATGGAATCTGTATTTGGTGCATTAGGAGGTGCTATGTTCTTAGGAGAAAGAATTGGTGCTAGAGGCTTAGTTGGATGTATACTTATATTTATAGCTATAATAATTTCTCAACTAAAGCCTTCAGAAAAAGGTTCAAAAGATATGGTAGAAAATATTTAATATTATATTAAAGCTTGTACTATAGCTACTGCAATTATGAATGTAGTAGATTATAATACAAGCTTTAATCATAGTAGGTTATGGTAGAAAACAAATATAAATTTTATAAATATAATATGATAATGGTAGTAAATATAAAATCTTTAATATTTTATTAAAGATTTTTTCACCTATTGAATTAGTTTTAAGATTAAGGAAATTAATATTAATTTTTAGTGGAAATAATAATTCTACACCTTGGTGAGTAAATAAATCTAGAAATATATGTGATGCATACCCAAACCAAAAGCCATAGCATAATATTTCTATTACCACATTCCAGTTGCTTATGTAAATAAAAAAAATATAAACTATATATAATACTATTAAACACAGTAAACTATGAGTAAAACCTCTGTGTTTAAATTTTTTACCTAAGGATTTTGAAATTAATGGATATCTTTTACTTATATAAGAACTTTTAAGATCTATATCAGGAAAGAGTGCTCCAATATTTACTGCACGAAAATATAAAATTATCAATAATAACTGATAAATTAATAAGTAATTGTTTAAGTTCTTTAGGACCATTGGGTAAATAGTTATAACTCCAATTAAAAATCCACCAGATTCATGTGTTTGTTTTGTCATTTTTTCACCTGTCATCTTTTGTTTTACTACTAATTATTAAAGCTATAATATCTGCTCAGTAGTTAAATACATTATATATTAATTATAGGGTTACGTACATATGTTTTTGTGATATGTATGATAAAATTTTGATAATGGAACTATATTAATCAAGTAAGTGAAATTTAAAAAAGATATTTCCTTTACTGTTCTACAAGGAGTAAAGCTGTACAATGATTAATTGGTTTAGTTTAAGAAAAAAATAGTGAAGTATGTTAATAAGGTATACTATAATAATTACAATGAAGTTAAAATATGGTATAATTATTTTAATATGTAATTGGGGGGAGCGTTATGAAAAACATTCAACTAGAAGATTTTACAAAATATAACTTTTTATCATCTCTAAACTTTTCACCAAAGGGAGATACTGCTTGCTTTGTAGTGTCTAATTGTAATTTAGAGGATAACACATATGATTCTAATTTATGGCTTTATGATTTAACTTTGAATAAGTATCATCAATTGACTGCTTTTAATAAAGAAAGAAGTTATATATGGCTCCAAGATAATGAGACTATATTATTTCAAGGAGTAAGAGATAGTAAGGATAAAAAGAAACTTGAAGATGGTGATGAATTTACTCAATTCTACAAGTTAAATATCCGTGGTGGAGAAGCTGTTAAGGCTTTTAAAATCCCTATGTTAGTTGAAACTATAGTTGAGGTGGATGAAGATACATTCCTATTCACAGGGATTCATAAAGTTGGGAGAAAAAGTTTAATTGGACTTTCTGACGCTGAAAAAGTTGAGGAATTAAAGTCTAGAAAAGAAGAGAAGGACTATGAAGTTTTAGATGAGATTCCATTTTGGAGCAATGGTGGTGGATTCACTAATAAAAAGAGAAGTGGATTATATAAATATGTAGTAAGTACAGAGGAGATAAACTTAATAACTGATGAGTATACTTCGGTTATGTCATTAGAATTAAGTGAAGATAAAAGTAAGGTAGTATTTGTTGCAAGCTCCTATAAAGATAAGGCAGCAATTAATGATGAGCTATATATTTATAATATTAAATTAGATGAGCTTTCTTTAATTAACGGAGAAGAAAAATTTTCTTATAGCTATGTAAATTTCATGGATGAAGAGAAATTAATAGTACTTGGAAGTGATATGCAAGAATATGGAATTAATGAAGATGGTAGATTCTACCTAATAGATATAAATACTAAGATTAAAACCTTATTAACTCCAGATTTTGATAAAAGTACATGGAACTCTGTAGGTTCAGATTGTAGATATGGAGGAGGAAAATCTATTGTAAGAGATAGTAAATACTTATATTTTATAACTACAGAAATAGATAGTTCTTATATAAATAGAATCAATATAGATGGAAATATAGAAAAAATATGTTTTAATAAAGGGTCTGTAGATTGTTTTGATGTTAAGAATGGTAGTATATTATTTATAGGCCTTAGAAATCAAAAATTACAAGAAATATATTCTTTAAAAGATGGTAGCGAGTGTGAAATTTCAAAATTTAATCAGTGGATTCATGATGAATTAAAAATCTCGAAACCAGAAAGAGTTGAGGTTGAAACAGAACCAGGTGTTGTAATAGAAGGATGGGTATTAAAACCTGTAGACTTTGAAGAAAATAAAAAATATCCTGCTATTTTAGATATTCATGGTGGACCTAAAACTGTATATGGTGAAGTTTTTTATCATGAGATGCAACTTTGGGCTAATATGGGGTACTTTGTATTCTTTTGTAACCCAAGGGGTAGTGACGGTCATGGGAGAGCTTATGCAGACATTAGAGGGAAATATGGAACTATTGATTACCATGATATAATGACTTTTACAGATATAGTTTTAGAGAAGTATAAAAATATTGATGTAAACAATGTAGGGGTAACTGGTGGATCTTATGGAGGATTTATGACTAACTGGATAATTGGTCATACTGATAGATTTAAAGCTGCAGCATCTCAAAGAAGTATATCTAACTGGATTTCTAAGTTTTGCACTACAGATATAGGGTTCTATTTTGTAGATGATCAAAATGGTGGGACTCCATGGAGTAATGTGGATAAGTTATGGTATCATTCACCGCTTAAATATGCAGATAAAGTTAAGACACCAACTTTATTTATACATTCAGAAGAAGACTATAGATGTTGGTTAGCTGAAGGTATACAGATGTTCACAGCTTTAAAATATCATGGAGTTGAAGCTAGACTTTGCATGTTTAGAGGAGAAAACCATGAGCTTAGCAGAAGTGGAAAACCAAAGCATAGAATAAGAAGAATTACAGAAATAACAAATTGGTTTGAAGAACATCTAAAATAATTGTATGAATTATAAATGAAAAAATTCAGAATAGGAGGAGTAATATGGCTATGACTTTTAAACTTATATCCTTGATTTTAATAATAATCTATGGTGGATTATCTATGTTTGCTTGTGCTATGGCCATCAAAGAAAGTAGAGAAAGTATTTTCCCTAATTTATTGATGATTATAGGAAGCGTAGCTATTTTACTTGCTTCTATTACACAGTTTAAAAGTGGAAGTAATATGTTATATATACTTTTGTTAGGATTGATATCAATACATGTAGCTGCAATAATTCATGGATATAAATTATTTAATAAGCTGAATTTAAAACATCATATACTAAGGGGATGTATTTCTTTGATAATTTTAATATGCTATTATGTAGGTTATTTTTCTTAGTATTTTAGTAAGATACTAAAAACATAGGATGAAAAATATATAAAAATATGGTTTAATATACTTATGAAAGAATATGAAAGGGGTAACTTAAGATGGCAGTAAAGAAGATAGTTCAATATGGAGATGAACATTTAAAAAGGGTTAGTGATACTGTAGTTGAGATAAATGAAGAAATAAGAGATTTAATTCAAGATTTAAAGGATACATTATCAACGGTTGAAGGTATTGGACTTGCAGCTCCACAAATTGCTGTAAATAAAAGAGTTATATTAATTGACTTAACGCCTGATAATTCTTCGCCTTTAATACTGATTAATCCTAAAGCTATTAAAGTATCTAAAGAAACAGCTAGAGATTATGAGGGATGTCTTAGCTATGTGGGATATGAAGGATTGGTTGAAAGACCTACAAAAATGATAGTTGAAGCATTAAATGAAAATGGTAAACTTATAAAGTATGAAGTAGAAGATTTTATGGCAAGAGTTTTTTGTCATGAGATGGATCATTTAGAAGGAATTCTTTATATGGAAAAAGCTGATGAAATGTATGAATTAGTGGAAGGTAAAGAATAAAAGTTATTTATTGGTAATGTGAAAATAGATGGAACTGTTAAATGGTTATTTATAAATATAACCTTTTAACAGTTCTTGTTTATTTTGTGAATTTAAAGTTATTATAAATAACTTTAAATAGGCTATTTAAAAACTTTCATATAGATTTATACTAAAATTTAGATTATTATATAATAAAGGTAAAATTTAAGCTTTATTATATAATAAGTGAAAGTATATAATATAAAGAAATACATAAACAAATATTAATTTATAAATTTAGTGAATTAAAGAAATCTTGCATATAGAGACTTAGAAATGCAAAAATTAAGTAAATGTAGTAGAAATATAATAAATAAAAATAAAGGAGTACTATACTATGAATAAACAAGAAATTATAGAGATTTTAGAGGATAATGCTTTAGAAAATATTACAGAAGTAAAAAAGCATGATCACTGCTTCATAATTAAATTTTCTTACGAATTTGACGAGTTAGAAATTGAAGGAGCTAGAGAATTTGCCAATGAAGATTGTGAGGAAAAAAGAGAAGGAGAACAATGGTATGAAGAGTATTTTCTACCTTATTTAAATGATACTGCAATAGATAATATTAATGACATAGTAGATGAAATTTCAGAGGAGTATGATTTAGATTATGAAATGTTGTCTTATGAGCTTTCTGAAGAGGATTATGATTCAATGAATTTTTTAGTTGCATTTTATAGAGAAGTTTTACCTGTAGATATTGATGAATTAATTATGGAGTTATAATTAATTATGAAAAAAATAATTATAATAAATGGTTCTCCCAATAAAGAAGGTCACACAAATAAAATAGTAGATTCAATTTTGGAAGGTATTAATCCCAACGTGGAAATAAAGCATATTAATTGTTATGATATGAATATTAATCCATGTATTGATTGTAAATATTGTAGTAAAGTATTAGGGGAGTGCTCAATTAAAGATTCTATGACGGATATTTATAAACATATACAAGAATGTGATATAATAATTTTAGCATCTCCTATGTATTTTGGTATGTTTCCATCACCATTAAAATCATTGATAGATAGGTGTCAAGTGCTTTGGAGTAAAAAGTTTATTTTTAAACAAAATACAAAAGAACGAAAACAGGGTATATTTATATTTAATGGGGGCAGTTCCTGGAATAATATGTTTAACCATATGGAAACTATAGGTAAATATTTTTTTAATACCCTTAACTGTGATATTTTATTTAAACTATATATAGACAATACAGACATAAATTATAATTATATTAATAAACATTATGATGATATTTTAAAATGTCAAAACATGATAAATGTGGAAGTAAATTAGGCTAATTTCTTATGTTTTTTATCATTATTAGAATTATTACTCATCTTTTGATATTCTACGATATATTCATCTAAATGTTGAGAGCATATTACAACAATATTATCTGTAGGTCTCTTAAATCTAAGCAGTACATGTAGTAGTAGTTTAAAAGATTTAATTTTTTGATTTAGGAATTTAAATTTTAATAACATACCATCACATCCTTAAACTTTATATTTTTATTTTAACAGAGATATAGCATAATGTTAATGATTATTAATAGTCAAATTCATATTAAGTTTTACAAAAATCACCATAAAAGCGATAAATATATCATAAAAAACTTATAAGTAAATATATGAAGATGACTTAAAGCCATTTCTCGGATATCGAAGTAAATATAATAATACACTTTGCGACATGTAACAAATATAAATTTAAAATAATTAAAAAAATACCTATAAATAATACTATAATTCACATCATAGTAATTATTTGGGGGGAGTTATTATATAATCGTATAATAGACTATTAGGAGGAAAAATGAATAAAGAATATATAAATATTGATAATATGAAAATAGAAGAAGTTATTGAGGAAATAAATTTTTTATATAAAAAGAGCCAAGAATCTGGTTTAACAGAAGCTGAAAAAAATAGACAGCAAGTTTTGAGAAGAAGGTATATAGATAATGTTAAAAGAAATTTTAAGGCTCAAATTAGTGGATATAAACCTGTAGACCCAAAACATAATAATTAGTAAAATAGAATTTAAGTAATCAATAATTATAAATGCAAGATATGAGGTAGGGGAGGCGTAAGATGGGAGTACAAGTTTTAGATTTAGTTAACAACTATAATTTAGAGGTTTTGGTAGAAGGAGATTTAGAATCTAATATTGTGGTAAGTGAGATAAATAGGCCTGGATTACAATTTGCTGGTTTCTATGATTATTTCGATAAT
The DNA here is from genome assembly GCF_002367465.1 of Clostridium sp. UBA3061. Taxonomy (NCBI): domain Bacteria; kingdom Bacillati; phylum Bacillota; class Clostridia; order Eubacteriales; family Clostridiaceae; genus Clostridium; species Clostridium sp. UBA3061. The sequence goes on along the minus strand of NZ_DFCF01000010.1, from coordinate 299,790 downwards.
AAGAGAATTCAAGTTGTAGGTAAAACTGAGTGGAGTTATCTAAAGTGTCTTGATCCAGAAGTAAGGATACGTAGAATAAAAAAATACTTTTCTTTCCCAATACCTGGAGTAATAATTACAAGTGGATTAAAAGTACATGATGAATTTTTAGAAGAAGCAAGAAATAAAAATGTTACTGTTCTCAGAAGTATTGATAAGACTACAAAATTCATTAATAGGGTTAGTAATTTTTTAGACTCAGAGTTAGCTCCAGAAACTAGGCTTCATGGTGTTTTAGTAGATGTGTATGGAATTGGCATATTGATTATAGGAGAAAGTGGAATAGGAAAAAGTGAAGCAGCATTGGAGCTTATTAAAAGAGGTCATAGGCTTGGAGCTGATGATGCAGTAGATATTAAAGAAATAGATGGAAAGTTATATGGTTCTTGTCCTTATATAACTACAGGAATGCTTGAAGTTAGAGGTATGGGAATTATTGATTTATCAGCAATTTATGGTAGTAGCTGTATAGTTTCTCAAAAAAATATCAACTTAGTTATTTCTTTAGTTAACTGGGACGTAAATGATAAATATGAAAGACTTGGAGTAGATAAAGAGTATATGGAGATACTAGGGGTTGAGGTAGAGAAAATAGTATTACCTTTAAAGCCAGGGCGTAACATAGCAGTTATAATCGAAGCTGCAGCAGCTAATTTTAGATATAATGCCACATCAAATTGTACTGCGGTAGAAACAATTGAAAAGAGAATCATGGATAGTCAAAATCCTTAAGAGTTTTAGTGCGAAAAATATAATTTAAAGAATAATTTTATAAAAATTTTAAGTTGTATTAGGCACTTACTTATAAAGTTTACTGTAATAAATTTAAATATAGTATACATTTGAAATTTTCACAAATTTAAATTGTAAATCAATTTGAGTTGAGTTAATATAAAAGTATAATTATATGACTATGATTTTATTGGGAGGGATTTTAGTGGAAGATTTAAAAAAATTAGAAAAGAAATATGAATTGGTCTGGGATAAATACGGAAAGGAAGACCTTGATAAGGCATTCGAATTATCAGATAGATATATAGATTTTATGTCAAAGTGTAAAACTGAAAGAGAATGTGTTACTGAATTCATAGAAATGGCAGAAAAAGACGGATATTTAGATATAAATCAGTGCATAGCTGAAGGAAGAAAGCTTAAAGCTGGAGATAAAGTTTATGCTAATTGCATGGGAAAAACTCTTGCATTATTCTTAATAGGAACAGAACCTATAGAAAAAGGTTTTAAAATATTAGGAGCACATGTTGACTCACCAAGACTTGATCTAAAGCAAAATCCATTATATGAAGATTCAGATTTTGCAATGCTTAAAACTCATTACTATGGAGGAATTAAAAAATATCAGTGGGTTACTATACCTCTAGCAATTCATGGTGTTGTGATTAAAAAAGATGGAAGTGTAGTAAACATAGTTATAGGTGAAGATGATAGGGAGCCAGTAGTAGGAATATCAGATTTATTAGTTCACTTATCTGCAGATCAAATGGCTAAGACATTAGCTAAAGGAATCGAAGGCGAAAGTTTAAATGTATGTGTTGGATCTATACCAGTAGAAGATAAAGAAGCTAAAAATAGAGTTAAACTTAACATATTAAGACTTCTTAATGAAAAATACGGAATTACAGAGGAAGACTTTGTATCAGCAGAGCTAGAGGTTGTTCCAGCAGGAAGAGCTAGAAGTTATGGTTTAGATAGTTCAATGGTTATGGCCTATGGTCATGACGATAGAATATGTGCATATACTTCTTTTGAAGCAATGATGAAAATTAAGAGTACAGATAAAACTTGTATCACATTACTTGTAGATAAAGAAGAGGTTGGAAGTCAAGGTGCAACAGGAATGCAGTCAAGATTCTTTGAAAACACTGTAGCAGAACTTGTAAACCTTGTTGAAGATTATAGTGAACTTAAAGTTAGAAGAGCACTTGCAAATTCTAAAATGCTTTCTTCAGACGTAAGTGCAGCTTTTGATCCAAATTATCCATCAGTAAGTGAAAAGCAAAATAACGCATTCTTCGGTAAGGGTGTGGTATTCAATAAATATACTGGAGCAAGAGGAAAAGGTGGATGTAATGATGCAAATCCAGAATTTATTGCTCAATTAAGAAGAGTAATGGATAAGCATAATGTTTATTGGCAAACATCAGAACTTGGAAAAGTTGACCAAGGTGGCGGTGGTACTATAGCATACATTCTTGCTGAATATGGAATGGAAGTTATAGATTCAGGTGTAGCTCTACACAATATGCACGCGCCATGGGAAATTGCAAGTAAAGCAGACATATATGAAACTTGCAGAGCTTATGAGGCATTTTTATTAGATATCTAATTTAAATATTTATATAAACAGAGTTCTTTGCTTCAGAGGGAGTTTTTACACTCCCTCTGAAGGTTACTAGCAGAATTCTTAGTATCAGTATTTTCGATACTTAGAATTCGTTGTCCTTTAGGGGAAATCGTTATCCAGGGACGTACCAGCTCTTTACACCTACTTTGAAGAAGAGGGTAGTATTAGAGCTGGTAGTCATAGGATAAGATATAAAAGGTAGAAGAAATATTCTTCTGCCTTTTATATTTTCTTTTATTGCTAACTATTCTTCTGTAAAGTATTTACAAATACCATATAAGTTATAGGAAATTGGCACTTCAGTAATGTTTAAGTAATCAACTTCATATTTACCATCCCAATCATAGATAGATATATATTTTTCGTTAAATATAGTTATGCCATATTTTTTATTTGGGAATTCAATATATACTTTATATTTATAAGATTCAGGTAAATCATTAGGTTTTTTTATGAAATAGCTTTCATCTAAGGAATTTAAAAAACTAACAATATCTTTAGATTCTGTAGAAGGAAAATCAAATTCTTTAAAAAATTCTTTATAAAATACAGAAATACGCGTTGGCTCTGATTTATTAAGATTTGTTACTAGTTCTTGAGTATAATAATCAAGATATGTTTTTTCTTTATTTAGTGATGACTTTACCCTTGTACAGCCAGTGGTTATTGTTATAATAATAATAAATAAAATTAAAAATTTCTTTTTCAAAATATCAACCCCTCTATTCCTTATAAATTATGAAAGTTAAGGTGTAATTATTACTACTAATAAGAAAAAATACTAGGTATAATATGTATAAATAAAAATGCAATATTTGTATTATAAATATTTACCATTTAATTATAAAAATTATGTTTATATTAATAATAGTATAAAAGGAGGAAGGTTATGATAATTATAGATAGGTTTGAAGAAGAGTACGCTGTATGTGAAAAGGAAGATATGGAAATGGTAAATATACCAATTATATATTTACCAAAGGGCGTTAAAGAGGGAGATTGTATGGATTTAGTTAATGATAAATATATTATTAATAATAAAGAGACGGAAAAACTTAAGAAAGAAATTGAAAAACTTACAGATAATATGTGGATATAATAGTGTTAATTTAATCAAAAAGATATGTTAAGCATATCTTTTTTTATGGAAAACAATATACTTCATACATATATACACTAAGAAAATAAAATTATAGAATATATTTTAGCACTTGGAATTTGAGCCTTAGTTAGAATTGACAATTATACTATTCGGCTATACAATTGAGTTGTTAAAACTTTATCAAATTGATATTGTTAAATAGTTTACATTATTTATTTTATGATAGGGGATAGATTTTCCATGGGTATACTGAAATTTAAAAAAGCTAATTGTAAGAACTGTTATAAATGCATTAGAAATTGTCCTGTTAAAGCTATAGAGGTAAAAAATCATCAAGCTCAGATTATTGAAAGAGATTGTATTTTATGTGGTAATTGTATGGTTGTTTGCCCTCAGAATGCCAAAGAAGTTCGTAATGATGTATTAACTATAAAGAATTTGATCAGGGATGGGAAACAGGTTATTGCTAGTATAGCGCCTTCTTATATTTCAAATTACAACGTTACTCAGTTTTCACAATTTGCTAATGTGCTAAGAAAGCTTGGATTTAGTAATGCTTTTGAAACGGCAGAAGGAGCATACATAGTCAAAAGTGAATATGAAAATTTGATTAAAAATCATTGGAAAAATATAATTATATCTTCATGTTGTCCTACGGTTGTTAAATTAGTTCAGAAGCATTATCCAGAAGCGGTAAAGTATTTAGCACCTGTAATTTCACCAGTGCAAGCTCATAGTAATTTATTGAAAAGTAATATAAAGGATGCTATTGTTGTGTTTATTGGTCCATGCATATCTAAAAAAGAAGAATGTGGAAGTGGAGAAGAATACAATGATATAACCATTACTTTTGAAGAACTAGATATTTGGATAAATGAAGAAGGATTAAAATTTGAAGATAATATAAACATAGATAAAAACACTTATGTTTCAAGATTATTCCCCATAACTGGAGGAATTTTGAATACAATGAATAAAAGTTCTGAGTATAGATATATTGCTATTGATGGTCTAGATAATTGCATAGAAACCCTAAAAGAAATAATTAATAATAATCTAGATAATTGTTTTATTGAAATGAGTGCGTGTAGTGGTAGTTGTATAAATGGACCAGCATCATCTCATAACAAAGCCCTACGGATATCTTCAATGAATAAGGTAGAAAGTATAGCATTGAATGAATGTAATCCTACTGATTTTGATTTGAAATATAGTATTGATACAAGTAGAAGAATTACAGATGAACAAGTAGTTGTTCAATCTCCTAGTGATAGGGAGACTAGCAGTATATTAAGAAAAATGGGGAAAAACAGTATTGAGGATGAATTGAACTGTGGAACTTGTGGGTATTCAACTTGTAGAGAAAAAGCAATAGCAGTAATTTTAGGAAAAGCAGAAATAAGTATGTGTTTACCCTATATGAAGGAAAAAGCAGAATCTTTTTCAGATAAGATTATAAGTGTTACACCTAATGCTATTCTTACTGTAGATACTAATTTAAAAGTTCAACAGATTAATAAATCAGCTTGTGATATATTTGAAATTCAAAATTCCAGAGATATTATTGGTTTTTCAGTATCTAGAATTTTGGATGAATTTGATTTTATAAAGGTAATTAGCAAAGAAGAGAATGTAGCGAATGAAAATGTTTACTTACCTGAATACGGTAAGTTTGTTAAACAGAATTTTATATATGATAAAAATAGCGGAATTGTTATTTGTATAATGAAGGATATAACTAAACTAAAACTAAAAAGAGAGAAATTAATTAAAGAAAAGACACATAGAGCAGAGATAACTGATAAAATTGTTGAAAAGCATATGTGTATTGTACATGAGATTGCATCATTACTTGGAGAAACAGCCGCTGAAACTCAAGTAGCACTTACAGACCTTAAAGAAGCAATACTTATGGAGGAAGAGGATTATGACTAATTTGTTTTTGGAAAGCGGATTTGCAAGCTTTAACAAACATGGTGAATCTATCTCTGGAGATTTTTATACTACACTAAAAGGTAAAGATAAGACCACATTTGTATTGTCTGATGGGTTGGGAAGTGGTATTAAGGCTAATATACTAGCAACTTTAACATCAAAGATATTAGGCACCATGATGGCTAGTAATATGTCTATAGAGGAAAGCGTATATACAATAGCTAAAAGCTTACCAATTTGCAAAGTTAGAAATATGGCATATTCAACTTTTACTATACTTCAAATTTATCAACGAGGTGATGCATATTTAGCACAATTTGATAATCCGTCGGTAATTTTAATTAGAGAAGGGAAAAACGTTGTATATGATTCAATGTGCAAAGTTATATATGAAAAAGAAATATATGAAAGCAATATTAAGCTTTATATAGGAGATATGATAATACTTTTAACTGATGGAGTTACAAGTGCTGGTCTTGGAAGAACTACAAAAAATGGGTGGAGAAGAGAAAGTGTTATAGAATACGTTCAGAGATGGTACACTCCAGAAATGTCACCACAAAGGATGGCAGCAACCATAGCAAATGCATCTATGGATTTATATTTAAATTCCCCAGATGATGACATAACCGTTGCTGTGTTTAAAATTTGTGAGAGAAAAGTAGTAAATCTTATGATAGGTCCACCAGAGCATAAAGAAGATGATAATAAGGTATTAAAACTTTTTTTTTCAAGAAAAGGTAAGAAGATAATTTGTGGAGGAACTACGGCTAAGATAGTAAGTAGATATTTAAATAAACCTATTGTAATAAACAATAATACATGCAATGAGGAGACACCATCAACTGCGTGTATTGAAGGAGTAGATTTAGTTACAGAAGGAGTTATAACTTTGGAAAAAGTTTTAAATATTGCTAAACAATATAGTGTTACATCAAATATATCCTTAGATTTAAGAAATAAAATAGACGGAGCTTCCATGATAGCAAAAATTTTATTTGAAGAATCAACTGATATAAATTTTTTTATAGGGAATGCAATAAATCCTGTTCATGATGATTCCAATAGTCATATTAGTTATACTATAAAATTAGGAATAATAAGAGAATTAGAAAAGATACTTAGTAATATGGGTAAAAATGTTAAAGTGAGTATGTGTTAAAAAAGAGTTTAAAAGAAGAAAAGTTACAAAACCCTAATCATAGTATATTTTATGATTAGGGTTTTACCAGTATAGTTAAATCATATTTTGAAACATTTGAAGTATATTTAATAATCCATAGCCCCATTGAGGATTAGGATATATATCGCCAAGACGTTGTACAGCGCCTCTTGCAATATAGGTTTTTATACTTTGAGAATACATGTAGGGATCATTAAGTCTAGTAAATCCCCATTCAAATAACATGGCACAAGCACCAGCAACAACAGCAGCAGCTACACAGGTACCATTAACTGTTGCAATTTCGTTGTTAGGAGCTACGGCTATAGCATTTACACCACCAGCTGCTATATCAACATAATTGAATTTAAGGTCGTTAAAACCTGCGCCGGAGTAGTTTAGAAGATAATTATTATTTTGATTATAAGCTGCAACAGAGATTACATAAGGGGAATTGCTTGGATTAGTAGATGTTCCAAAGGGATCAGCATGGCTAAAGTGAGTACCACCAACAGTTAAGCCTTCTTCCGGAATCCAAGCATTAAAGTTACCTTTTAATACAGTATTTGTAATCAATCTAAGTTTCCATATGCCTGATTGTATGTCATAAAATCTAATTCGAATTAATTCATGACCGGTAATATCTTCAGGTAAATAGTAATTAACCTTAACCGAAGTCTTTTCGAATATATAATCATAATATTCTGTACTATTAATTACGGCCCCAATAACACCAGTGCTTTCACCAGAGGGAGATATAATTTCTACTGACATGATGTTAGGTGAATCTACCCAAATATCCATCCATAAACTATTTTGCTCTGGAGATACATCAACTTCTACTATATGAAGTTCTCCAGGTTCAGATAATATTCCAGAAGCATGGCATCCTTTATCTCTTTGATTCCCAGTTGGAACAACAACTACAAGTCCACTATTTTGGCTTAAAGACTCTATATACTGCTCTAAGATTCCAGTTCCATAATGGTTACCTAAATTTGTACCAAGAGGAAAAAGGATGACCATTGGTTTAGATGAAGTTAAAGAATATCTATATAAAAATTCTAGGGCTGCAAAAATAGTAGTTATATTATAAAGGGGAACTTTAACATTAAATTGTGATTTATAGGAAAAATCTTCGATTAGTTTTACAATTACAAAATCGCAATTTGGGACTACACCCTTTAACTGAGGATTTTTACCAGTGGCTCCAATTATCCCAGCCATATTTGTACCATGACCAATTTCATCTATGGTTGGTACTATATCATAGGGGGATTTGCCTTCTCTAGCTGCTTGTATAGCAGATTGAATATCATCTTTTTCATATACAGTACCGTATGGAATAAAGTAATCTAAAGTTTTGCCATTAGAAGGTATTGTTTGATCCCAAATACATTCTATTCTAGTTTCTCCATTATCCCTCATAAATTCTTCGCTTAAGTAATCTATACCTGTATCAAGAATTGCTATATTTACACCACTGCCATTTAAAGTTAAAGGTAGGTCTAGCTGTAAGAAACCTACTTGAGAGGCCTCTGTAGGGGTAATCTGTTGAAGGGTATACATTTCAACTGGTTTTACATATACAATGGATGGATATTCAGGGTCACCAACAGATATTTCTACGTTTTTAGGCAGAGATATGATTGCATATCTGTCATTAATTATAGTTAAATAGTGACTCGGCTCTTGAGTGATATCTTGTTGAATATTTCCTTGATACTGAACAATATAATGATCGTAATTTATATCATAAAAAATGTTATCAGGAACATCTAAATGTCGCTTCATATAAAATCACCTACAATACATTTTGGAATTCTTATAAACACATTATTAGTAGTATATACAATATAATCATCATTTTTATTACATTCATCGCAAGTGTTTGTTCTGTTAAGAGATATATCTGTAGAATAGGATCTACTTATAAAGTTAAAAACACCTAATAGGTCTAAATATCCATATCCTAATTCCTGATTAGGAAAACGGTAATAACTGCTCCTAGCAGCACCATGCATTAGATAACTTCTAATTTTTTGAGAATACATAGTTTGATCATTGCCATTAATAATTCCCCATTCTAATAATATTGCACAGGCTCCTGCAACTATAGCAGTTGCAGCAGAACTACCAGACATGGTGGTAGTGCCACCAGTAACTTTGGTTGTTAAAATATTTGTGCCTAAAGTAGCTATATCAGGATTGATTAGGTTGTTGGTATTAAAACCTCTTCCAGAAGTGGAAATTAAAGCATTATCTTCACCGTAATAAGAAACAGTAACAACATTAACAGCTGTGGATGGTTCAGTTAGTGTATTTAATGGGTTAGGTTGAAGAAATTCGGTACCGCCAGGTAAAGTATTATGGGGTTGTAGCCAAATATCATATCGACCATCAATTAAATATTCTCCTATTAGTCTAAAAGTCCATATGCCAGGTTTTATGTCATAAAATTCTACATGGATAACTTCATGGCCAGTAAAATGTTCAGGATTAAAATATAGAACTCTTGATCTAGTGTTTAAGAATACGAATTTAGTATTCTGTTCATTAACATCCTTGGATTTTAATAGGCTAGAGCTTTCACCAGTAGGAGATACTATGACCAAAGAAGCTCTGTTTGGCTTTTTAACCCATATGTTAAATGTGAAAAATTTCATTTCTTTTGTTATTCTAAGCTCTAGGGATGATGGGTCAGTTTTGTTTTTGATATAACCAGTAGCATGGGTTTGAGCAGCTCCTTCATTTCCAACGCCTGAGACTAAACATATTCCTCTAATAGTACCTATAGAGGATACATATCTGGAAATCAAGCTAGTTCCATCGTGGCTACTTTCTGTAGAACCTAAGCCTAAATATATTACCATGGGTCTTTTAAGTTCAATAGCAACATTTTTTAAATATTCGATTCCAGATACGATTTCACTGGCATTATATACTGGGGTATACTCTACACCATTTTCTAATAAGGCTTTTCTAAAATTAGTAGATTCAAAGAGCTTTACAATTACAAAGTCACTGTCATTGGCTATACCTCTTACATCAGAGTTATTACCTCTGGCACCTATAATCCCTGCAACCTGTGTGCCATGCCCAATAGTATCTTTAGATGGCACAATGGTATAAGGATCTTCATTGTTTCTATAAGCTTTAATTGCTGCATTAATTTGTTCATTAGAATAAGTAGTACCCATATAGGTGCTAGAACTATTGTTTGAGATAGTTTGATCCCATAGGCTAACTATTCTTGAGGTATCATCTTCTCTAATAAATTCATTATTAAGATAATCTATACCAGTATCTACAATACCTATTAGAACTCCTCTGCCAGTTAAATTCAAATAAGGATTTATTAATATGGAATTTATATTACCCACAGAAGGAGGGGAAGTAGATTTTGAAGTTTCACCTAATACAAACATTTTTCTAAAGTCGAAAAAAATAATTTGGGGAACTTCTTTTAACAATCTATTCATTTTTAAATGGGACACTGCTACTACAGCTAGATTATCTGTAATTACATCACCACAAGCATAGGGTATTTTATCTATCTGTTCTTTAAACTCATCTTTATTTTTATATTGAACAAGAAAGTTAGATACACTTTCATCGTAATATAAACTACAATCTCTTGAATTAATCATAGATACTCCTGATAATAATACTTTATAATATTATTATATTTCAGTTTAAATATTTCATGATATTATTTGCTAAAATAAGTTTATAATATAAAAAAACCTCTTGATTAATCAAGAGGTTTTTTACTGGTGCCGGTGACCGGGGTCGAACCGGTACGGTGTTGCCACCACGGGATTTTGAGTCCCGCACGTCTGCCAATTCCATCACACCGGCTAGTACATTTAGTATTTTACCACAATATCCTAAGGATTACAATAGTATTTTTATCTTAGATAAGGATAGTGTAGAAGTTAATACTTAAGTATTGAAAAATAGGTACTTGATTAATATAATAAAACTGTAAGTAATTAAATCAGAGGGGAGACATGATAATGAAGAGGATCTTGGAAAATATAATTGAAGATTGTAGAAAATGGACAAGTAAAGGTGAAGTGGCTTCATATATACCAGAACTAGCAAAAGCTAATCCTGAAGCTTTAGGTATTTGGGTTACCAATTTAGGTGGTGAAGAATATTTTGCAGGTGATTGGGATATTAAATTCACAATACAAAGTATGTCTAAAGTAATAACCCTAATGTTAGCAATCTTAGATAATGGTACAGAATACGTTTTCACTAAAGTGGGGATGGAGCCTACAGATTCAGGGTTTAATTCCATAACTAACTTGGAAACTCACGAACAAAAACAACCATTAAATCCTATGATAAACGCAGGAGCTATTGCAACAGTGTCTTTAATTAATGGAGAAACAGCTGATGAAAAAATAAATAGAATACTTAATTTTACTAGAAAAATAACTGGAAATGATGAGATAGGTATAAATTACAATGTGTATGAGAGTGAAAAGAAAACAGGAAATAGAAACAGAGCATTAGCTTATTACATGAAGGGTAATGGTATAATAGAAGGGGATGTAGAGGAAATTTTAGATGTCTACTTTAAAGCTTGTTCTATGGAGATAACTTGTAAAGATATAGCTAGGATAGGAGCTATGCTTGCCAATGATGGAGTTCTTATAAATAATGAAAGAGTTATATCTAGAGAGGCATGCAGAATAGTTAAAACCATAATGGTTACTTGTGGCATGTATGATGCATCTGGTAAGTTTGCTGTACATATAGGAATTCCAGCAAAGAGTGGAGTAGGTGGTGGAATAATGGCTGCAGTACCTAGGAGGATGGGAATTGGAGTTGTAGGTCCTGCTCTTGATGCTCAGGGAAATAGCATAGGTGGAATTAAAATTCTAGAAAAATTATCCCATGAATTAGATTTAAGCATATTTTAGAAGTTGAAAAACAATGTAAGGATAAAAATATATCTATTGCAGAAATGACTTGTGTTGGTTCACTTTTAATTATTGAATTAGCCTTAAATATGATGAAGATATCAAGATTTAAAGTTAAGAATTATTTACCAGCAATTTTTTGATTAGTTATTATTTATTTGTTTATATAAATATTCAGTTGTATTTAGAAATATATTTTTGCATTTAATAAACCTTCTAAGAT